>JAKSDI010000159.1 GCA_022360175.1 Chitinophagales bacterium
AGCTCCCCCTCCTTAGTCCTCCCCCCGGGGAGGATAACTATAAATTCACATTAGCTATCATTGAAGCATCTTACTATTAAAAGAATAGAGACATTTATTCAATGTGTGTAGTACTAAACTCTTATATAAGTCTACATTTCGTTCTAAGGTTTCCCCCGCTGGCGGGGGCTAGGGGGTGGAAATTTCCCTTGTTCATTTATCCAATTCCAATAGATGGATCAAAGTAGGAAAGAGGGCTCTAAAATAATTCTTGGGTTCGAGTAAGCTCCCCCTCCTTAGTCCTCTCCCTGGGGAGGATAACTATAAATTCACATTAGCTATCATTGAGGTCTATTACTATCCAAGAAAAAGGGAACTCTATTTTCAATCTGATGTAGTATAGAAAAATACCTGCTATGAAATACAAAGCTGTCATAGCAGGCATTTTCAATTAATGACTTCTGTTATTTAACAAATGCCTTGCTTACAGTGCTTTGCTTATGTTCATAGCGCAACCAGTACATCCCTTTGGGCAACTTATCAAGTAGTATTTCTGTTTTGGGGAATACTCCTTCTAAATGGCTTCTTCCGTATACATCTATAATTTGCCAGCTGCCTTTTTGAGGACTATTATTTAAATACAAGTAATCTATCACAGGATTAGGGTACAACCCCAATTCAGAAGGAGCTATAGCTTCTCCCACATCGCTGGTTAGCATACAATTGACAGGCTCTGGAAGTGGTTCTATTCCAAAAAAACCGCCTTCCTCTGTACCTAAAAAGGTGACTTCACAATCCGGGCTTACGCTAAATTTCCATGTGTAAAAATTATCACATCCATCAAAGCAATCATTCCATTCGAGGCGAAAGTCATACAGACGATTGCCCTGATCATCAAGATTGTACGCTATCTGTCCAGCACCACCAATCAAGAAATCAGGCTCACCATACTGTACAGCATCTACATTGATGGTAAGCAAATTGGCTAATGCATAAAGATTTAGATACTGATCTGTATATAATACCCCAACATTAATACTGCTAATATAACTCTGTAACTCGAAGTCATACTTCGCCAAGAGGCTATCCAAAAAAGGCTCGCCTGTTAAGGTATTACCAGCTTCCCATGCCTGTGCAATCATAGATCCATCTGCTACCCCTATCAGAAAACCATAAGACATCGAATTGCCATAATTATAATGTACGCAATACTGATTAAAAACAGAATCACTTTCCAGTAAACCAGGAGCATGTAGGATGGCTGCCATGCCTTCCAGAATGCTATCCTGCCAGGATTGAGGAATATCTACCAAATCATAATCCGGGCTATTCAAGTCCTGCATACGATTTACTACCAGGCCTTTAACATCTCTCTCATAGGCTGTTGCCAATTCAGGTGATACATTACAATCGGACTGGATTTGGGCACTTAATATGCTTCCAAAGAATAAAAATACAAGTGTTGTAAAATAGTAGTTCATATTTTTTTTTCTTAACCAGACGATGATAAACTACAAGGCGTTGCCTTCTATCAAGAGGAAAACTTTATATCTTACTAACCATAACGAGAATAGCATCGTAAAACACTAGCTTGAAGTCAGTATATCTTCTTTATCTGATGGAGTATTTATAATATTATTTGATGCAACTTCATCCGAAGTCGAAATATCCATCATGGACATCTCCAATAAATTTACGACTTCTCTGAAGTCTTTATAAATATTTTTATCCATAAGAGCGAAAATCCCAGCCAACAACAAAGATAGCCCCATCCATTGATGAGGCTGAAAAAACAGTTACTTTAAGTTGTATATCACCCCTCCAGGAAAGCTTCCAATCGATCAAAAGCAGAGCCCCAACCATTGTATATGCCCATTTTTTCCTGTTGAATACGGTATTCCTCTGTAGGGTGTACTACCAGAAAAGTAAATTGGGTTTGCTCTCCTTTTGCTTCAAATAACATATGTAATTCTACATTTTCGGTCATAGGCAAAAAGTTGGCAGTAGTGACTATTTTTCTACCTTCTTCTATTTCGATGTATTCACCTTCAGAAATAAATTCATTGCCATCAGGCATAAGCATGGTATACTTCCACGTTCCCCCTACAATGAAGTTATGCTCTTCTACTTTAACATCCATTCCCTTAGGCCCCCACCAATGAGCAATGTGTTCTGGCTTTGTCCAGGCTTCCCAGACGAGTTCAAGTGAAGCATTGAATGTTCGTTCAATAGTAACTGTACGCGAATTTAAATCATTCATTTTCAGTCTTATTTTTGTTTTTTGTTTGTAATTCTTCCAGATATTCCTCAAAATTATCTAGTCTTTCTTCCCATAGATTTCGATACTGCTCCAGCCACATAAAGGCAGGAATCAAGGTAGAAGCCTGTATCTTACAATATCGTTCCCTACCCTTTTGATGAATATCGACAACTCCACATTCATTGAGGATTTTAATATGCTTAGATACTGCAGGGCGGCTGATAGCAAACTTTTCAGCAACCTCATTAATGCTTAGTTGTTGTTGGGCCAACAAGTCAATGATTTCCCTCCTGACAGGATCTGATATCGCTTGAAAAATATCTCTTCTCATTTTATTAGGTAACTGATCGGTTACAAATATACATGTAACCAATTGGTTACGCAAGTTTTTTTTAAAAAAAATTTACCCAGAAAAGTGGTATTACAAATAGAACCTATAAGACTGTAAGATTAAACATACTCAAATATCTGAGAGCGCTGTTTTTTAAGTCGATATTCTTTTAATTGTGCTATAAACTGATCATGTTCAGTGCTTTTAGCCCATTCTCTTAGCAGTTTGAGATTGGTGAAATGAAGTTCCAGTACACAGCGATTTTCATTCTCAATATCTTTGATTTGCTTTATGGATATAAAACCATCATAAGCCTGGAGGACAGCCCTGATATTGGTAATCCATTGAGGGAAAATAGCGACTCCTTCTTCATTCAAAAAATGTTCAACAAATACCAGGATCATTCGTTAGTGTTTTAATTTTTTTGCTACCTCTTTCTTCAATGCCTGATAAAGGCTAGATTTAAGATTTTCTTTATTCTGCTCTAATAACTCATTTGTTTTTTGATAATACAGGTGAGCATTTACGGTATCTTTTTTTGCCTCATAACTTTGTGCCAATTCATAATAACAGACCACATTTTCATTACCTTCTTCGATTGAAAGAAGATAAAGAGCAATAGCCGTTTCATACAATTCGAGCTGCCTAAAATCATCTGCCACAAAGTCCCAATACTTATAGGATGGTTTAAATATAAAGCCATAAGTAGCTTGCTGCTGTTGGTAAAATTGATCTATTGCTTTCTTTATATCTTTCCCGTTTGCTACTAAATCTTTAATTATTTTTTGATCAGCAAAGAAATTCCTACAAGCATTCACCAGCCCATTATTAAAAGAAGGAATCACACACGACCAGTGGTCCATATCGGGAAATACTTCATACTCCCATACTAAAGTTGGATTAGGATGTGCCTGGATAATAGAATCCATTTCCATTATTTCCGTTTGGGATTCAAATTCTCTAATACCCAAATCACCACTGCTGCAATAGAAATACTTACTCACAGGCTGCTCTAACCTCAAAATAGAATCCGCATGATGTAAAATCCTGCCATCAATTGCGCCAAGTGATGGGCTAATTCCAATATAAGCATCAAACATATCTCGCTTAGCACTAAATAAGGTATTGCCAACAAATGCTCCGCCCCAGGAGTGGCCAATAATAATCCTAAAATCTGCCACCCTATACGATTGTTCAATTAGAGGAAAAACCTCTTCTTCCAAATGCCTGGAAAGCACCTCCGATTTTGGCGAAAACTCTCCTCCCCGATCAGGAGAAACGATACCAACTGCAATCATGGGAATTACCTGATGCTGCCTTACCAGGTAAGATATATTCCCTGTTGCCATGCTCCAATATTCATCGGACTGGGCATCCAACACATAAGTAACGATGAATTCAGTTGTTGTATCTCTGAAATACCGCTCGGGCAGCATTACTTTCACTTCGCGTTCTTTTTCGAATACTCGTGAATCGATCACATGATCAATGTATTGATTTTCCTGAGCAAAAAGATTTGAAGTGTATAAAAACAGTATGACTAAAAGAAGGGAGGTTTTTAGGTGTACCATCAACCAGTATTTTGTTAGCCATCAAACGATATAATAGGAAAATAATTTTCCTCCTTCAACAAAGCCTATTATTACTCCAGGCGATAGCGAATCAGGAGTTCCTTTTTTACTCTCACCACCATAGCATTAAAAATTCCAGGACTGTAGGTTATACCAGCGGTAACACTATCCAGGGCAAATACAGCAGATTCGCCTATACCAGCACCTGGTTCTTCTATCACTTCAATATTTTCTACCATCCCCTCTTCGGTGATTTCATAATGTAATCTGCATATACCCTCCACTCCTGTTTCTCTGGCTTCCGCAGGATAGTGAATAACCTCAAAAAGAGCCATGATAAAACCATCTTCTCCACCATCTAAAAATACAGGAGGAGTATCCAGCTCAACATTCTCGAAAACACCATTTATCAATGCCTGACATAAATCGGATGCTTCTACATGACTGTCACCTGCAGGCGCTTCATCATCTTTATTACAGCCTCCTGATAAAATAAGGATAGTGAATAGTATCATAGATTTTAATATAATACTATTCACTTCTTTTCTTTTTATCCATGATTTCATAACACAAATATTAGAGCTTCGTTAATAATAAACTCAAGCTACTAAATAATATTGAGTCGGGGAAATCACATGATAAAGCTCGCCCCAAGCCGACCATAACCATACCATTTCTCGGTTTGAAACTCTTCATACACTGGTTTTGCTCCTTCTACGCTGAACTCCTTATTAAATAGCCTTACTTGCTTATAAAAAATAGTCATTCGTTTCACCCTAATGCCAATCTGCCAGCTTAATGAATGCAGGTTTCTATTTATATCCTCTTCTCTCAGTTTATACACAGTAACTGCTTCATCATCAAGAGGGTCATCTTCAAAAGGGTTAATGATTCCCATCCCTTCCAGCATTGAATTATGTATGACATGCCTGTAATTGTATTCTACATTCACATATGTATTCAGCCATATACGCCTAATGGTATGTAATCCTCTATAGTTTACAAATTTTACATCATTCGTTCCATTAGTGTTTAAAAAGGATTTATTCGAGATGCCTATGCCTCCACCAGCATGTGTATGGACCGTACCCAAAGCAAATTCTACAGGGACGTACACATTCACGTGTTTCAGTATCCGATACTTTTTCGCTTCCGGATTTTTTTTGAAGTTGACGATATAAGAATTCTCTGATAGCAAAGAAAACTCTGATTTCCATTCAAGATTCACTGCAAATCGACCTCCATTTGCAATTTGATTACTCCAGTTTAAAACCCTTTGGGAGCCTGTAGTCAAATCATTGTGAATAATTGCCTGAATATTTTCGCCTACTGGCCCTCCAACTTTTCCAATCTTCAGAAATCCCCAACGCCTGTAGTTTCCATTATGATGCAGTTTATACTTTCCTCTGCCTATGTACTGGAAGGAAGCAAAAGGACGATCAGCAAGCTGTTGATTTCTATTTAAATAATTCTGAATGGAGTCTAAACTTCTTTGAGTAAAAAAGTTAGTAGTCGGGTCTATTTCGTAAAGAACATTTCTGGATAAAAGTTCGTCTTCTGTAAATCTTATATATGGTGTATAGCCTTCTCCACCTATTAAAAAACTTTGGTAGTGTAGATAGTTATGATCTCTTTTTCCAAATTTAAATAGTTTAATTTTTAATCTATCTGTGGCAAATTCCAATCTAAAACCACCAGTATAGTCTCTGTCTTTATTAATATTTGAAAATAGGAAAACATCATTATCATGATACAAATGAATGTATTTCAATAGTTTGTCGGAGGTTTCATGATAATCATAATGCAGATAATCATTGGTTACTATCTGCCGAATGGTACCATCTATTCGTTCTCTCTTTTTCTGGACCTCCTCAATGTATCCATGATAACCGCCAGGTTTCTGATAACGATACTTCGATATTTCATAATCGGCATTTGCTCTGAGGCCACCAAGGAAACGATAATCCGGAATCTCATTTCTTATAAAATCTATAGTAGACTCCGAAATCTCTCTAAAATCCTGATTCCTCAACTCATTAATTAGTATCCTTATTGAATCATAACTAGCACTTGCGCCTTCTATTGATTCTATTTCAACCAATAAGCTATCAAGCCTATCCAATATTACTTGCTTATAATCATCTTCCTGTCCAATAAGGGAGCTTGTATGGAGTAATAATACTACAAAACAAAGAAAAAACTTGGGGTACCATAACGGTAAGGGGACATAAAATATAGGTTTCATATGTTTTCATTTTAAGTTAAAAGGGGACACTCAGCATTGGCTGTCTTTTAATTCAATGAAAACCTATATAAATTCGTTCCTTAAAATTGATTTTTATCAAACTACCCAATCTTCACAGAAGTCATTGTTAAAGAACCTCCTAAAGCTTTATCATTAAAGATATTCACTTCATCCTTATCTTCTTTTAATGCTAATGTATACAGTAAAGGAAGATAATGCTCTGGCGTAGGTATAGCCAATCGAAATGCTTTGCCCTGTGATGAATAATTGATTAGCGGTTGATGATCACCAGAAGCAATATACTGCTTCATCTTTCCATTGGCCTCAATAGCCCAATCATAACCATAGCCATCGGTATTTAATTGATTCCAGGCAACCATTCGAAGATTGTGGACCATATTGCCACTCCCAACAATGAGCACGCCTTTTTCACGTAAAGAAGCTAAGTCTTTCGCCAATTCGTAATGATACTGCGGCGGTTTGGTAAAATCCAGGCTCATTTGAATAACGGGTACATCCGCATCCGGGTATAAATGTTTGATAACACTCCAGGCTCCATGATCAAGTCCCCACTTATCATCTAGTTCTACGCTTGCCTTTTGAATCAGCTTTTGAGTTTCTCTTGCCAAATCAGGGCTTCCCGGGGCAGGGTACTGTACATTAAACAACTCCTGGGGAAAACCTCCAAAATCATGTATTGTACGAGGATGTTCCATAGCTGTGACATAGGTGCCACGTGTCTCCCAGTGAGCAGAAATGCAGAGAATTGCTGTAGGTTTTTCGATTTCTTTGCCAAGCTTTCTAAACCCTTTTACAAATTCATTTTCCTCTATCGCATTCATGGGACTACCATGCCCCAGAAAAAGTACAGGCATCTTGGCTGTCCTATCCAAAGAAGATGTCCATTTATTTAAATCACTGAGTTTCATAGCTGCTCCTATAATTGGTAATGCAAATAATGACTTGAGAAAAATTTTTCTGTTCATACTAGCTAGCTTTATCATCCTTTACTAAGGATACAAACAAAAGCACATCACTGTTTAAACATTAAAAATTAATTAGCAATTAATGACACAAAAGAGAGTAGCCTGATTTATAATATTCGCTTACATTAGAGCTTTCACAAAAATCAATCCATCAACATGCATACTCCAACACAAATTGCCAAACATCTCCGTGAAGTATACTTTGGAAATAACTGGACGGCTGTCAATCTCAAAGACACCATCTCAGATGTAAATTGGGAGATCGCCACTCAGCAACTTTACGACTTAAATACCATTGCTACATTGGTATATCATATGACTTACTATGTTGTAGAAGTAACAAAGGTACTAGAAGGAGGCCCACTGGAAATGAAAGACGAACTAAGCTTTTCGTATCCGGCCATTACCTCACAAGAAGATTGGGAAAAAATGCTTGATAAGGTATGGGCCGATGTAGAGCATTTTGCTCAATTGGTAGAAGCTATGCCTGAAGAAAAACTAGGAGAACATATAACAGATAAAAAGTATGATATTTATTATCGGTACTTACATGGCATCATAGAACATGCACATTACCATTTAGGCCAAATTTTATTAATCAAAAAAATTATCCTTCTTTAATTCGACTTTAAGTCAAAAAAAAGTTTAGTGCCTAAAAATGGCAGTGACAGGGAATAGTTTTGTCTCAAAATCATAAATTAAATAAAGTACTTATGAAACAAAATTATTTCTTAGTTGCGCTTTTATTTGCGTTCTTCTTTTCAGCTAATGATGCTTTTTCTGTACCTTCTTTACAATGGCTTGGGTGTAAAAAAGTTAAGGTCAAGACCAATCCATCTTCCTCCATTTGTGGCAATTGTTATGCCTGGCCTTCTGCTCCTTATAAGATGTATGCCAGATTTGATGTTCACAAAATCAACGCTAATGGTACAACTGGACAGATGGTAACATCAAAAATTACACCTTATGCAGATTTCTATATCTTCAATAGCGATGCTGCTTCTTATTTAGAAGAAAATACACCTTACAGAATCAAAGTCTATTTTGCTGTAAAATTAGACGGAATTTGTTACGATCATCCTCAGGTTTCTGGGGGATGTCTCGGAGCCTGGATGCTAGATGGAGAAACGGACATTATCGAATTTGGTGAGATTGTTCACACTTACTCCTTGCTTGACTACAGTGGTATTATCAATAATGATGTTTTTTGTAAAGACCACCTTGATGCAATAGGAACAGTGCCTCTACTTGGTGGTGCACAAAACGAGACCGGTTGGTCAATTGATATTTGTCAGAGAAACCCAGGGCAAACATCTGGTTGTATAAACTGGACAGGTACGGGCTGGCAATCAGGGCCTATGCCAGAAACTGTCGATTTATTAAATGATGTCTGGCGTTTTCACCATTCGAACTGGGATTTTTGGCCTGGTTACGAATACAAAGTACAAGTTGCTTTCTCAAAAACAGGCTGTGATTCCTGGAATGCTGAGGATTTCACTTTTAGTGTAGTACCTGGTAGCTCTGGTTGCAGAATTCTTGATGGTTTTGAAAGTCAGGATGTTGAAGTACATCTATTTCCTAATCCTACATCCGATTTTATTCAATTGAGTGGTTGGGAAATTCCAGAAGATGGTACACCTTATCAAATTATCGATATTACGGGCAAAAAAGTGAAACAAGATCATCTTTCCGATTATCGTAGTTCAGTAGCAATTGACGATTTAAGTAAAGGAATTTATATTATCCAGCTTGAGATCAACGACAGTATAATTAGCAAAAGATTTACTGTAATGTAATAAATGATTACTCTATCCGATGATTCTAAAAAAAATCATCGGATAGAGTAATACACTAGATTCTCCTTAGCCTACTCGAAAGCTTTCAATGATGAAATTGTATTTGTCTTTTTTATTCTTTTTGGTCCTGCTATCAACAAAAGCAGATGGGCAAAGATGTCTTAGTGATACGATGCATACAGTTATATCAAAACCAACAAAAGAGGTGGAAACGAGAAATCCATTATTACAATTACCAGTAGTAGTACATTTAGTTTTACCCCAAAGTGTAATAATAGAAGATCAACAGGTTTACAATCAAATAAATGCGTTGAACAGAGATTTCAGGCGCCATAATTCCAATCTAAACACATTACCCCTTACTTTACAAGCACTTGCTGCTGATACAAAAATAGAATTTTGCCTGGCTAATATTGATCCTGATGGTATCCCTGGCATAGGTATTACAAGAACAACAACTTCCATTGAGAACATTGGTATTTATAACAGCCTCTTTTCTGCTAATGATGGTGGAAAGTCTCCCTGGCCTTCCCATCAATATCTAAACATATGGGTTTGTGAAATGCCGGAAGATATTTTAGGCTATGCCTCTTCGCCAAAAGAAGCAGGAGATGCAACCGATGGTGTTGTTATTAACTATCGATATTTTGGCACTCTTGGAGCACATACTCCTTTTCAAATGGGAAGAACTTTAGTACACGAACTTGGCCATTACTTCGGGCTAGCTCACCCCTGGGGCACTTTTCATGATGAATGCGAAGAAGATGACGGGATCAGTGATACTTTTCCTCAATCAGGGCCACATAATGAATGCCCTCCTCGTGAATATAAGATGTGTGATGATGCCAATCCTTCTTATAGCAATTATATGGACTATACACCAGACTGTTGCTTAGCCATGTTCACAAAACAGCAGGCAGCTATCATGCGCCAAAACATCTATGAATACAGGGCTCAGCTTCTTCAAAACCCTGCTATATGCCACGAATTACAAGATGACATTCCCATTTCGTTATATCCTAATCCAGCAACAAGCCTCTGTGTGATTTCCTGGCCAGAAGAAGAAAAGATTGAACACATTGAGTTTTATGATATTGCCGGAAAAAAAATTAGCCAGACAAGCCTCCACCAGCAATCCAGCCAGATAGAAATTTGCCTGGACCCGTTTCCGAAAGGACTACTCCTCTTAAGGTTGGTCACCGATGACAATAAATATTATATCCATAGATTGTATCATCATTGAACATACCCGCTATTATTTAAGACAAAGTCTTTTAGTTTAAAAAATCATCCTTCTTTGATTACTTTCGTGGAATAATATGTCATAAGTAAGAGAGCACATTTAATTAATCTTTTTATGGTGGCATCTTTTTACCCATATCTGCGTTGCGTACTCGTGTTAATAACTATGGCTATTACACTCCGCCGTGTCTTGATCTGAGCAAAAAGCTGCTCGACCAAAAAAGCAACCTAATCATGCGCTCTTACTTACCTGTAAAACCCCTGTTATGCAAAAGACATTGAGTTTCCAGATACTATGTTCCATTTGCCTGTTTATTTTATTCTCTTCTAGCGCGAGTACCCAATCCTCACCTATCACTATAGGGCAAAAGCACACCATTACTTCTTCCATATTAGGCGAAAGCCGTGCATTCAACGTATATCTTCCACATAGTTATTATAGCAGTGAGCAGATTCGATTTCCTGTTCTTTATCTGATGGATGGTGATTATAATTTTCATTATGTGAGTGGTATGATTGAACAACTCTCTATGATCAGTGAAAAGATACCTGAAATGATTGTGGTGGGTATATCTGACAATGGGCATGATAGTTATGTAAAAAACTGCACACCAGAAAATGATGATCAATTTTTACAATTCATTCAACAAGAATTGAAGGCCTACCTTGATAAACATTACAAAACGTCCTCTTACGATATACTTGTCGGGCATTCTCTTGGCGGACTGTTTGTTATTAATACTTTGTTAGACCAACCAATATCTTTTGATGCCTATATAGCTATTAGTCCTTCGCTTTGGTATAATGATTATAAAGCAGAAGAACAGGTAGAACAATTTTTCAAAAACAATGAAGGCCTTAATCAACAGCTATATATTTCTCTGGGAGATGAACGCGGTATGGGCGTACTTGGCTTTGTTAATCAAATGGACATCCAGATTTTTGCCGATAATTATTATGGTAATGAACCTATCGGACTGGACTATCATTTCCAAAGATACCCTGAGGAAAATCACAACTCTGTAGGACTGATCACGATCAAAGATGCATTGGCCTTTTTCTTTCCAGATTATTACCTTACGGAAAATCAACTGGCTGAAGTTTCCAGCTTTAAGGATTATGAGGCATATATGATGCCTTATCAAGAGAAAATTGGCAGTGGTTTCCGTCTACCACCCCGTCAATTTAGACAAATAATTAACACCATAGCAGAAGAAGGAGAAACATCTCTAAATAGCCTGAAAAATACTATTAAGGAAAATTATCCAGCTTCACTGGGCGATTTTTATCACCATGCTGGCAACTATTATATCAAAAAAGAAAAAGAAGAAAAGGGCCTGGACTTATTGAAAAAAGGCCATGAACATAATCCGAACAATCTGGAATTTATGGTCAGTATTGCAGAAGCCTACCTCCAAAAAAAGGATCAGGATCAGGCAAAAAACTGGTATCAGAAAGCGCTTAAACTTTCACAGAAACAAGCTACCAGCAATTGGTATATCAATCAACTAAAAGCTAATATCAAAAAAGTGGAGTAAAAGCGGGCTCCTTTTAATCACTACCTCAATATAGAGGACAAACACTCTGTACTAGAGGGCTATAGCATATATAATAATCAAGGAGTCTTACTACAACAATCTATCATTAAGCATTCATCTACAAGACTCGACTTATCCATATTACAGCCAGGTTTTTATTTTATAGTATTAAATGACAAAGTAGGGAATCAATATTCCAAAAAACTGGTTAAGGAGTAACAAACGCGAGATTTTTATTACCAAGTTGTTCAAAAACCTTGAATGAATAAGATCATTTATTACGTAGCCACTTCTCTGGATGGCTATATCACTGCTCCTAATGAAGATGTAAGCCACTTTATCGGAGAAGGAGATGGTGTGCAAAAATACCTGAATGACCTGGCTGAATTTAAAACCGTTATCATGGGCCGTAAAACCTATGAATTTGGTTATCAATTTGGCCTGGAGCCTGGTATGCCAGCTTATCCTCACATGACTCACTACCTATTCTCTAACACCTTAAAATTTGAAAAACAAGATGAATTAATCCATATTAAAACACCTGAAATCGAAACCATCAAGGCAATCCGTGATAAATCTCCTACAGATGTATACCTCTGCGGTGGCGGCCAGTTTGCCGGATGGCTACTAGACCATGGAATGATAGACCAGCTCAAGCTAAAAATCAATCCGATTATACTTGGAGGCGGCATAAAATTGTTTGGCGACTCTCAAACACAGGCCAAATGGGTATTGACCGAAGCTACTTCTTACGAAAAAGGGCTGCAAATCAATACTTATAATTTCGAGTAAGCTGCAAAGAGGCTGTCTGGTAAGTATAAAGTGAATATATTTATGAGGCAGCCTCCATTTTTGATTAAGAAAAAAAATCTTAGTTCAGAATCACAAACTATATTTAACCACTTACTTATTTTTAAACTAACTAGCTCAATCTAACAAAATGAATGACATCAACTTGCCATCAGTAGTATCCTCTGCCCTGCGTGCAAATCATCTGGAGCTACAAAATCAAAACGGCAAACTCTTCATCCGAAAGAACAGAAACAAAAATAAACACATCCAAAACTATTGGCACTTATCCATAGTCCTGATAGTAATAGGAGTTCTCATAATGCTTTTTATCAGCATTCGTGCCGGCATTGCCTGTATCATTGCAGGAATAGGCCTAATGGTTGCTACATCCAATCTAAAAGAAAGGGAGAAAGAAGCAGAGAAAAAAACCATTTCCATTGATAAAGAGCAGGTCGAAATACGTGAAGGTTTTAAAAGCAGGCGCATCCCCATAATAGATATTGCAGAGTTTAGGACAAATGTCAAAAGAACAGAGGATATATATTCAGGCATTATTACAATCATTACCGAGCATAATCATGCCTTCGAATTATTGGAAATCTTTGGAAACGATAAAGATGTTGTACAAAATGACCTAATCATAATTTCTAACTATATTGTAGAGAACCATATCAATATAGATAGTGATCAACCAACTTAACAGCTTACAGGGACAAGTCGTAGACCTACATGAAAAACGTATCTATCCTGCTGAAGTAGGATGGCAAGATGGCAAGATTCAATACATCAAAGAATTAGTAAGTGCTCCTGAGCAATATATCCTGCCTGGATTCATAGACGCTCATGTACATATAGAAAGTTCCATGCTGGTGCCTTCTGAATTTGCCCGTTTATGTGTTCCGCATGGTACAGTTGCCACGATTTCGGATCCACATGAGATAGCCAATGTACTAGGTGAAAAGGGAGTGGAGTTTATGATAGAGAATGGTCAAAGGGTTCCTTTTCATTTCTACTTTGGAGCCCCGTCCTGTGTTCCTGCAACTGCATTTGAAACAGCAGGAGCCAATATTGGACCTGAAGGGATAAAACGCCTGATGAGTCGTCCTGAAATTCGTTACCTGGCGGAAATGATGAATTATCCTGGTGTTTTAAATCAGGATCCTGAAGTAATGGAGAAAATTAAAATAGCTCAAAGTTTTGGCAAGCCAATTGATGGGCATGCTCCAGGATTAAAAGGGGAAGCAGCCAGAAAATACATGGAGGCAGGTATTAGTACGGATCACGAATGCTTTACTTACGAAGAAGGGCTCAACAAATTACAATTGGGCATGAAAGTCATCATTAGGGAAGGCAGTGCTGCCCGAAATTATGAAGCCCTGATTCCACTAATCAAGCAATACCCTGACCAAATCATGTTTTGTTCGGATGATAAACATCCAGATAGCCTGCTAGAAGGCCACATCAACCAAGTGGTAGCACGTGGATTAAGGGAGGGCTATGACTTATTTGATTTACTTCGTGCTGCCTGTCTACATCCTGTAACCCACTATGGATTAGACGTAGGATTACTTCGCTCAGGTGATGCTGCTGATTTTATTGTTGTCCAAAATCTCAATACGTTTGAACATCCTACTACCTATATCAAAGGACAGAAAGTAGCAGAAGGTGGGAAAAGCCTAATTGCGCCTCAGAAAATTGATTGTATTAACAAATTTCATGCTCAACCAATCTCTAAAGAAGCGCTTGCAATTCCTGCAAAAGCAGAGCAGATTCGGATTATCAAAGCAGAAGATGGCGAACTAATTACTGGTCAATTCATTACTGAAGCGCTCATCATAGAAGATAAAGCGGTCAGTGATCCCGGAAGAGATATTTTAAAGCTCGTAGTTCTCAATCGATATACCTCTTCCCCACCCGCCTTTGCATTTATTAATGGATTTACCATTCAAAAAGGAGCCTTGGCTTCTTGTGTAGGACATGATTCTCATAACATCATAGCTGTAGGTACTGACGACAAAAGTATTTGCCGCGCTATCAATTTGATTATAGAACATAAAGGCGGTGTATCAGCAGTACA
Source organism: Chitinophagales bacterium (assembly GCA_022360175.1). GTDB lineage: Bacteria > Bacteroidota > Bacteroidia > Chitinophagales > Saprospiraceae > JAKSDI01. The sequence goes on from JAKSDI010000159.1 coordinate 14,818, forward strand.
AAACGAGATAGAAAAAATAGTTCCACTACCTGTTGCTGGCATTATGTCTGATCAAGATGGTTATGAAGTAGCAGAAGCATATAAAAATATTGATGCTTTCGCAAAAAACGATTTAGGTAGTTCATTAAGAGCACCTTTCATGACTCTTTCGTTTATGGCATTATTAGTTATTCCCGAGTTAAAGCTAAGTGACAAAGGCCTCTTCGATGGGAAAAACTTCCAATTCGCGTCATTATTTTTAGAGTAAATGACCAAAATTGTACTATGAGAACGAGCATATTAACCACCTGTACCCTAGCTTTTTTACTATTAAGCAGTTGTAAAAAATCAACTACACCCTCAACTGTTAATCTTTCCTATTTTCTGGAAAGTGCCCCTTCTATAGAAGGAAAACAGGAATACCTTTCCTCTCCTTTTGTTACAGCCGGAGACAGGATATATATGGTAGGACATCAAGATGGAAGTTTTCCGGAAATCGGCTGGCATATCAAAGGAGAAATGGGGGGCATTTGGGATCATCCCATCAAATTAATGGATGGATTTGAGGTAAGCTTGATCATTAACGATCGTGAAACGACTCTGGATGAGGCCCAATCTTTCACCAACTACCCCATGGCCAATCAACATACTTTTCAGCTCGATGAACATGACTTACAAATAGAACGCTGCCAATTTGTACCAGATCATAAAGAAGGACTGGTCGTACAATATGTATTAATCAATAAGAGTGACCAGGCTAAAAAAGTCAAACTACAGTTTACCGGTCATGCAGATTTACGCCCAACCTGGCTGGGGGAACGTACAAAAATGAAAGATGGCCAGGATGAAACCTATTTTATAGAAAAGCAGGATGCCTATCTGGTAAAAGATACTGATAATCCATGGTTCACCATTTTTGGAGCAGACCAGCCATCTGCTGAACAAATAAATGCCAACTATGAGTATGAAGGTAAGGGAGTTGCTGCTCGTTTAAATTATGAATTAAACCTGGTACCTGGAGATAGTAATCTTATTACTTTTTTTATAGCAGGCTCTTACCAGAGTAAAAATGCAGCAATCAATACCTTCCAGGACCTGAAAGCCAACTATCCAGTCTATCTGAAACAAAAGAAAGGCCGATACGAGGTATTAGCCAACCAAAGTAAATTAAGCATTCCTGATAAAGACATAGAACAAGCATTTGAATGGCTAAAATATAATTGTGACTGGCTAATCAGAACCGTTCCTGAAGTAGGAACGGGTATCATGGCAGGTATACCTGATTATCCCTGGTGGTTTGGGGTTGATAGTGAATATGCATTAAAAGGATATATGGCTATTGGGCAGGAAGAAGCAGTAATCAAAACAATTGCTTTGCTGGACAGCATTTCTGAAGCTACCAATGGAAATGGTAGAATCGTTCACGAAGTCTCAACCAATGGAGCTGTTTTTAACCCTGGCAATATTAACGAAACCCCACAATTTGCCTCTCTTATCTGGGAGATTTACCGCTGGAACGGAGATCAGGCATTTTTAGAACGCTATTTCCCTACCATACAAAAGGGGCTTGACTGGCTAATGACCGAAAATGACAATGACAAAAACGGTTTTCCCGAAGGTTTTGGAATGATGGAAATACATGGGCTGGATAGTGAAATGATTGATGTAGCAGCATACACTCAAAGAGCATTTGCTGATGCCGCACAGATCGCAGATATATTGAACAAACAGGATTTAGCTACCCAATATGAAACTCGTGCAATAGAACTTAAACGTAAAATCAATGAACAATTCTGGTCGGCTGAGTTTAATTCCTATGCTGATTTTATAGGAACTGATGAACAAGCACTACACCTCATTGAAGATGCTATTGTAAGAGCAGATACATTAAATAAACCCTGGGCTGTTAAGGAATTACAACAAAGTAAACAGCAAATACTTTCTCATCCATCCGAACAAGCTAAACCTTTTGTCATGCATCACAACTGGGTTGTGAATACTCCCATGGAAATGGGTATAGCAGATCAGGATAAAGCATTAGTCGCATTGGAAACTGCCACAAAATTTGTCAATCCTTTTGGTGTTTTTGTGACGGGTATAGACCGTGATGAATCTGCAGGCTCTGATGATGGCTCCTTCAAAGGAAGTAAAATATTTTCTTACACAGGAGCAGTAATGACACTTCCTACAGGAGTACAAATTGTAGCCGAAAACAATTATGGACGCCCCGACAAAGCACTTAACTATTTGCAAAGAATGACACGTAGTTTCAATTATGCCTTTCCGGGAAGTATGTATGAGGTATCTCCAGATTATGGTATGATTACGCAGGCATGGAATATTTATGGATTTGCAGTACCCATTGTACAACAATTTTTTGGTATTCAACCCGATGCTGCCCAGAAAGAAGTCATTATACAACCCAATATGCCTAAGGCCTGGGATGATGCCGCTTTGGAAAATGTAATTGTGAATGAAAATGCAGTAAGCCTTTTTTACAAAAAAAGAGGAAAACGCACCTCTATTAAAGCTAAACAGACAAAAACAGATTGGAATTTAAAATTGGTGCTTAAAGACCTCCCTCCTACTGCATTAGAGGTTAGAAAAGGAACTATTGAATTGGTAGATGGGCAATTGGTAATTAGTAGTAATCAGGAAATAGAACTACTCATTAAAGATAAGGATTAGTGCTTTGTTAAATGAGAAAAGCTGAGTGCTATCAGAGTAATGATTTCGGAGAAATCACATCTTTTTTGCTTAGGCAAAAAAGCTTTCGACTTCGGATGAAGTCGCACAAGTAACAGAATATACTATTTCTCCGAAGTCTCTACTCATCAATTGACACAAACCACTATACTGACGATTCTTTTATACCCCTTCATGAAGCATACGAATGTCGAGGAAAAAATATTGAAGTTTATTTCAAAGATCAGTAGTACTTATACGATGGTGTTGCCAATTCTAAAATTGTAGTGGTGGTATATCGTAAATAAAGTCTATTCTAGATCATTTATTTTTCCTAAAAAAATTAATAAGAGAGCACATTTAATTAATCTTTTTATGGTGGCATCTTTTTACCCATATCTGCGTTGCGTACTCGTGTTAATAACTTTGGCTATTACACTCCGCCGCGCCTTGACCTGAGCAAAAAGCTGATCCACCAAAAAAGCAACCTAATTATGCTCTCTTACTTACTCCTTTACTATATTTATGGCTGTAAACAGGCGAGTATCAGGACACGCTCAAATACTAAAATATTGTCCTGTTCCTTATTAAAAGAATATAGCATTATGGATATAGTAGTAGGTATCGATATTGGCGGTACCAAGACTAAAATAGGATTGGTAAACAAGGATGGAAACTGTATGGAAAAGACCTATTTCCGTACCCGCGAGTATCCTGACCTCGATGACTTTCTGGATAAAATAAAAGATACAGTTGATGATTTAACATCAAAATTTCCTGAAGATTTTAATATCCTTGGCTGTGGGATTGGAGCCCCTAATGCATCTAGTAAAACTGGTACCATTAAGAATGCTTCCAACCTCCTATGGAAGGGCTCTATACCTCTACTCGAAAAGCTTCAGGAACGCATGCCTATACCAATGAAAATCATGAACGATGCCAGCGTAGCTGCATTGGGAGAGATGCTTTTTGGCAGTGCTAAAGGGATGAAGGATTTTATTGTTGTCACTCTAGGTACAGGCTTTGGTGCGGGTATTGTTGCGAATGGACAACTCATTGAGGGATATGGAGGCCTGGCAGGAGAGCTAGGGCATATTGATATGACTATTGGCGATGGACGTGTAACAGGGCTTAATGTAAAAGGAGGCCTGGAAGCCTATGTATCTGCTACGGGCTTAAAGCGCACTATCATGTATATGCAAAGCCAGTATCTGGATGAAAGTCGCTTTAGAAGCATTGCTTATAATGACTTACATGGTGAAGAAATAACAGCAGCCGCTGCTGAAGGTGATCCTATTGCCCTGAAAGCTTTTGATTTCACTGCAAAAATTATGGGTTTAGCTTTAGCCAATTTTACTGCTTTCACCCAGCCTGAAGCTTTCATATTACTTGGAGGCTTAGTCAACAGCGGTAAATATATATTAGATCCTCTGAAAAAATACTTCAATGAGTATCTACTCGATATTTATAAGGACGAAGTAAAATTGCTTCGCTCTGGCCTTCCAGGAAAAACGGCTGCTATTTGTGGTGCAGCTGCTCTGATCTGGCAGGATTATAGAGAACAGTAATGTACTTGTCTTAATAAGGTATAAGATCGTAGTCGAGAAGCTACGATGCCCCTCTCCTAGAGGTAGCCTCTCATATTGGAGACCACCTCTATAAAGGATATAGCTTTTACTGTACGATTAATTTTGCTGTTGCAACTTCTACTCCATTGCTTAGCTGCAATAGGTAAATTCCTTTTTGTAAACCTACCGTATCTACACTAATCCATTCATCACTTATATCTATCAGGGATGTTGCAAACTGCTTACCTGATACATCACTGATTACTACTTTTACTTCATTAGCCGAAAAAACGTTTTGCACTCTCACACTCCCCTTATTACTAGGGTTAGGAACAATTGTCAAATTTTCATCTATTGAGTGTTCTACTTCTTTTGCATTCACTAAGGTTTGCCCTTCTACTACCTGATAAAAAGTATCAACTGCCAGATTTGCATAAGCATCTATATTGCCAGAAGGCCATTCAAATATCAAGGAATCAATCACTTCAGCAGCTCCAAGCCCAAAGTGTACGCGCAGGCTATTATGCCCCATAAAAGTATTCTGTGCAGTAATTTCACGTTGCAACCAGGTAGCTTGCCCGTTGATACCTGCTTTCAGGCGCACACGTGTACCAATTGCAGCACGATTAGAAGGATTGCCTTCACAAGTGAAATTTACCCAGTGATTTTCATTGTCCAAATCATTGCGATAGAGCGCTCTTGGACCATTTTGACCGCTGATGCCACCATTCGCAAAAAAGTCGAGATCGCCATCATTATCATAGTCTCCAATAGTCAAACCTGAAACATTAGAATTAGTAGGGAATACTCCGCTAAAAGGATTCTCCATTGCCATAAAGGTTCCTCCATCATTTCTAAAATAAGCTGTTTGCCCAATATTATCCGCAGTGATGAGCACGTCCTGATCTCCATCATTATCGAAATCTCCCCAGCAATTTCCCAGGCTTACCCCCGGAAATGTAAGTACATTTTGGATAGAATTATAAGTACCATTATCGTTCCGATAAAACCGATTGGGAGCGCCTCCATAATTAGTCAGATACAAATCGAGGTCACCATCGAGGTCGTAATCAATGAAATTATAATTCTGTCCGTCCTGAGCATCCGTAGCAAAAGGAGCATCCGTAATCCGCTCCAGAGTGGCAGTACCACTTTCAGAAAGCAGGTTCTTGTAGTGAAAATCAGGCCCTGCGCTTCCTCCTGGCCCAGAAGCAATGAACAGATCAGAATCGCCATCTTCATCATAATCCGTCCAATAAGCTACTGTATATGGGGCTGTTTCTTGTGTAAATTCTGCATCGGTGATTTCGGTAAAGGAGCCATCTTCATTGCCGGTGTAGAAAAAACCTGGTGTATCCAATAATCCCTGTAAAAAGCCAAACGCCACAGCTCCTGTTACATCTATATACCCATCATTATTAAATTCGCCCCAGGAAGCAGACCATGTTTTCAGGCTACGATCAGGATCGGCATCAATCTTTTTTTCAGTAAAAGCTCCAGTACCATCGTTTTCAAAAATCACAGTTGTGGGGACTGTAGTACCATTAATACCGGCAGCAGAGGAATACAGGCAGTCAAGGTCACCATCATTTCCATAATCAGCCCAGCTTACGCCCCCTAAAAAATCAACTCCTTCCTGCGTACCGAAACTTTCAATAGTAGAAAAGACTCCATTGCCTTCATTGCGAAAAGCAAAACCCTCGATCGACAAATCCAGATCACCATCATTATCCATATCTGCCCAGGCACAACCACGATAAAAACCTCGAATATCTACAGTATCAATGGGGCTTTGAGGGTTTTCCACCACTACAAATTCCTGTGCATGGAGGTAACAAGACAGATTTACAAGAAGAATAGTACAATAGATAAAGCATCGCTTCATAGCTTAATAATTTTGTGAAGTAATGCTTCAAATATGAAGGGAGCGTCGAAAACAAGCGTTAATTATTATAATAATTGACGGATTTACGAGGAAATTCAAGTGCAACGGCACCGCTTACTTCCAATCCAGATCAACACCTCTAAAATTCCAGTAAGTATTTTCTTTATCCAGGTAAGAATCACCAGCTATAATAGATATTCTATTTGTATTAGCAGGAAGCTTTTCAAAGTTCATTGTAAACGTAATACTGCTCGATGGATATAGAATTTGATTATTACCAAATTTTGCTCCCGTAATAGATTGTAACTGGTAGGTCTTATTATTCTCATCTACCAAATAGAAAGCATAAGAATTGTTGGGAGGAAAAATACTATAAGACATTTCTGTTTTAGGATGGGAATTTCTCAAAGTAAAAGTAACTTTGGTAACTCGACTCGTAATTTCTATGCAGTCCAATTCAAGATTAGAAATTGGAGGTGCCGACAAATTACAATCCTTTTTTTGTCCAAATAAAGTACTCAAACTATCAGGGCTAATCAATTGTACTTGTCTGTCAGAACCACCATTGCTTCCAGGGCCCGTATATGTTGTCCCTTTATCTATATCCTTAGTAGGAGGATTAATTATAGGGCGCAGATTAAGACTATCTCTTTTTAGGAGGTTAGGGTTGGTTCTTCTAATAGTAGATGTATTCTCTTCATTAATTGTTCTGTCTGGAGTTGTTCTTTGTTCTGGAATCTGATTATTCTCAACAGGAGGAGAAACCGCTTCATCGCAAGCTAGCAGTGTTGGCTTTCCACTAAAAGTTTTTACAATATACCCTTCTAGTATTGGTGTTTGTATCTTATAATAGTTATCTCCTTCTTCCAGCAGGACAACTTCCTCTCCTCGAGATAAAGCTCCTATCAAGGTTTCACGATTGAGCGGCAGTTTACTCCAGGTGGGCTGGCCATAGTGTTTATTGAGTTCCTTTTTTTCTTCTTCTGTTAATAATCGGCTTCTTACAGAAAGCGTACTCACTGCTTTACTAACTACATAACACTTCGGTTCCCAATCACCAACTCCTCCCGAAGATTCCGTAAAGGAACTACCATTATCACACCAATCAGATATTTTTTTCTTTTCCTCTGGTGTAAAACCTTCTAAATCAGTAGACATGGCCAAGTCAAAGAAAAAACACGCTCTGGCAAATGCTGCTTCATCCTTTTCATCTTCAAACTGATGGCTATATGCTACTCCCAAATTATACAGAGCAGTTGCTTTGTTGCTTCTATACTGAGGCAGAAATACGCTTAAGCTATCTAATCCTACTTCATCAGGGGTAAAAGAATAACCTAGTATCTCTTTTTTAAGGGTTCCTCCCTGTATATCCAATGGCTCCGCTAATTGAGCCCGCCATAACAGTTGATCTTCATCATTTCCCGCAATTGCCGGCAGGAAAAATTGTCGGGCAGTTGTTGTAGACGATGCTAACAAGCGATCATTTCCCCGCAACGAATCCACATCCAGATTCATAAATGCAGATTTTTCCATCAGGCAAAAAACCGCCCTCACATCATTGATGCAAAGAGGATAAATATTATGATTGCTCCTTGATACATCCTGGCGTCCTTCTACATAGTCTACAATTGCACCATCGGCACATCTCGAACGCTCCAGTTGCCAAGGCCACATCGTCAATAGCAGCGCACACAACCATAAAGGCATTGCCCACTTCAGGGTATCGCCCCATTCTCCTTTCCAGCCAAGCCCTGGCAAGCCTTGATTATAAAAATTATGCTTCCACTTATCTGGTATGATAGTATCCAGAACAGAACCTTGTTTTTCCAATTTACTAATTACCGTAACATCCACTTCTCCACCCAATTCCAGATACTGAGCAATTTCCTGTTCGAGTATTCTTTTTCTACGATTATCATCTGTAATCAGCCAATCATTTACAGCTACATTCAGACGATAATCCTCAAAAGCAGAAGAGTTTTGTGGTGGTGGATTATTTTCTAGTAAGCTTACAAGCTCCTGTCGCAGCTGATGTAATGTTTGTGGATACTCAGTTTCCATCCATTCGACCAATTGCAAGCGACTGGCTTCCGGAATTTTTCCTTCTACAAACCAGGAAAGTTGTGTCAATTGCAATATATGCTCAACGCGAAGCAAGTAAGTATCATCATTGGAAAGCCATTGTCCAAAGTGAAGTGTCAAATCCCAATGCAGGCTCGGATAGATTGCACAGGCAGCTATCCATTGAAGCATCTGCTCTCCATACCGTGCTTTAAGGGTATCAATAAGTGGCCCATCCAGGCTGATAGGCTCTACTGATGCATCTTCTACATGCTTATGCCAGTTATCAAAATTTGCATCCTCTTCATTTTCTAATTGTTCCAGCCAAAAATTTAAGCTTTGCATACTTACAGGTAGTACGGTAAGTATTTTTTTCAGCCTGCGTTCCCGCTTATTCCAGCTTTTGGTTGGCTTTGGTGTAAACAACACCCGATCTTTCCAGTCCGATAGTAGGTGAGACCATTCAACTGGTTTGCCAGTAAATTTATTCAGTAGGATGCTCCCATTTCCAAGAATGAGCAGGCGGGCGGTTCCGTATTGCTGTTGTAAATCTTGCAGCAAGATACCATTGGGGTGTTTTTTATTATGACAAATTCGAGGGTCTCCATCATAAAAAAAGCGCTCAATAAGTACTTCATTCGCTTTAAATAAACGAAATATATAATCAAATAAACGAGCCCGGTGATTGCGCTCACTTTGGCGATCTATCAAGAGCAGGTATTCAGGAGGGCGAGTTTGCCGACTAAACTGAAAATCTACCATTCCTGCCTTTTGTACAGTAGCGGATATAGTACGTGGGATATCCAGGCGTATCGCTTCTGCATTGGTACGCTGGCGAATACGATTGAGCACATAAGCAAAATCCGTTCCCATCTGTATTTGCCCTTTCCCCTTCAGTTTCAAATGATAAGCATATGGTGGCTGATTCTTTTCATTTGCTGATATTACCAAATTTTGCCGCTTAGCCGAGCGATAACGCATAATAGCCAGTAGCAAAGCGGTAAAAGATAATAAGCCTAACCATTTGAGCCACCAGAAATTTTGAGCGATAAAAGTCTTCCACCAGGGAGGCTCTGAAATGTGATAAGCCAGAATATCGTGATCGTATAAAGGTATCTTATTGTTAAATGTATAGGCAGTTCTTTTTACAGTGGGTGCTATCTTTCTTCTGTTATCCTGCTGCTCACTTGCAGGGGTCACTCCTTGAACTTCCGGCAAAAAGCAGACCCTTTGTAACTTATTATTTTTCAGTTTCAACTCTACGATAATAGAATCTTTACCAGATAGGCTATCTGCAATGTAGGTAATACAATAGGGGGTATCAATAATAATATTTCCTAATTTTTCATTGTGCTGATAAACAAGAATGGCTTCAACTACGGCTGGTTCGCCCGTCAAATCCAGGCTATCAGAAACACATTCCTGTTTGCTGCTCCCTCCTTTTACATGAAAAGGCTTTACAATTACATTGGGTGTATCGGGTATAAAAAACCATAATAGGAATACAATGAGTGGTGGCAATAAAAAAACCGCTCCCAAACCCCACGCCAATCTCCACCAGCGTTTGACATCATTATTACGATTATTACTTTCACCTGATGAATCACTATTTAATCGTTGATAGTATTCTTGTGTAGTTTTAAGGTTGTGCTTAAAAATATCGTAAAAGGCACGCTGCTGCTTTGGGCTTTGGGCAAACAAAGGAGCCAGGTATTCCCCAAGAGATTCTACCGGTATATCATCAGGAAGCTTGCGCAATAACTCCTGTACCCGAAGGTATTGTCCTGTGCCCAAAGCGTAACCTTCTGCTTCCAATTGAGACAGCAGGCGGGAAATAAGGTGATATTTAAAAGCAGTATCTGGCATTAGTGAGATTGCTCAAGTAGTTGTTCTAATGCCAATAAATCTTCTTTATTCTTTGCTAGTACTGAGTAGGAAAGCTTCAGTTGCTCCACCTCAGAAGTACTGAGTTTTTTTAATTCTTTTAATTTAGTAGCATCAAAATTTAATTTGCTTAATAATGATGCCCATTGTATCAACTCCGCAGTAGCCGGATCTTTCTTTAATTTAACTTTATCTCTAAGACGTATTAATTCAAAATGATCAATGAGTGCATTTAATCTATTTGTGCCTGCATCTCCATCATAACCATCTACCTTGCTTTTCAAAATGCGTAATAATGTTCCCGCTTCCGGAAAATCTATATGATAATACACTACTCTACGCAAAAAGGCTTCTGGTAAGTTTTTTTCTGAGTTTGAAGTCATAATGATGATTGGCCGATACGCTTCGGTTGCAGTGTATTCCTTGTCAATTTCAGTTACTGTAAACTGGAGGTCTTCAAGAGCTGCCAATACATCGTTGGGTAAATCACGAGGAGCTTTATCAATTTCATCAATCAGTACAACTTTTCTGGATTTGCTTTGGATAGCTTCTCCCAATGCCTGATAGTGAATATATCGCCTTTCAATCATTTCGGAGCTTAAGGCCTCTTCCTGCGTTTGACTGTATTGAAAATGCCCTAGTGCATCATAACGATAGAATAAATCTTTGGCAGCAGAGGTCGTTTGAGCATTAAATACTAATGCTTTACCCAGTTTAAAGAAATGGGCTACGTGATGTGCCAATTGTGTTTTTCCAGTACCTGGTTCTCCTGTAAGCAAAAGTGGCATACCCAGATTGATGGCCACATTAACCGCACTGACCAGCCCTTTACCTGGAAGATAGAGGGTAGGGTCATTAATTTTGGGGTTCAGGTTGATCTCAGGCAAATCACTTTGCCCAGTCTCTTTATATAAGTTAAAGCTCATATTTATATATCATTCATTAGCGATCCGATAAATGAGTGCCTGCAATTCTTCAATATCCTTCATATTAAACAACTGCCCTTTTTGATACAGTATCTTATCTTCTTCTCTCAAGCCTGCAACAAAAGCTTCTATTAATTCTTCCACTTTGTTGGGGTTGCGCTCTCCCAGATCCATCAGCCAGGCCCTAAGGTCAGCTTCTTCTACTGGCATTAATGGAGTAAGCAAAGTAGAATCATTGCGATGATCAATACCTTGAAGTATGTCAATGATTTGCCGCTGCTCACCAGATAGTTTATCCAAATGTTGCCCATCAATATAAACTACAAAGAAGAACAAAAACTTGGGCACATCCTCATGAGGACAACGGAAAGTATCAATCATCCATTGAAGGTATTCCTCTAAGAAACTTTCCCATTTGCGCTCATGTATTTCAAAAATAACAGATACGTAATCATAGGGCAGATTAGGTACTCCTGTCTCTATGAACGCATCAAAAGACTGTGTGTCGGCAAAGCGAAAACGTTCCTGGACATATTCTTTGAAGCGTTGCTGGCTTTTCCGCACATTACGCCCCATTGGTAAGTCCTGTATTTTAATGCGCCCACTATCTTCATGCTGCACAATATGCAAAGCATCCGTATTTCCATTTAACTCTTCTACGAGCAACTCATATACCATCCGCTCGGCAAAACTGGGAGGCATCTGGCTTGGACATGCACTGATAAAATAAAACTGAAAATGCTCTTTTTCTTTTTCGTCAAAAGCATCCCAAAATTTAGACCTCATCTGCTTGCGGTCACAATTTACCAGATGCAACATTCCTATTTCTTCATCCTCATCAATATTAAGTGCCTTTGCTAATGACTCTAAAGAGTTGCTTGCAGTAACCCCAGCAGGTATTCCGTGGGCTTTACTCAACAACTCTTTTAAATCTGCTATCTCCTGCTCCAACTTTGTCAGTTCCTCTTCTATAGCAAATTTAGCATTGACATCCACAGCAGTAACCCGCTCTTTCATAATGAAGTCGCGCTTACGGATCAGCAAAGCCAGCTTCTCCTCATAATTTTTTATTTCTTCTGCTGTATAAAACATTTACACTTATTAAGGACTCTTAGAGCGTGTTTGAGATTCATTAATCAGACTTATTCTGTCACTAATCGGCTTATATTTTGTTGGAAGAACGCTCATTTAGCTTAGGCTAAAATCGCAACCTCCCGCCTCATCTAAGTCAATTAATGACAAAATCGCCTCAAAGAACAAATTCCCAAACACGCTCTTAATTTATGAGAATATTTATGAAAACTCAAGAGCAGTGTGTCCGTATTCAGTATTCAGTGTTCAGTGGGCAGTATTCAGTGTTCAGTGTTCAGTGTTCAGTATTCAGTGGGCAGTGTTCAGTGGGCAGTATTCAGTGGGCAGTGAGTTCTGAAAATGAGGTACAACGTATTTCTTCGGTAAATTAATCCTGCATAAGCATCCTCTCAAGACACCGCACCCATAATACTATTAAGTCCCAAAATACAATATGTGATACACTACCGAGACTGTTCATACAAGTGTGTCTCTTATCTTAGCAAAAAAAAAAAAAAAAAAAACAAGATTTAATACTATGTCTAAAGGATTGGAGACACGGATGAAAGCACATCTGGAATCCAAAGAGCCTTTATTTGGAAAAGATAGCCCATTTAGTGAGTTATTGCAAGGGATGGTCAATCAACTGCTGGAA
>JAKSDI010000165.1 GCA_022360175.1 Chitinophagales bacterium
ATAATGCAGGTTTTGAAGTACAACACTCCAAAGAAGGAAGCAATTGGGAAACACTAGATTTTGTTCCTGCTAAAGGGGCTGGCCACTATCATTATCACGACCACTATCCCCAGCAAGGTATTAATTACTACAGGTTGTTACAGCTTGATTTTGACGGTCGTTCTTCTACATCCGAAACAGAAGTAATCTATTATGAAATAAAGGATATTACGGTGGGTTTGTATCCTAATCCCGCTAGCAATATTCTTAAAATTGCATATCCAAGCCAGAGTAGCAATGTTTCTGCTTTTATCTTTAACGCTCAGGGAGAAAAAATCATGGATATAACTATTCAGTCTATTCGACAGGATATTAATATTGAGCAATTGCCCACAGGAGTCTACTGGCTAAAGGTAGAAGAGCAAACAGCCGTTGCCTTTACAAAGATTTAGAATCCTGAATTATTATATACTTACTCTTTATATTAAGCAGAGGGAATTTGTCATGTATTAGGTATTTTTTATAATCTTGTCATAATATTTCAATTGCAGGACAAAAATAGAATGCCATGACCAGCTCCCTCACACTTAAATTTGAGGATTTTAAGTACCAACGTCCAGACTTTGAGCAATTTTCAGCTACTTTTGAAAAGAACCTACAATCTTTTCAGGAAGCTGATACATCAACTGCACAGGACCAGGCTTTATCTGCTATAAATTTACAGCGTGCTGAATTTATGACGATGTACAATATCTGCTACATCCGGCACACGATGGATACCAATAACGAATTCTACGAAAAGGAGAACCAGTTTTACGATCAACAAATGCCTACTTATGGCAGCTTGGTCAATCGCTTCTATAAAGCTCTTTTGAAATCATCTTTCCGTCAACAATTAGAAGAAAAATGGGGTCAGCAATTATTTACTATTGCTGAGTATAATCTTAAATCTTTCGATGACTCCATTATTGAGTTATTACAACAGGAAAATAAACTAAGTAGTGAGTATACAAAATTAAAAGGCGGGGCAAAAATCACGTTCAGAGGGGAAGAGCATAACTTGTCATCGATCGTTCGCTACGAAATGGATAAAGACCGAACGATCCGCAAAGAAGCAACAGAAGCAAAATGGGGGTTTTATAAAAAGCATCAGGAAGAGGTAGAACATATTTTTGATCAATTGGTAAAGGTACGCCATAAAATAACCCAGCAGTTAGGTTATAAAAATTTTGTAGAACTGGGATATATACGCATGCTGCGTTCAGATTACAATGCAAGTATGGTATCCAATTTTCGCCAGCAAATACAGGATTATATTGTACCTATCGCATCAAAACTGTATAAGCGACAACAAAATCGTCTGGGGCTTGATTCTCTGAAATACTATGATGAAGATCTCCTCTTTCTTTCTGGCAATCCTCAACCTAAAGGCAACCCTGCATGGATCATTGAACAGGCTCAACAAATGTATAGCGAGTTATCTCCTGAAACGCAATCTTTTTTTGATTATATGCAACAAAAGGGCCTTTTAGACCTTACCACTCGCCCAGGTAAAGCCCCTGGAGGATACTGTACCTATATAGATGATTATAAAGCTCCTTTTATCTTCTCTAACTTCAATGGTACCAGTGGAGATATAGATGTTCTTACTCACGAAGCGGGTCATGCATTTCAGGTATATTCAAGCCGAGAATTAGGTATTACAGAATATACCTGGCCAACTTACGAAGCCTGTGAAATTCATTCCATGAGCATGGAGTTCTTCACCTGGCCCTGGATGTCTTCTTTTTTCAAGGAGGATGTAGATAAATATAAATTTGGACACCTTAGCAGAGCTTTATATTTCTTGCCGTATGGTGTTGCAGTAGATGAGTTTCAGCATTTTGTTTATGAAAATCCAGAGGCGACTCCCAAAGAGCGAAATAAAGCATGGAGGAATATAGAGCAAAAATATCTTCCTCAACGTGATTATGAAGGATATGAGTTTCTAGAAGAAGGAGGTTACTGGCAACGCCAAAGTCATATTTTTAATAACCCATTCTATTACATCGATTATACCTTAGCTCAAATTTGTGCTTTCCAGTTTTGGAAAAAAGATCAGGAAGATCATCAAAACGCCTGGTCTGACTATCTACGCTTGTGCCAGGCAGGAGGAAGTCAATCCTTTTTACCTTTAGTTGAGCTGGCACAATTACGATCTCCATTTGATGATGGCTGTGTAGCTTCGGTGGTAGACACTATTTCTAATTGGCTGGAAGAAATTAATGACAAGAAATTTTAGCGCTTAGCCCTAATTTCCTCTGTCCAGGCTATCTAATCCCGCAGGAGGTTGCAAAGTAGAGTCTTGTTGCAACCTTCTTAGTGTCGGGACTCGCGGAGGCCGAATAACACTCGCTGTTTTCAAATCTTTGATATTCACATTTGATTCCAGATCCCAATTAGCACGCAACTGGTCTAATTGTCGGATATAGATAGGTTCTGCTTGTCTTTTTTGATCGTAATTGCCCGTATCCCATTTCCTGTTTTTATTCCAATCTACAATTACTCGAATGGTATAAGTAGCAGGTTTAATTGCTTTCAACAAATGCTCAAAGCGGTTAGTCTTTTGTATATAAAATGTATCTGAAGGTATCTCCTGATTTCCTTCGTACAACTCAAGCAAATAACTAGTATCTATTGAGAGGCTATCTAATATCAGCGTAAGATTACCAAAAGATTTTAGTGACTGTGCCTGATAGTTACGAGTTATTGTATCATTTTGCAATCCATATATATCTGTTAGCCCTCCTGGCATGATTTCTAATGCATAAGCCATTCCTTCTCGCCAGGGGTAAATGAATTCCAATATTCTCTGACTTGAAGTATCCAGTTTGAGTGTAGGCTGTACACTTTTTCTAAGTGTATCCTCAAAAAATTGGATGCTGGAAGTATCAATACTTACAATAGGATGGTTAAATATAAGCTTAATAGGCATAGCCGGATTAAAGCTCGTGGCTCCTGTATTCCTTGAGGTAGGTTGCAAACGTGCACTTTCATAAAAAGCCTGTCGTTCGGATACTTTTATATCAATAGTATCATAAAAAACGGTATCCAGTTGAAGAAATGTTTTCCAGCCTCTTTCTTCTTCTTGTGCATACCAAAGAATGGTTGTATCCGGACGTTTTTCAAGTACTGTTTCTTGCCCTATATCTTGCCATCTGATCAACAAGTCGTCTGGAGGAGGCATAGAAAATGCTAATTTCAATTGCCCATATTGATCGTCACTTTCATCCATTAAACGAAGTACCTGCTCTTCTGTAAATAGCTTGATAGCCAAAGATGGTTGTAAACTATCCGATACAAGAACAGGGGAATCGGGAAAACCGATAGCTTCTGCTGGTTGATCAAAGCGGTAGTTCAGGTTTTGATCTTCCAATGCAAACCCTTTGAATTCACCGGGTTTTACATTCTCTATTTGAAATATCCCCGCTTCATCCGTTTTCGCGAAATAGAAAGGTAAATTTGTACGAACCACAGAATCAGCTTGATTTTCGTAAAGCATAAATAATGCCCCTTCAACAGGTTCGCGGGTTATCGCATCCACGATTATTCCTCTTACAGTAAGAGAGTCTATATAATCTCCTGTAGAAAAAACGAACCGTAAATCTTTGGCAGGATTCTTTTCCGTAAGATCACGAACTGCTTCCCCAAAGTTGATTGTATAAGTTGCTTCTGGACGAAGTTCCTCTCGCTCATCAAACTCAAAGCGTACTGTTTTGCGCTTAATGGTAACATCAAACTTATACTCCAGGGGTGGAGAGATAACAACCTGGCTATAAACATCCTTCAACTCGACCCACTCATTAAAAGTTAAATCAATGGGTTTTTTCTCAAAGCGAACCTGATAATTTGGCGTCGATTCTGTTTTTACCACTTTAGGAGGAGTGGTATCTTTTTCGCCTCCCTCAGGGCGCACCACGTTTGCACAGGACACTGCAATTAATAATAGGGCTGTAGTTAATAAAAGCTGCCAGGCTTTTCGTTTCATTTGTTTAAAATTTTTCTGCAGCCGAGGATTTGCAGAATCCCAATGACCATCAGGACTACACACATGCAACTGCTCTGCTTCTATCTACCTGTATATCGCCTACAGAGCAAGCAAGCTCGCCAACTCGGCAGACAGGCTCTCCTAATATTTTCGCTTATTCTACGTCTGTCGCTCTCTCTGCATCTCTTAGAGCATAGATAAGGCGATTGATATCATCACTATTCAATTCCAGCTTCCCTTTAATTGTAATTGGTTCTGCTGTATAAGGAATGGGCTCTTTCGCATAAACTTCCATGACCGTTTCCGGACCAGCTCCACCACAAAAAAAACAAAGATTATAAGGATAGGCAGAAAATATAAACTCCTGATGACTACGATAGCCTTCTACCGGAATGATATAACCTCTTATAGTGATTTCTTCTCCATCCAGAGCTGTTACATCCTCACTAAATACAGGTACATCTACCTTAAAGCCCATCATCTCATTGTATTCTTTTTTGAAGGTTATCTTGGAAAGTGTTTTCCACGCTTTATCCTGCGCCTGTACAGGCTGCAAAGCAGCCAGAAAGAATAGTGCGGTAATACCAAGAATGATCTTTTTCATCTATTTTAATTTTTTCTGCCGTTTAAAATTTGCAGCATCTCGATAGTTATCGGAACTGCAAAAATGCAACAACTACGTTTCCACCTGCTCGCCAACTCACTTGCCATACAGGCTCACATAATATTTCCTGCCTGCCAGTAAGCTGCGAGCAGGAAATATTATGCTCGTTTCATGTGCTAAAACGATAGCATTTAAGCTTTTGGACACGATTTGCCACAAATGTAACGCATTGATTAGGAAAAAGTAGGTTAATCATTTGTTAAGTTCGAGCGCAAGTGCCAAATACAAGTACAAATAACCTTCAAGTACTCACTCTTGCATCTATCCTGTACGAGCTTATAGAGGTTGCATTTGACCTTATGCTTTTCACGTTCTACTCATTCAAAATCCTTTGAAGATCATCCTCACTCACATTTAACACTCCATTTTTCAAAAGCCTTGGTGTAAGCCTATGCCAATTATCATCTTTGGAAAAGATACGCTTGAAGATAGGTAAAGCAGTTTCTATTTCTCCATTATTGGCCAGTGCTACAGCATGCCAATATTGCATTTCCAGATTATCTGGAAAAAGTGCTTCTGCTGCTCCATATTCTTTTTTTGCTAAAACGATATCTCCTTTTTCTACAGCCAGGTCTCCGCGATTCATATGTTCATAAGCTCGATGCACTTTCAACAGGCGGGCTAATTCTTTTAATGGTTCAGAGTGATCATCTACACGCAAGTCCACCAATCTACCTTCCCAGGGATTTTCCACTTTCTCCGATCCTACCACTAATATAGCGGCCGATTGCTTACCCCGAATATCCCCACCTTCTGCCTGAGCAGCTTCCATTGCCAATAAGAGCCTTTCTGCCAAGGGTTTTCCTTCCGAAGATTCAAATGCTTTTGCCATAGCGGGCCAAACAGTTTCTTTGTCCATCAAATTGGCTTGCACAGCATACCCCTCTCCTACTAAATGTCCTGCTGCTTCTATACAATCTGCACCTGTAAAAGACCAGGCTTCACCTTCAGCATTTAGCATTCCCACCTGACGGTACTTTCGCCCTTCATCTTTTTGCGTAAGCATCTCTATTGTTTCCTTTGGTGAAAAGCCCATGCCCATTAACTGTAAACCTTCAGGACCAAAAGCTGGATTCACAAAAGATTGAGTAGCTACTACTCCTACCCCTGGTTCCCCCCAGGTAACCAATGTACCCGTAGCAAACCAATGAGATTGTACCGCTGCTCCCATTTCACCCGTCGTTTTATCAATAGCAACAATTGAGTAAGTGTGAGCCAATGGATTTTTGCCGTAAGGCTGCTGTGTATAACTTTGAGTTATCATAATGAATACAAATAATGTAATGGGTATAATTCTCATAATTAATGTTATTAAACAAGTGTTATTTCTAAATATTCCAGCCTGGGTGCAGCCTTATCTGCACTTATAAGTCCTTAATAAAAAGCAATTTACCATTTTTATGAAACACTTTACGCTGATATATTCTGGTATCTTTTTACTCCTTAGTACCTGCTCTACGGAAAGCACCAATGGCCAATCGACAGATAAAACAGAGGTTGGAGGCCCTTGTGAAGGTTGTGAAGCAATTTATGAATATGGCGACCGTCAGCTCCATTCTGTAGACACCTTTGCCATTTATCTGACAAGTGATCATAAAATGATTGTACAAGGAACCGTGTATCAACAAGATGGGGAGACTCCAGCAAAAGATATCATTATATACATATACCATACTAATCAAGAAGGCTTATATGCAGGAGGTTCCAAAGGATGGGGGCGTCGCCATGGAATATTAAGAGGTTGGATAAAAACCGATACAGATGGCCAGTATACTTTTTATACGCAACGCCCTGTCTCCTACCCTGACACGCAAATACCCGCTCATATACATATTACAGTGAAAGAACCAAATGTAAATGAGTATTATATAGACGCCATAGAATTTCTGGATGATCCTTTTGTCAATGAAGCTTATCGCCTCAAACGAAAACAAAGAGGAGGTCCAGGCATTGTTCAACCAGTGCTTAAGGATGATATATGGATTGTACAAAGAGATATCATCCTTGGAAAAAACATTCCGGGATATTAAGCAAAAATAGCAACAAGCCCCTATTCAGGATTCATTGGGGTTTTAGAAATAATAGTATATTCCCGCCTTATACGAAGTTGTTAAAAAATAGCTTCATGAATAAAATGGCCTGGCTATATGAATGGAAATACTTTTATTTCATTGCCTCCTAAAGATAAATTAGTAAAAAAGTATATTAGCTATTACTATTTTCACAAATCTTCCCATGATAATTTTCAGCAGGATTTCATTTATTATCCGCATTACTGCAATGCCATAACTATTTATAAAGATGCTCGTGTTGCCTGGGATGACTGGCGATCTTATGTCACTTCCGGCGATACTTCTCTGACGATTCTTTATTCCAGAAATTACGACAGGTGTATTCAGGTATCTTTGAGAGGGCAGATCAATAAGACAGGTATTGTTTTTAAGCCATTGGGACTCAACCATTTTGTATCTTCTCCTCTTTCTTTACATAGCACTCAGGTCGTTACTGCATTTAATTATTTCGGAACAGCCTTTGAAAGCGAATTAGATCATGTATATGCTCTAAAGTCAAATGATGAAAAAGTCGAATTATTAGATCAATTCTTCGTAGGCCATTATACCCCCTTTTCAGAGCAGCGCCTGGAAAAAGCAATTGATCAAATATTAAAGACCAATGGAGCTATAGAGTGTCAGCAACTTGCCGATGACCTTTGTTGCAGCCGAAAAACACTGTTACGTCTTTTTAAAAAACACCTGATCTGTACCCCTTCTGTATTCAAGTCACTCGTCCGGTTCAGGAATACGCTGAACTATTATCAGGAGCAACATAAAAAGCCTAGCCTTACTCAGCTTGCCTACGAACATCAGTACTATGATCAAGCTGATTTTATACGGCATTTCAAAGCGGTCACTGGAGAAACGCCCAAGTTGTTATTTTCAAAAATAAAGAACCTTGGCTCTCAGAATACTTATTGGACATTTAGATAAGGAAGTAATTTAAACTCATTTATAATGTCCCATATCTACAATTACCAAAATCCATCACAAGATAACTTTGCCAAAAAAGATTGATGAAAGGTTTCTTATCTCTATTGATATTGATTAGCATTCTATTGCCGTACTATGTGGTAGCACAAACTTCGACTGCTTCTTATTTACAAAAAAACAGATATGATTTACATTCAGATTTTCAATTCGAACCAGGAGACTTCAAGCTATTTGGTTTTGCGGCTTATCACGGGAGTCAAAAAACAGAAGAAGCGGAAATAATATTACTCAAAAAGCTCCTTAGCAAAAAATCAATTCAATACTATCTCCCCGAAGTGGATTTCAGCATGGGGTACTATTTCAACGAATACTTTAAGAGTGGAGATACTTTATTGCTTAAATCTCTAGTAGAAGAATATGGCTATAGAGCACCACAGGAAAGCAGCATATCTGTATACAAGAAATGGCAAGCGATCAAATCGTTAAATGATGCTTTTCCCGAAGAAGATAAATTACAGGTGGTAGGCGTCGATTGTATTGTCTCCAATAAGTATCCGATAAAGTTAATTTTAGAACTTACTACTGAGTCAAATGAATGGCCTCTCAGAGATTCTTTATTGAGCCTGTCGCTCAATCCACAGACCAATTATTCTTCTTTTTCTGATAGTGAATCAAAAGAATTACTAAAAAAGTGGGTTGCCGATTACGAACAACACATAGATAACTACAGTGGCTTTATACAAGATACCTTTATACTTAATCATGTCATACAAGACATCAAGCGCTCCTTTGGCAAACTGGAACGCGAACCCACTATCTATGAAAACTATGTGAAGCTAATGCCTAAATATGACTTTAAAAAGCGCCCCCAATTTGTAAGAATGGGTATGTTTCACGTCTTAAAAAAAGAAGAAAAAACTTATCCATCTTTCTTCACCCGCCTGATAAACAACAATATTCATCAACATACCGAAATCGTTACTGTTTTAGGCTTCCTTACTAAAAGTACTGTGCTTTGGAATGCCAAATATGATAAAAATGGGAAGTACCGATCTTATTCCATCAAAAGAGGATATGGTATTGGTGATTACTGGCTTGAATATTTCAGAGGAATCAAGTATTTAAAAAAATCCAAATTATCAGATTTGACCCTTTATAAACTCACTGCCGAAAACAGTCCTTATTTTCAAAAAGGAAATTCAGACCTGGTTGAAGTAAAAGGTTTTTTCAGGCGGTCTACCCATGAGCAGTACCTTCAAAAAAGCACTACTGATTTTTTCGATTGGGCATTATTGATCTCCAATAGCAAGGCAAATATTCCTATTGAAGCAATGAAACCATAGTACAACTATTGAATCTTATAGTTATTTCTCTTATTTTTGGGCTTAATGAATTACAAGAGACAACATATAATTATTAACATTATTATTCTCAACAGGCATCTGCTGGGATGATAAGTTAATGATTATCACCATAAAAAGCGCCAGCAGATCGTGTTCTGCTGGCGCTTTTTTTATATTTGCAAACTCAAAATACAACAGATATAATGTACAGGGAATTTAAAGGACTCAATCTACCGGAAATAGATAAGGAAATACTCGAATTCTGGGAACAACAAGGAATCTTTGAAAAAAGCTACGAACAGCGCGATCCTGAAAATAGCTTTGTATTTTACGAAGGACCTCCTTCCGCTAATGGTAAGCCAGGTATTCACCACGTGATGGCACGTACGGTAAAAGATCTTTTCTGCCGTTACCATACCATGAAAGGACAACGGGTAGAGCGTAAAGGCGGCTGGGATACACATGGATTGCCTATCGAATTGAGTGTAGAAAAGGAATTGGGGATCACGAAGGAGGATATCGGAAAGACAATCAGCGTAGACGAGTACAACCAAAAGTGCCGTGAAACGGTGATGCGTTATAAAGATATGTGGGACGATATCACACGAAAAATGGGCTATTGGGTAGACCTTGACAACCCCTATATCACTTACGAAAACGAATACATTGAGTCTGTTTGGTGGTTATTAAATCAGTTGTATAAAAAAGGGCTGCTCTACAAAGGGTTTACAATACAGCCTTTTTCTCCTGCAGCTGGTACGGGCTTGAGTTCGCACGAATTGAATATGCCCGGTGCTTATCAGACGATCAAGGATGTCTCAGCTATTGCCCAGTTTAAGATCAAAGGCAAGGATAATGAATACTTTCTTGCCTGGACCACTACTCCCTGGACATTACCTTCTAACACGGCTTTAGCAGTAGGTAAAAATATCACTTACGTAAAAGTACGCACCTATAATCGCTATACCCAAAAGCCAACGATTGTAATACTGGCAAAGGATCGCCTGAACTACTATTTCAGTGAGCACAATCCTGATCTAAAACCAGAAGATCTGAAGCCAGGCAATAAGCCCATTCCTTATATAGAAGTGGTAGAAGAAATCAAGGGTAGTGAATTGGAAAATATGGAATACGAGCAACTGCTCCCATATGTACAACCGGACAAACCAGCATTTCGTGTACTTCTTGGTGACTTTGTTTCTACCGAAGATGGTACCGGAATAGTACACATTGCTCCTACTTTTGGTGCCGATGACTTTAGGGTAGCTGCCAAATATGGCATACCACCTCTAATGGTAAAAGATGAGGATGATAATGATATGCCACTGGTAGATCGTCAGGGTAAATTTGTAAAAGAGGTAACGGATTTTGCTGGGCGTTATGTAAAAGATTACGGACAGGAAGAAGAACGTCCGGTAGATGCCGATATCGTTATCAAGCTGAAAGAAGAGAATAAACTGTTCCAATCAGAGAAATACGAGCACTCGTATCCACACTGCTGGCGTACCGACCGTCCTGTATTGTACTATCCATTAGATAGTTGGTTCATCCGTGCATCATCTGTCAAGGAGCGTATGTTTGAACTCAATAAAACCATCAACTGGAAGCCAGCTTCAACGGGAGAAGGACGCTTTGGCAAATGGTTGGAAAACCTACAAGACTGGAATCTTTCCCGCTCTCGCTATTGGGGTGTACCGCTCCCTATATGGCGTACTAAAGATGGAAAGGAAGAACTTTGCATTGGTTCTATAGCAGAACTCCAAGCTGCTGTTGAAAAGGCAAATAAAGCACTAGGAAAATCTCAGGAGGTTCCTAAAGATTTACACCGTCCTTACATAGACGAAGTTGTACTAGTAAACGATAATGGTGAGCCGATGTATCGTGAGCTAGACTTAATCGATGTATGGTTTGATTCGGGTTCTATGCCTTATGCTCAGTGGCATTACCCATTTGAGAATAAGGAGAAATTTGAAAAGAGTTTCCCTGCAGACTTCATTGCAGAAGGAGTAGATCAGACACGAGGATGGTTCTATACTTTGCATGCAATTGCAACAATGGTTTTTGATAGCGTAGCCTTCAAAAATGTAGTATCCAATGGATTGGTACAAGATAAGGATGGACGCAAGATGTCTAAACGCCTGGGCAATGCAGTTGAACCATTTGAAACGATTGCTACCTATGGTGCAGATGCTGCCCGCTGGTACATGATGAGCAATGCCAACCCCTGGGATAACCTTAAGTTTGACTTAAATGGTGTAGGGGAAGTGCAACGTAAGTTCTTTGGCACACTTTACAATACTTACAGCTTCTTTGCGCTTTACGCAAATATAGACGGGTTCTATAATCAGCATGACGCTGTGCCACTAGAAGAACGCCCTGAAATAGATCGCTGGATTATCTCGCTATTAAACTCTTTAATCAAAGAGGCGGATGCAGACTATGCCAACTATGAACCAACTCAGGCTGCCAGAAAAATTCAGGATTTCGTAAACGATAACTTGAGCAACTGGTACGTACGTCTTTGTCGCCGCCGTTTCTGGAAACCATCGCAGCAGAATGGCACTGCATCTAGCAATATGGATCAGGATAAGCTGGCTGCCTATCAAACGCTATATGACTGTTTGCTTGCTATCGGTAAAATGATGGCTCCTATATCTCCATTTTTCTCTGATTGGTTGTATCGCAACCTTAATGAAGCGACTAAAGGAGAAGCACATGAATCTGTCCACCTGGCAGATTTCCCTACTGCAAATGAAGCATTGATAGACAAAGATTTGGAGCAACGCATGAATTACGCTCAGCGTATTTCTTCTCTGGCACTTTCTTTGCGCAAAAAAGAAAAGATACGTGTACGCCAACCTTTGCACAAAGTACTACTGCCAATACTGGACAATCATTTCCAGGAGCAGGTAGAAGGTGTAAAATCACTTATCCTTTCGGAAATCAATGTAAAGGATATTGAATACATCACTGATACTTCAGGCATCCTTAAAAAGAAGGTAAAGCCCAACTTCAAAACATTGGGCCGCCGATTGGGTAAAGATATGAAGGCAGCAGTGCAGGCTATCAATGCCATGAATCAGGAAGACATCTCTAAAGTTGAGCAGGAAAATCATTATCAGTTGGTTGTAGGCGAAAACACCTATGATCTGACACTGGAAGATTTCGATATCACCGCTGAAGATATCCCTGGATGGCAGGTAGCCAGCGATGGCGATATAACAGTTGCTCTAGACATTACCCTCGATGAAGCACTGGGAGCTGAAGGAATGGCTCGTGATATTGTCAACCGTATACAAAACATCAGAAAAGATAAGGACTTTGAAGTAACCGATAAGATCAAAGTCATGATAGAACAGATACCTGTTGTGGAGGCTGCTGTAACACAATTTGGCGATTATATCAAAGCAGAAACTTTGACTATTGAATTGACCTTAGCAGCAGAAGTATCTAATGGAGAAAAAATAGAACTACCTGGCGAGGTAGCGGCTATGATTCTTGTAGAAAAAGCAAGTTAAGACTCGATAGTCTTTTATAGATATAGTTTTTACGAAGAGTTGATGCGATGCATCAACTCTTCGTGTTTATTGTAGCACGCTTAAGCCTGAACGTTTTCATCAAGCCCACGTTTATTTACACTTGAATATCCCAACTGATTCTAATTAACTAACTACTCCCTCGCTCCATAAAAGCATACAGTATAATTATGGCGCAAAATGTCAATTAGATCAAAATTTCTCCCCATAGTTTTGTACTAAATTCAACAACTAATAAAACTATGGAAGAACAACAATTCCCAAAAGGTATTTTACCTGTACTACCTGTATCCAATATAGATGAAACAGCAGATTATTATACCAAGACGCTGCATTTTGAGGAGAACTTTCGCCAAAAAACACCTGAAGGAATGTCTATCAATTCCCAATTAACTTTTGAAGGTTCTACTTTGATGTTGAACTTAAATCCGGAAAAAGCACCGCTGGAAGGAGGAGGAATTTATTTATGGGTCAGGCTTTACGAAAAGAATATCAACAAATATTACGATTCTTTGGTAGAATCTGGCGTTAATATTACAGATCCTATTAAAGACCAGTTTTGGGGTGACCGCTAATTTACGATTAAAGACTGTAACAACTTTTACATCGCGTTTAATCAAGCAATCCCAAAGTAAATTCTTTAATCGGGCAATTATATTTTCAGTAAATGAAATAAAAATATAATAGTCATAGAAGGGAGCCAGTTTCAAGGAAAAACTTGTTATAGGTTCCCTTTCATAATTTGATGCACACTATTACCCAAGAGCTACTGAGCTAGTTTCAACTATATTTGTTAAGTAGGAGCGCATAATTAGGTTGCTTTTTTGGTGGATCAGGTTTTTGCTCAGATCAAGAGACTGTTCATAAATGTGCTCTCTTACTTAACTCAAATTCATCACATAAAGCTTATTCATGGTACTTTCAGCCTGTTCTACCAGGTGAAAATTGTTCTTTTCCAGAATCTTAATCGAAGCGATATTCTCTCTATTACTCCAGGCAATAATCCTCTTTATTGTTTTGTTTTTTCTCAAATCGCTTACCAAGATATTTACGATTTCCTTACCCAATCCTTGTCCCCAAAATGCATGCCCAATAGAATATCCAATTTCACATTCTTCCACACTGGCATCACGATATCTATACATTACACTCCCTATAAGCTCTCTACTTTCAACCAACTCTATTCCCTTTCTTATTGTTAAAACCTCATTTTCTGCCATCCTTTGATTTTGAACAAATATGATTGCATCCTCTATGCTTTCCATGGGCTTGCTTCCCCGAAATTTCATGGCTTCTTTATCCGAATATATTTCGTACAATTTTTTAGTATCGCCTAGCTGTAGATTTCTAAATTTTATCCTTGACATTTTATTTTTCCTTTTATCACAACACTTAGAGCATGTTTAGGATTTATTAATCGGACTTATTCCGTCACTAATTGGCTTGTATTTTGTTGGAAGAACGCTCATTTAGCTTAGGCTATCTACCCATCCGCTAAGCGGTTCATTCGCTCAAAAGTCTTCAAGACTTTTGCTCTACGAGTTCGCTCTTTCAGGCCTCATCTAATCCAATTAATGACAAAATCGTCTCAAAGAACAAATTCCCAAACAGGCTCTTAATTTCTCTTAAAAAGATTAATACACAATAGCTATTTCAAAATCCTTCTATCAACTAATCTGGTCATTATTCCGACATTTTTCATTGAATTTATTCCCCTTCTATCATGAGAAAAGTTGCCCAAGAAGGTGTATTATTATAACTTCAGCCTCATAACAATAAAATGGATGTTTTTATTTCCATTTGTTTTATGGTAAACACCCTCTAATCTTTATTCATCTGCTATCAAAATAGCATGCAGCTACAGTTACATATCATCTTGATTCTCTTTTTCTGCTGTGGCATGAATCACCCCTTACATACCCAAACAGAAGATGAGGAACACCAACAATTTGTCGATTTAATAAGCAGTAGTGAACTTGCCTGGTCTAAAAGTTTACGACTCATTGATTCTGCTATTCTTGCCAAATCCGAAAACGGACAACAAAAACACTTAGCCAGTCTCTGGAATCTAAAAGGCAATCTATATTCTCAACAATCCAATTTTAACGCTGGTTTTGATAGCTATAAGAAGTCTTTAAAACTCTATCAGCAGATTGAAGATCACATAGGTATTGGAAATTGCTACATCAATTTTGGCAGGCTAACGGAAGACAAGGAAAAACAACTCAACTATTATCGACTTGCTCTATCCCATTTTTCTAAAGTGGATAATAATTTAGGCATCAGCAAGGTAATTAATAATATAGGTGTCACTCATGAAGAATCCGATAATCTTGACTCTGCTATTTTTTATTTTCAATATGGCCTTGACCTCGCCATTGAAAAAGATTTTCCCAGCACCCATGCTGCCTGCCTGACCAACCTTGGTAATGTAGAAATTTCAAAAGGTAATTGTCAAGCATCTCTCATTTATCTGGATTCTGCCGAAGTCATGTTTAAAAGATTCAAAAAATGGGATGGCCTCACCTACAACTATGGCAAAAAAGGAGAGGCCTATTTATGCTTAAATGAAAAAGAAAAAGCGCTCCAATATTTCTTAAAGCAAAATGAGTTGGCACAAAAACAAACGTTTAAATCACTCTTACTCAACTCTTGTCAACATCTCAAGTCTTATTATGAAACGGAAGAAAAATGGGAAACAGCGCTACATTATGCTAATCAGGTCATTTCACTGGAAAAAGAAATAGAAGAAGGCTCCAAGCTCGAATATACAGATATGATGTACTATGAAATGGAGGTGCAAAAAAAGAACAGGGCATTAGAGCAAATTCAGTTTCAACAGCGTTTGCGTAAAATATGGATCATAGCAGTTGTCATAGTGATCGCTCTAATTTTCATCATCATATTATTATTGCTATTCCGCCTAAAGGGAAAGGTAAGAGATAATAAAATCATCGTACAGCAAAAAGAAGCACTCATCACTGCCAATAATCAAAAGCATGAGCAGGAAATTCGCTTTAAGAATAGAGAGTTAAGGCAACTATCCAATTATATTTTACAGAAGAAAGACTTCGTTGAGTTGGTCAAAAAGCAGGTAATGCAAATCAAAAAGCTCGACCTTTCTCCCGAAATAAGCAAAAAAATTAACCAGGCACTTGTCATTTTAAATGGTCAACTCAATTTGGCAAAAGACAACGAAATACTTCAAGCAGGGATGGAGGAGATGCAAAAAAAATTCCTGTTACAATTAAAGAATACTTATCCGCAAATCACTACCGGTGATATGAAGTTATTATCACTACTAGCTATCGATTTGACCTCCAAGGAAATTGCAGAATTAATGGGCATCAGCACTGAAAGTGTACATACCAAACGCTATCGTTTGAGAAAAAAATTAAACATGCCCTCTGAGATGACATTTAATGAATTCCTTCAAAAAAGGACATAGTGCGCTTTCTATTGTCCAGGCTACTCCATCCTCCACCTACACAAACATCTCTAATACAATAAATTACACCAAGGTGTCTATGTCATGTACAGGTGTTGTCTATCCTTAGTGCATCCCAAAAATATGTCATTTCTATTTTCTAACAATACTTTTGATTTCCTTCATTTCATTTGTTAACCACTCTATCTTTTGGAACTTAAGTAGGTGGTAAAATTTGTGTTACCATCTACTTATTAAAGCCTCCAGCTCTAAAGCAGTAGCGGGATATATAGGGTAAAAGAATTCATCATGACCAATTATAAGGTTTACAAATTTATTCTTCTTTTAATAGGCTCTTTTCTTTCTTTTCAATTAATGGCTCAATGGGAGTTACAAAACAGCGGGGTCACTGATGACCTAACATGTGTTTCATTAGTTTCTCCTGAAATAGGTTATGTAGGTGGAGCCTATGGGTTACTTTTAAAAACAACTGATGGGGGCACTACCTGGACAGAAATTACCTCTAATGCATTTACAGGTTATGTTTCTGATTTAAGATTTATCAGTCCAGATACCGGCTATGTACATGGCTGGGGAGATATCTTTAAAACATATAATGGAGGTAATACCTGGTCACAAGTTTATTCTGCTCCGAGCTGGCATTATTTTGCCATGGACTTCTGGGATGAAGATCATTTTACAATTGCAGGTAGAGAGCAAGTCAACCCTCATGATTATTGGACTACCAAAGCAGGTATTTCAGGTTGGAATGGAGGCAACTTCCCTCAATCTAGCCCAAGTTCTCAATACCATGATATGCAATACCTTTCGGCAGATACTATTTTAGCCTTGAGATTTGGTGGTATTTCAAGAAGCACTGATGGGGGCGACACCTGGATCTATCAGGAAGGTCCCGCAGGAAACCATGGCTGGAATGAATTATTTTATGTAAACCATACCGTTGGTTATGTTGGCGGAACACATTATGGATTAGACCAGGGTATTGTTCATAAAACTACAGATGGAGGGCATTCTTATACGGAAGCTGGCCTTGTAGCAGATGGAATCCGTGCAATACATTTTGTAGATGAAAATTACGGATTTGTGGGTTGCGAAGGTGGCTACATTTATAAAACAGAAGATGGTGGGGTCACCTGGTATGGAGAACAGCATGGTATTTCAACGATCAAACATATTGACTTTATTGATCACAATATTGGCTGTTTCGTAACAGAAGCTGGGGAAATTTATACCACTACGAATGGAGGTAATCTCATTCCTAATACGCATGATGCAAGTTTACTTGAAACTGATTTACACAATGTGTTGAACATTGCTTCTGCTCCTTATACTATCAGGTATCACATCAGAAATAATGGATCGGAGACCATGAATTCTCTCACACTGAATTATCAGATAGATGGTGGCAATATAGAATCAATGTCCCTTAGCAATCTTGGATTAGGCAATCTTTCTTCTACCATCACATCCCACAATATTCCCTGGGTTCCAAGCCTAGGTGAACATACAGTAGATATCTGGATTGACAGTCCAAATGGAGAATTAGATCAGGATGAATCTAATAACAGGATATCAATGATCGTAACTGTCTTTAACGATCCTCTCCACAATCGAAATGTATTAGCAGAAGATGCAACAGGGGCATGGTGTGGATGGTGCCCGCAAACTGCACTAGATTTTGACACCCTCAGTTCCTGGTATAATATCAATGGCGAACACAGATTTATACCGATAGCTCAACACAATGGCGACTGGATGACAACGGAAGAAAGTGATACTTATGCCCTAATGTGGAGTGGAGGCGCCTTTCCTTCCTCCTGGTATGACCGCTTCCGCTATTTTGGCAATGCCTCTGTCAGGTTTGGATTCGACGACAATATTGTTGAAAGACTGGATGAGCGACTGGCAATGGATGCTCCTGTAAATATAGATCTAGACCTGGACTACAATCCAAATTCAAGAGAAGTGACCATCAATATAGATGCAGCATTCATCGCAAGAGTAGATGGAGATTTTAGAGTTCACTGTTGGGTATTAGAGAATGGCTTATTATCTAATCAAAGCAACTTCTATGACGATTTTCCCAACCACCCTTATGGAGGAGCTGGAGACCCAATTATTGGTTTTGTTAACAACCATGTGTTAAGAACTGTATTGACCGACACTTGGGGTGATGCTGCACTTCCTTCTTCTGTACCTGCAGGTTTCAATTTATCTGAATCCTACACTTATATGCTACCCAATGATTTTGATGAAAATAATGTAGACATAGTAGTCTTTATCTCTGAGCACAACGATAAGATTGATCAACGATCAATACTCAACGCAAAATACGCCACCATAATTGGCAATGCTACACCAACTTTTGAAGTAGATGAGCATGCAATGAATGTGGTAGCATATCCAAGCCCATTTCATAATGAAATTAATATTGCCTATGAGTTAGCAACTGCGTCTGATATAAAAATTGAAGTGCGTGATTTACAAGGCAAGTTGTTGTTAGAAAACGCTACTCATGGCCAGGCTGGTGTCAATAGCTATCAAATCGATACGAAAAATTTAGTTTCTGGCCTGTACTTACTGACTGTAATTTCAGAAACCCATAAGCACAGCTTAAAGCTTGTGAAGCAATAGTATTTTTTCGCTTATAATAGAGTTTAATAATTAAATTAGGTTTGTATGACTGTGCTGCCTATGGACTTCGCACTTCTTTGATTATAGAGTAGTTGTGAAATTTATAGGCAGCTTTTAGTTTTTATTAATCCTTTTATTTTAATCGTTTTAATTCTACCCTTCTATTTCTGGCTCTGCCTGTTGAATTTTTATTATCAGCTATAGGTTTCGTCTCTCCGAAGCCTGTAGATTTAAGCTGGGATGCCTTAACACCATATTTATCTACTAATAAATTTACTACCGCAGCGGCTCTTTTTTCTGATAAAACCTGATTATAGCCAGTTTCTCCTTGATTGTCCGTATGCCCCTCTACTTGAATACTTATCGAGGAATCATCTTTAAGCATTTCAGCAATTTCTTCTATTAAAGGATAAGAGGCTGCTTTCACAATGCTTTTATCTGTATCAAAATAAATCCCATAAAGGATTACTTTTCCTTTCGTTTCCAGTGATTTTTTGATTTCAGAATCATCGAGGGAGGATGTCACTGAAAAGGGAACCGGGGTCAATAATTCAGGTCCTGTATCAGAATAATACATTCTAAATACGTAGTCCCCTTTTGTATAAGGGGCTTTAAATTTGAGTATCCCTTTTTGTTTAGGCATCAAATATTGGTAGTTTAAATAGTCTCGATAGGAATACTTCTCCCCATCTTCTTTAAAATAACCAACCCAAGCCGTTTCGGATAATTCTTCATGTCCTACATAATTAAGATTAATTTCTTCTCCTGGCCCGTAACTTTTTTTATCCAATTCAAATTTTATACCTGGCAAATTGGGTTTTCCTACTCTAAAGGGAATACGATGAACTAGCATTCCTGGATCGGCAGAATAAAAGCGTAGTTCATAATCACCTATTTCACCAGGTGCCATCATCAAGATATTTTCACCCTTTTGCGGTGTTATGTATTTATATGACAGATAAGAACTGGGAGCATCTCCTGCATCCCATTTAAAAATGCCCAACCATGCTTTTTCATCTATTGCATAATTAGCTGTAAATGCGACTTCAAATTGATGTGCTGGTTTGACCTCTTGTGCTAAAAGTTTTATGGTATATTCATCTGGAGTAATACGTTCTATTATAAGCGTTGTAGTTTTTAGAAGTGCTCCAGGATCATCAGCATAAACTCTTAAGTCGTAGCTCCCTGCTTTGGGTGGTGCCTGCATCTTTATGCTTTGGTTGGTTCGCTCTCCTATATATTCATAAGAGTAATAGCTGCTTGTATTGGCATTTATGTCAAAGATGCCAATCCAGGAGTGTTCATTTAAGGTGCCACTACTATTGACTTTCACCTCAAAATAGGCTCCTGGTTTAATAGTTTCAGACTGAACATTAATTGAAACACTTTGAGCAGTAAGGCTTATGGGGAAAATTATAAGCAACAACTTATAAATTATGAATTGCTTCAATTTTCTTACAGATAAATGATTTGGGGATTCCATTTGGTGTTATTGTTTTCAGATAAATTTCAGGCAAAATACAGGATAAAAACTCTATTCATATATCATAACAAAAACATTCATCATTACTGAATCTTATTTCCACTCTGTATGAAATATTCCATCCTTATCCACTCGTTCATATGTATGAGAGCCAAAATAGTCGCGTTGTGCCTGCACCAGGTTTAGCGGCAAGCGGGCATTGCGATAAGCATCAAAGTAATTCAGTGTAGAAGATAAAGCCAGCGTTGGCACGCCACTTTGAGTAGCAGCATTAATCACAGTGCGCACGGCATGCTGACTATGTAATACTGTTTGTTGGAATACTGAAGACATCAATAGGTTTCTTAAATCTGGTTCCTGGCTGTATGCCTGACGCATCTGCTCTAACAAACGGGCACGAATAATACAGCCGCCTCTCCAAATACGAGATACCGCTTCCAGGTCCAATCCAAATTGATATTCTTCTGAAGCTTCTGCTAAGAGGTGCATTCCCTGTGCATAAGTAATGATAAATGCAAAATGTAGTGCCTCCCCTACCTGGCTGGTATATTCCTGTGCATCAACTGCAGGCTTTTCTTCTATTGCCCGTGTGTAATGAGGTTGCAGGCTTACCCGTTCTTTTTTTAGAGAAGATAAACCACGCATAGTCACTGCAGCATCTATGGTCGGAACGGGTATACCCAAATCCATTGCATTTTGGGAAGTCCATTTCCCTGTACCCTTTTGCTTTGCTTTATCCAGTATTTTATCTACCAGGTCACCGTTACCCTGATCATCTTTTTGAGTAAAAATATCAGCTGTGATCTCAATCAGGTAAGATTGTAAAGCTCCTTGATTCCAACTATTAAAAGCTTCATGGATAGCTTTGTTATCCAGTTTCCCTACATTTTTAAGCAAATCATAGGCTTCAGCGATGAGTTGCATTAAGCCATATTCAATGCCATTATGTACCATTTTCACATAATGCCCGGCTGCTCCATTTCCCAGATGTGCTACACAAGGTTCTCCATCTACCTTTGCAGATACCGCTTCCAATATAGACCCTACTACTTCATATGCTTCTTTCACTCCACCTGGCATAATACTAGGCCCTCTTCTTGCTCCTTCTGCACCGCCAGATACTCCCATTCCCATAAAACGGATACCCTTTTCTTTTAAACTTTCAAAACGACGATTCGTATCCTTAAAAAAGGAGTTGCCTCCATCTATGATCAGGTCTCCTTCATCCAGTTTAGGTAAAAGGGATTCGATAACGCTATCTACCGCCCTACCTGCTGGTACCAACAACATAATTTTACGAGGTACACTAAGTGATTGGATGAAAGTATCTGTATCTGTTGTACCTTCTAGTACTCTACCATCTGCCTCTGCATTAAGAGCATCGACCTTTTCTTTATCCAAATCCAATCCAATAGCAGCATAGCCATTGTCCACTATGTTCAACAAAAAATTGCGCCCCATTACTCCGAGGCCTACCATACCAAAATCGTAGGAAGCTTCCATTTAGTGATCGTATTAATCAGTTTCTTTAAAATTATCTTTTTCTAACTGCTTCAATTTATCCAGCCGACGTTCATGTCTTTCCTCTCCACTATACTGAGCAGCTACAAAAGCATTGACCAGTTCGCGAGCCAGCTCAGGGCCAATTACTCTTCCTCCCAGACACATCATATTTAAATCGTCATGTTCGACACCTTGCCGAGCAGAATAGGTTTCAGTGATTAAAGCGGCTCTTACTCCCTGTACTTTATTCGCAACGATAGCTGCTCCCACTCCACTTCCACAAATGGCAATACCTCTCACAACCTCTCCCGAAGCAACTGCTCGCGCCAAAGGTGCAACAAAATCTGGATAATCATCCTTTGCATCATAAATTAATGCCCCGAAATCTTTAATTGCAAAGCCGCTGTCTTCCAGCCATTCACAGATTTCTTCTTTAAGTTTATATCCTCCGTGATCTGCTGCTAATCCTATTACCATAATCAATAGTGAACTTTGTATCAAATGAAACCTTATATTGAAGTAACATAAGCTTACATTTTCTGGTTTGGAATTATTTAAGTAATTATTGATACACCCTACAATGGATTCACAAATACTTGTCATCTTCGGCGCCTCTGGAGATTTGGCAAAAAGGAAACTAATTCCCGCCGTTTATAAACTTCACAAAGGCGGATATCTCCCTGAAAAATTCATAGTATTAGGCGTAAGCCGCACTGACTACACTGATGAAGAATTCAGGAATAATGTTTTTGAAGATAGCGATTTTCTCGATAGCAATAAGGATGCTGATTTTGCAGATAAACTGTTTTATCAGGCCATTGATACGCTCTCCGAAGAGAGTTATTCAAAAGTCAGGCAAAAATTAGAGCGATTAGGAGAAGAACACCATATTGCTCCTAATTACATATTCTATCTTTCTGTACCTCCCAGTTTATATCCTAAAATCCCTGCCTACCTTGCTGGAGAAGGTTTAAACAAGCAAGATAAAGGATTTAGCCGGCTTGTAATCGAGAAGCCTTTTGGCTATGATGAAACATCCGCCCGTGAGCTTAATGAACAATTATTGGAATATTTTGAGGAGGAGCAAATTTTCCGCATAGATCATTATTTGGGTAAAGAAACGGTGCAAAATCTTTTAGTCACCCGCTTTGGCAATGGCATTTTCGAACCGCTATGGAATCGCAACTATATTCATCATATAGAAATAACGGCTGCTGAAGAAATAGGTGTTGGTAGCCGGGGTGGTTATTATGATAAATCGGGTGCACTGCGTGATATGGTCCAAAATCATCTATTACAAATTGTAGCTTTGATGGCAATGGAACCACCTAATTCGACAGATGCTGATGCCATTAGGAATGAGAAATTAAAACTATTCCAGGCAATGCGCCCTATCAAGAAAGAAGAGGTAAGCCAGTATGCTATCAGAGGGCAGTATATCTCTTCAGAAGTAGATAGAGATCTAATAAAAGGATATAGAGAGGAAGAAGGAGTACCCAATGATTCTACTGCCGAAACCTATGTAGCATTAAAGTTCTTCATTGATAATTGGCGTTGGGCAGATGTTCCTTTTTACATTCGCACGGGGAAGCGCTTGCCCGCAAAAGCCACAGAAATAGTAGTATATTTTAAATCCCCTCCTCATCATTTGTTTATCAATGAGCAGGATTTCACTAATATGAATAATCAATTAATTATTCGTATTCAGCCGGATGAGGGTTTATTGCTTCAGTTTGGAATGAAAGTTCCTGGAGCTGGCTTTCGCGTCAAAAATGTAGAAATGGATTTCCACTATAGCGAACTGACAGATGCAGAAGTACCTGAAGCATATGAGCGCCTCATTTTAGATGTTATGAAAGGAGATGCAACGCTATACGCCAGAGGAGATTCTGTTGAAGCAGCATGGCAATTCATAGACCCTATTCTTGAAGCATGGGAAGCCAATCCAGATATTAAATTATATGGCTATCCTGCTGGCACCTGGGGTCCTGAAGCGGCTCGCAAACTCATTGAAGGCGAGAATGTGAGCTGGCGCACCCCCTGTAAAACACTTACTGAATCCAGAAACTTTTGCGAACTGTAAACATGCTAATATGCAAATTAAGATAGCTGATTCTCCACAAATTGTCGCTGCTGATTTTAGCCAGTGGCTGATTAATTTATTGGAAAAAAAAGATCGATTTACTATAGCCTTATCAGGAGGAAGCACCCCTGCCGTTCTGTTTAAGTTGTGGGCTAACAATTATTCGAATACCATTGATTGGTCAAAAATTCACTTCTTCTGGGGAGACGAACGCTGTGTTCCGCCTTCTGATGAAGAGAGTAATTTCAAAATGACCAATGACTTATTATTTACGAAAGTAGGAGTGCCTCCATCCAATATACATCGTGTACAGGGTGAAGCGAATCCCACAGAAGAAGCAAAACGCTATGCCAGGGTACTTGAAAAGAATGTTGATATTATTGATGGCCTGCCTCGTTTTGATTTAGTTATGCTGGGAATGGGAGGAGATGGACATACAGCCTCTATATTTCCTCATCAAATGGAATTGCTGACAGCCAAACCATGGTGCGCCGTAGCGACTCATCCTGAAAGTGGACAAAAACGTGTTTCATTGACAGGCCCCGTTATTAATAATGCTGCCAATGTCGCATTTTTGGTAACCGGAAGTAGTAAAACTGAAAAAGTCCAATCGATCCTGCAAAAAGAAAGTACCGCTAAGAACTATCCTGCTGCTCATATCACCCCATCCAAAGGCTCCTTATATTGGTTTTTGGATAAAGCGGCAGCGAATTTGCTTTCATAAGGGAATATTTTTTTACAAACCAAATTGAAAAACTAAGATGGCATCATTTAAAGAAAATATGGAGGAACGCCTGCGCAACTGGCAAAGCGAGTTGGAAGAGTTACAACTACAATTGAATCTTGGTAAAAAAGAGGCAGCAGATCAGTTTGAAACTCAGAAGAAACGCTTCACTGCCTGGTTGGATGAGCACAAAGCTGAAGTAAAAGAAGAATTTGGAGAAGGCATGCAAGAGCTGCGCGAAGAATATGAAGAGCTACTTAGCAAGCTCCAAAAATCTTCTTCGGCAGAATGGCAGGAAGAAGCAAAGGAAGAATGGCAAGAGTTTCGTTCCGACTTTGAGGAGAAACTCAAAAAATGGAGGTCAAAATTCCAGGATTAAACAACTTACGATAATAGCCGCAAAGCAACTACTTTTAAAACTTGTACTGCTTTTGCGGCTATTAAGTGCGTACCAGAGGATTCAAATCTTTTTGCAGGGAGCCAGGACTCAGGGAACTTAAAGCTAGAAGCTAAACGTTAAGATTGATTAAAGAGGAAGCACTTAAAAAATATTCTACCTCCAAGAATTCGTTATTAGCTTTATAAAGCTACAGGAAGCATAAATTATGTATACAATTACAGCGATTATACTAAACATTGAGCAATGTCCCCATGTTTAATAATACCATTGCGGCGTATTGCTTTTTTCGTTACCTTTGTGTTCATTGGAGTTCCAATTCAATATACATACACCTCGTGTACAAACAAAAGAGGCAGTAGGTATTTCTAAAAAGAAGCCTATGAATAAAGATAAGAGTAAAACAATCAAGAAAACTAATACCTCAAAGGTATACAGCGGAGGCAATCCAAAGAAAGGATTTCAGATGTTGAATAAATTGTATGACAACGAATCGTGTAGTATACCTACAGGCGAACATGTCTGGAAAAAAAGAGGGCTCTTTTACCTCGATAAAGGTACTCACTAAACACAAAGTTTTTTTGTTATCTCTTCCATCTTCCTTCCAATCCAAAAAGTGCTCTTTTTCTCTTCATTGATAAATTCCAAAGAGATTTAAGGAATATCACCCTGTATTTATAATACAACTTTCTAGTTTCCAATTTTGTAGTAAAAACCCCACCAAGAGGATCAAACCAAAGAGAAACATTTGTAGTATCAACATCTACACAGTTACTACTATGTGTTCGTTTTAATAATTGAGCTTTATTACCACAAAGCTCCTGTACCAATTTCAAGTAAGCTAAGGATAATGCCTGAAAGAAAAATGCTTCCTGGTCTTTCGAATAAGTTAAAGGCAAATGCCCCCTCCAGTGGTCAAAGTTATACAGTTCTCCTTTTTTAAAACTTTTAATAATCTCACTTGCTATATTCCGCAGGTATATTTGCCTTGCGTAACACACATAAGTATAAGCTTGATTTTCTTCCTCATGAGTAAAAAAGTCGAACTTTTGATTATCATGATAGTCATCAATTTCTTTGGTAAAGGGGCTATCTTTTTTGATGGTTTCTTGTATATAGCTGAAAAAGTTTTCTTTATCATGATAAGCAAAATCCATTACAAGAAAGCCCAAAACCAGGTCATAGCATTGTTTTAAGTATTCTCCATAGTTTTCTTCCAGCTCTTCAAAGTTTCGTTGGGAGTTATCCATTACCTCATCCCATACATCGACAAAAATATCCTGATCACACCCAAAAGGAGGAGATATCATATTATTCAAAATATCCTGATTGCTGGTATAATGAGCAATCAATCGCATTCTTAGAATAAAGTGATCCAGGAAAGGCTGATAAATATTACCATCCTGCCGATATAATGCATCTATCTGTATAATGCTGCACCAATGCCAGTAAAAAAATAGCTTGAAGTCATCTGCATAAGTAAGATGGAAAGAGGCCGTATCAGAGAAAAAATACTGTATCGTACTTTTAACGAAAGGGGGGATAGAATCATCCTTTAATAATCGGGCAATATTTTCCAATTCAGGCTTTTCATCCATCGTATCATACCACCGCTCAAAAAAGAAATTGGCAGCTTCGTGTGTTGCTGCTGCCGCAAAAAACTCCGGTTGATACAAATGGAAATAGTTAAGGCGTACACTTAATATATCAGATTCGATATTTGGAAAACCTGATACATAAGCAATAGAAAGCCCCATGTCTCTTTTAATCTTAATAAACCTTTCTCCTAATAGTGCGGTCAGGCTCTTATAAGCTCCATCATAAGCGGTCACCAATTGCTGTATTCCTCCATTGAATTTTAGATTATGATCGGTTATCTCATTCATGATGTAGCTTTGCCCAAATCGGTTTTGATAAGCTGTTTCAAAATTCTGAGCAATGGCGTCAAGAGAATTGGAAAGAACAAAAACTGGTAAGGCTTCATCATCCGCTTTTTCAATCCAGCTTTTTAACATTTCCCTGATCATTTCCAGAAAAGGCTTTAACTCAATGAAATAACCATAGAGTATCTTATCGCTAATACCATCATTATAGATCGTATACATATTGGAAACCTTCTCTCTTACAACTTTTGAAACCCTTAGTCTCTTCAATGTGCTACGTACAGACTCTATCTCTTCCAATTTAAATTGAAAGCGATGTAAATAATCGTGAAAAGGGTATTGATTACTAAGAGCAGTAACCTCTTTTTGACTATCGGGAAACTTCCGTGTAAATTCAGGGACTGTATTAAGCTGGCGGATATGCTGTTTCAGTGGATATTTTTCATTCTTTTCACCTATAATTACCTTTATTAGCTTCCGAAAGCCCTCCATCGCATTCTGAGTGATCGTGTATGTATAATCTCCACGTCCTGCTGTAATACGGCCATTCTTCAGAAATTTATATTCTGGGCTACTCGCAATTTTTGCTTCCAAAGCTCTTCGAAAAGCAGATAAATGACCTGGCTTTATGTCCCAGTTCATTTGAAAGTTCAACTTCTTATCCAGCGTCTTGTCAAATCTCCTGTCATCAAAAAGGATATTGAGGTCATACCCAAATATTGTGTGAGTATGTACAAACAAATGAGCAGCTTCTGCTCTCTC
Organism: Chitinophagales bacterium; assembly: GCA_022360175.1. Classification (GTDB taxonomy): domain Bacteria; phylum Bacteroidota; class Bacteroidia; order Chitinophagales; family Saprospiraceae; genus JAKSDI01. The sequence continues at coordinate 27,454 of JAKSDI010000165.1, forward strand.
CGATGAATTTGCTATTTTTTCACTTTCCAAGAAATGGTACAGTAAGCTATCTCTTTTGCAATCATCATATATTTTTTTACGAGTTTCACTATGTGATCCCCTTGGTTTTGTATCTTTTAGGGTGAGTTTGCGGAGTGCAAAAACCTGCTCTGCAATGACTTCATAGCTATTAGAAAAAAATACGATGGTCAGTTCATGCCAGGACAAAGAGTGAAAAATACAATAGTTGAGGCTGGTATTATCTTTCAATTCTGCTTCACTCAAAACGGATTGTACTTCCTGAAGAATTATGTCCACTGTATCTCCACCTCCTCCTATTAAGAGTGCATTATTCACCTTTAGCGAAGTAATCCCGATAAAAGGATAATCCTTTGTCCTACTATTCAAAAAAGTCTGGCGGGCACGCTCTAACAATTTGGATTCTTTTGAGTCGATATATCTCAAATCCGGAGCCAAACCAGAAATAACATGGAAAGTATAATTGGATGAGCTATAGTCTGTCTTTCCCTTTTCCTTATCTGCCTTTAATTTATCAGAAACAAGGGGACTAAAAGGGTGAAAGTGCCGGGTAGCCAGTCCAAAATCATCTACCAATGAAATCACCGCCAAATCAAAACTACCAAAAAGGCAATACGGGCGTGGGCGGTACAAGTATCTGGAAAATTCAGTATTCTTACTAACTGTCTGATTTAGGTTGTTCCGAACATTCTCTTTGTACTGCTCAAAAAGATTTTCAATCTCATACTTTATAAAATCCTTTTCCTGCCCAAATGGCATAGTAAGCAAGCCCAAAAAAATGCCGTAGTTTTCCGTTTTATACATGTTAAAGCCGCTCTTTATAGTACAGAACTTCTCTTTTTGCAAAAAGTTACGCCCGTCCTGCCTACTATGAATAGGAGTATATCGAAATGGAAAAATAAGAATATATATGAATAATATGGACTTTTAACAGTGCCAAAAATCAATATGCAACAACGGATCAAAAAGAAATAATAAGATAACAGAATGGATGGTGCTTATCCGGAAAAGACCTGAAGCAGCTCCATTGGTGGCGTTACTTACCAACAGAAAAAACTTCAGGCCCGAGGGCGTTAGCATTATTTTTTGGCTTTTTGGAGAAAATGCGGAGAGCACGTTAGTGGCTAGAATGCAATGCGAAGTTACAACCATAAGGGAGGTTCCAGCAAATTATTTCTTGGACATAATTAGACGTCGGTCCAATCGAATATTTTTGCTTTAGCAAAACACAACAGAACGCCTATTAAATGTTTTAATTATAACAGAGTGAGAGAGTTAGGCTTCAAAACACCAACATTTGCTGGTAGTCCACTAGTCAAAAATAGACTTAAGAATTAATCTTATTTAAGCATAAACCCTTAGTTTTAAGTACAGTTTTATAAAGATTTTTTAAAAAAGTCCAATTTCTCTTTTATGTCTAGTAAATTATTTGAGGCACTTATGGTCCTCGATGAGGAGCAATTACCAGAACTTGAGGTATTCTTCAATAGGCTCAATAATGGCTTATTAGAATCAGACAGAGCTATTGGTACAAAATTACTTCAGGCATTAAAAGAAGGTAAAAATGAAGAAACATGTTGGGACTATGCTTTAAATGAAAAGCAGAAAAACAATAAAAAGCGGATAGCCAGTAGATTATTTAAAGTGGTAGAAAATTACTTATCATCTACATTGATTCCAAAAGATGAAGTGCTCCACAACCTACTCCTTGCTAAATTTTATATGAATAAAGGACTAGTAAAACATGCCAACCATGCTCTTAAAATGGCAGAAAGTAAAAACAACGAAAATAGAAATCTCTATTTCAATCATTATCTATACAAATTTAAAATTGAAGAAATTAAAGCATCCTTCAAAAAACATAACAGGAAGCAATTCCTGCCACTAAAACCACTCTTTGAAGCAATAAAGAACTATTACGAGCTAGAAGATATAAGACTATCCTGTGAAAGGATTCAACGCTCTAATACATTTAGACTTTACGAGGAAGAAACCCTCAAAAAGATGATAAAGGATATTCGTAAAAAAATAGAATTCTCAAATACGAATGAAGCAAAAATGTATAAATACCTCATTAATATAAGCACAGACTTTACTGATATTCCTAGCTATAATAAACTTAGAAATATATTTAATGATAATTCTCTTAAATTAAGTCCAATTGAAACGGAAGATGTCATATCTCTCCTTTCCAATTTTTGTATTAGACAGGCTAATCGAGGCAGTATTAGCCATGCAACAGATTTCATTTCTTATATGGAAAAATTAGAGCAATTAGGAGGGCTATTAACAAGTAGCTATTATCCTCTCCCAATTTTTAAGAGCATGGTTTCTTTTGGCATCATTTCCGGACAATATGATTGGACAATGCAATTCATCAATGAAAAAAGCACTTTACTAGAAGAATCTAATAAACTATCTCGGAAGGCTTTTCAACAATTCCATAAAGGTTATACATTATTATATATGGGGCAACCATCTGAATGTTTTAATTTAATGATAGAATTCAAAAATTCAAAAATGTATAAAGAAGATGTTTTTTATAAGATTGCAACTGATAAAACTATTTTAAAAGCTTATTATCATAATAATCAAGAGAGATTGATAGAGGCTACTATAGCGACTTTAGAAAAATACATTAGGCGTAATAAAAAAATATCTTTGACTCATAAAAAAACTCAGTTAAAATTCGTTTCTGAATTTAAGAAGCTAAAAAAAGGAAAAACACTTTGTTTCCAAGATATATCTGCTCTAGACAAAATTTGGTTTCAAAAAATTACAGCTCTGTAATATTACAGATACAGAGCTGTATAAGATAGAAGTATTTGCGATACTACTAATTACTTAGTGTGAAAACTTTAGAAAAAGTACTTCCTATTGAAGGATATGCTATTGCTTCATAAGTCCCCGTGGATAGTGAACTAATATCTATTTGACACTTTTGATTAGAACATCCATTGAAAGTAGTTATATAGATATTTTGATCGTCGAATACATCGACACGATCTACATGTAAAGAGGGAATACCTGTATTAACTAACATCACAATGTCCTCTATTATTGTTATATTACTACTTCTCCCCTCAATCTCTTCCACCGTATAAATATTCTCTTTTTCTGAAAAGTGGTTTCCAGTATCTAGTTGGCAACTGGACATAAGGATGGCTGTTATTGCCAGTACGGCAATAGTGATTTTATTAGTCATTATCTAATAATTTATGGTTAGAAGAATACCTTCTTTATCGCTGTATTCAAGAAGGTGAGATCGTTTTGCAGGCGGGCAGGATACCGGCTCGCAAAAAGTTGGAATGGTGCTCGATTAATTTATGAGAGCAGGCTGACAATGACGCATCCTTTTTGTATATTTGTTTAGCATGATATGTGGATGGTCGCCTTGTTGTGGCCAGAAACATAAAGAATCGAGGCTTTTCAATTTTTATTGGAGGGCCTCTTTTAGTTTGTCTCATGATTCAAAAATTAGTTTAGTAAAAATGGTTTTCATTATAATTACGATTCTAATCGTCCATTTCTTTCATTCTCTGTAGCTCGATTATAGGCACAAAGTAAAGGCTAGAATCACCTCATGGCAAGATTCTAGTTCGAAGAAGACACCACTTCTTTTCCAATTACAATGTCGACTTATTGATATATATCTTATAAAAGAAAAATAAATGATTTAAGGTTCCATGATTGGTCTTATTGTAGATTCCAGATTCTAAATTCTTTCCAGATTTAGAATTTTTTAGATACTTGAAAGAGCTTAGAAAAAACTAAAAATGAAATGCTGCGTTTATTTGTATGTAAGAACTAACGCCGACTTCATATTTTAAACTAGCTTGCCATAAAAATAATGGCAGCAACTATCAGCGCTCTCGGACTATGCTTTATGAAGCTGAAGCATAACCGAATCGACAATTTGCTATAAAAAACAAATATTACTAACCGCTACTACACCCCTAGCAAATTAACTACATACAATCATGATCAAGCGACCTCTTGCTGTTGATCTGGCCATTCTCGAGAGATATGCATTGCTATTTCGCCAGTTCTATAAAGAGATGTATGATGAAGTTTTCCCTATTGATTCGGAGTTGACCAGTACCGACTTTGAGAAAAATTGGCTTTCAGAAAACCTGAGAAGCCTGATTTCTGAGAAGGTAGGAGTACAGAGAAATTTTCACCCCATCAATCTCTATAAGTACATCTTCCACCCGCTGCGTGAAAAGGCAGCCTACAGTACTAAAAGCAACTTAATTCAGGCAGACGATACCGTCTTATGGGACATCACCAAGATGTTTCCAATGCGCCTTTTTGAGTTGCTTGGCTTCACTAGTTTTGATCACTTTTTAGAAAGCAATCGCAAACCCTTAGGACAAAAGGCTTACAACCGCCAGCGTCAACTCATCAAAGAACATCAAAGAGCAAAGCATGAAAAATCTACAAAAGCGGTAGAGCTCTATCATTGTTATATCTCTGATAAGTGGGGATACAAAGTAGGGAGGATGAGTATTGATGACACAGGTGACGTAGAGTTTCAAATAGATGATGACCGCCAGTCTTATTATCGGGGAATAGTGAAACAAGGAAAGCACTGGAGAACAATAGATCTTTGGCAAATAGAAGGAGGCCAATCACTATCTCCCAGGAAGAGTAATCATGCACCGGAAGTCTCTTTAAAGTTCTTGTCTGAAGATGATTTCAGGGATCATATTTTTGTCTTCGGCACTTATGCTGCTATCAACCTTAATGATTTTACAACTAAGGCTCCTGCAAGAGTCGCAGGCCCTATTGCATTAGAACGAGCACTTCCTGATCAGGCTACACCAGTTGATCGTATGAATATTGATCAAATTGAATTCAGAGAAAAGGAAGAAGTCAATCCTATCATTGCGGCTAAAATTTCCTGTAAAAGGATAGAAGAAAAAAAGTACTGTCAAAAGCGATCCTGCTCTAATAATACCACCAAAAAGCGTCTGAAGGAATTGCAAAGTATCGACATGTCCAATGCTTCCATTCGCAATCCTGCAGAGTGTATCGGTCAATACATTTGTCTGGTGTATAGTAAAACCCACCGTGCATTACGGAAACTAGTTGTTATAGTCCATCCAGACCTCACTGTTTCCTTAATCGCTACAAAATATAGAGAAAGCGAAGTTCAGATTCAGTACAAAGGTATGATTAAACGTTTTTCTGATGAATTATTTACTTTTTCTACCATACAGGGGCTACGCCAGAACTATATAGAAGGAAGCTTTTCGTGTAAAAATGCAAAAAGTCCAATGTATGGCTTATTAAGTGGTATTTTCAGAGATAGCCCGAAGGCTGGAAGAGCTATATTAATTCCTACCAACAAAGCTTTAGGAAAAATAATACATCTTGATACTCCCGGCTTTATTGATTTGGATAGTGTTGAATACAAAAAACTGGATAATAAGTATCACATCACTGAATTAAATGCGGGAGCTTCTATTCCTGGGGAAGCTCTTCAATCAAAGTTGGTTATTAACGATAGCCTTCATTATTTCAAAAGAAAATTAGAGCAAAAGAAGGAGGTATACCAGTCTTTAACTGGCATTTACGAAGAGTATTACTTTAACCCCCATCACAATACGATCGTCAAAGATTATCTTTTCATTTATCCTAATGGGCAGGCAATTGCCGTATGTAATAACATCTATAAGGGAGTGGTGAAGTCATTGGGAAGCCACTTTACTATCAACTTTAAATGTGAGCATCATGATAGTCGCCCTGCCTTTTACCTGATACATCAGGAAAATAATTCTCAACAAATTTTCTCCGGTATATTTACTACTCCTACTGATAATGGAAAAACAATTATTAGTGCCAGTATCTATTTAAAAAAGATCGATGACTCGATTCCTAAATTTATTGATTACAATTATTATCGCCAACAAATTGAGGGGATCAAAGCAGGTACCAAGCAATTTCAACAGCTTAATAAAAAGGTGAAAAACCTTGGGCATCTGTTAATGGGTGAAATGGACAATCATATCATCAAAGGCCATTTCGAAGAGGTCGATATCCAAAAGTATAACAGTAGAAAAGTAGCTTATACTTTTTTTCAATCTGCCTGTTTTCTGGCTAGTGCGAACTCCCTTCCTAAACAGATCAGCGCATTACAAGAACTCAAACAAGCTTTTAAATACGGCTTTAGAGCTAAAATATTGCTAGATAAGGAAACAAAAAAAGGAGGTGCATTATACCATATTCGAGAAATGATTGATGTACAGAATTTCAAGGTTCTCGACCATTATACAGAGGGAATGTCTTACAAATCCCTTGCAATGGAATAAGTTATATGAACCATTTATTTAAGTTATTAAATTTTGCTAATCAAAAATCTAGCTCTAATTACTCAGTCATAATGGTGAAATTTATTACTTTTACACCACTTTGTAATTTATACTTAGCAAAGCCATAATCTCCTTGAAATTCACACTATATCACACCCTATCTGTCTGATTTCATAAGAACGGCCTAAGAGGTGCTAGTATCGTATCTCTAAGCAACAATATCTTAGCTTTCCTAATATATTTTCGGAAAGTGTAGACTACTTGTTTGCCAAATGCAACTTAAACGAATGAAGCTTATATCTACCCAAAAGATAGGTACATCTCTGATATTGCTAATAGGGCTATTGCCTTTTAGCCAATCCTTTGCACAATCCTTCATCGAATTGACGGACTGCGGTATTTCCTACATCGACCCCCAGGATGACATAGACAATGGACAGAATAGAGATACCTTATTTTATGAGACATTTTTTACAGAAGAAAATCAAGTTTACGATTACTGGATTGACGTCAACGCATTTGGCGGGCAACAGGTAGACCGTACTGAAGTATTTGCCATTTTGCCAGGTGGAGAACTCAAGAGCCTGGGCCAGCTTGCTTTTGGCAATTGCATTGACTGTACTGAGGGGTTCACATTTATCTACAATGGAGAAGTTTTGACAAGTGAAGAGAGTGATGTCAATAATATGAATTTATGGATACAATCAATCGGCCAGCCTCCTTTTACCCTTACGGGGAATCTACAGACGCTCACTGGCGTAGGCCGCATTAGTGGGCAGCTTCCATTCTGTGCTATTGGAATGCGGGTAGAATATAGCGTATACAGTGATCCCGGCAATTCATCTACCGAGTTTTCTACTCACATCATATGTCCAGAACCAGTACAGGAATGTACTTTTCAGCCTTATGTGAATGTCAACTGCCTGATTGATGCCATTTTTGTAGAAGCCAACATACCCAATGCCTGTTTTGCTGTGGATGCTAGTGTCAGCTGGCACAATGCGAACGGTATATTGAGTGAAGAACAGGATGCCCTTATTCCCCTTACGGGAAATGAAGGAATGCTTTATCTTACAATAGAAGATGATTGCTGTATCTATCAGGATTCTTTTCCTGTAGCCAATCATGATTTTGCGGATGCAGGCCCCGACCTTATCGCTTGCCAGGGAGCAGCTTACCAAATTACGGGCAATGGTGGACAAGGGCACTACTGGGAATTACCTAATGGCAATAGCAATATGGACTCTGTTCTTAATTTGCCCGTAGTAACTGCCTCGGCACAAGGCCTATATATACTGCATGCCTTCAACGAAGATGGATGCGAGGATACTGACTCCATATACATTACGGTTGAATCCCCTCCTAATCCACAAATAGGTTTCACAGAAGCCTGTTTGGGAGATACTCTTTTCCTTCAGGTTTTCAATGATACCGCTTTTGCGGAAACACAGTGGACCAACCCTCAGGGATTAGTCATCCCCTATGGTTTTCTCGCTGATTTTCAGGCCAATGATGTAGGTACTTACTCCCTCACTGGTACTACCCAATCTGGCTGCCAGATTATTAACACGATAGGAGTTACTGCAATGGCTTTACCAGAACTAGATTATGTCATTCAGGAAAGCTGTGATAGTGCTACTGTATTTCTGATACCTGATACTTTGGCTTATGAATGGGGCCAAGGTATTAGTGGTGCTGTTTTTTCTACTCCTTCTGGCGGTTCTTTTACTGTAACAATCACCAATAGCGATGGATGTCAGGTAATAGAAACCGTTGTTGTTCCGGAACCCAGTGGGCCTGATGTATTTTTTGAAGTAGACCAACCCATCTGCCCAGGTGAATATGGTACTATAGAGATTGAATTGCATAGTGAAGAACGAGAAGCTATTTTTTCTATTGACGGAGGGCAAACTTTTGAGCTGTCCAATAGATTTAATGAACTATTACCAGGCATCTATGATGTAGTAATTATGGATGGATTAGGTTGTATACAACACTTCCAGCACGAAATTATAGCTCCCGATACAATGGGGGTAGAGCTCCCTTACCAACCTTTGGTAGTACGTCCCAACACTCCTATTTCTCTTTCTGCAACAACCATTGGAAATATTACCAGCTATCAATGGGTTCCTGATGAGATTGATACTGGCTTCCCTTTCACAGATTTCATCGCTACTAACGATCTTGATATTCGCATTATCGTTGAAGACGAAAATGGGTGCAAAGCTTCTGCAAGCCTGCCTCTTACCGTTGTACTTGGTGACATCTATGTGCCCGATGCCATTTCTCCTAATGGGGATGGGCGCAATGATGGTTTTACTTTTTACAG
>JAKSDI010000036.1 GCA_022360175.1 Chitinophagales bacterium
ATAGACGCACTAAAATTATTCTGCCCTCGGAGTAAGAAGTTTTTCTGTATTTAGAGCGGTCATTCTTGGATTCGCCTCCAGCCGGCTAGGCTCTTCATTTTTTGCATTGCCCAAAAAACGAAGCAAAAAACGCTAGAAAAGGCACTGTTCGACGGAGGAGTTTGCCTTTTCTGGCAGCCGCCACCCGTTCTAACGTGTTCCCATAGCCCTTTTGTGCTCCGAATATTTTGGTGCGTTTGTCCTAACTTTGATCAAAATCAAAGGTGTTCAATGTGACAAAGTAGTAGTAAGAACCATTCCTGGTTTTAAGGAAACAAAAAACAGGAATGGTTTCTTTTCATTTTTTCTCAACCTACATGCTACTTCATCACCACAAATTGCTTAATGAGAGGTAGTTGCCCTTCCCTTGTAATCTTCAGCATATAAGTGCCTGCTGGCCAATCTACTGTATTCCACTCTTGCTGTATTTGTCCAGCCATCAATTGCTGCTGAGCGATGGATTGACCGTATAGATTAATCACTTCTACTAAGCTAGTCTGCTCTAGAGGTATTTCTAACTGAAGAGTGAAGTTAGCTCTTGTTGGGTTTGGATAGAGCTGAAGGTCATTTTCTTTAACGAAAGTTTGTATCGCCAACGGGGATACATCCGTTTCAGCTGTTGTTGCTGCACTTCCCTCTTGTATATTGCCCGTTGTAGTTACATTGCTAAATACTGCATCCGTTTCTCCGAATGGTAGGTAAGTAAAGCTAGCCAGGCCAATTTCTACACAACTACTCATCATCACGAAAGTACTCTGTACAGGAAGGTACGTCATACCATTGCTACTATATTCTACATGCACCCAATTGCCCACTCTGCGCATACGTAGCCAGGTAGGTGAAGGCTTGAAAAAAGATTGGACCGTTTTAGGGCCATTCATCATCGTACGGGACTCATGGCGTAAGAGATTACTCATATTAGAAAAGATAGATACTTGCTTGCTACCTGCTGCTGTAGTCTCACGGATCATTAAACCACCATAGCCTGTAGCCGCTACGCTTTCGATTTTTGCAGTGATAGAGCCATCTCCGCATAACGTCTGGCTAGCGAAAGCTATATTGTCTGTCATAACACTGGTAGCATTATTACCTGAACCTGTGACAATGAATTGATCTCCCATATCGCTACATGGGCTAAAGCTATAATCGTTGCCTGTAGTGGATCCTCCAATATCGGCACCCTGCCAGCTACTAGGTAATTCACCTCCATCAGTTATAGTGACGGTAGCTGTACAGTAAGCACTATTACCACTATCATCCATCACTGTAAGCGTTACGGTATTAGCTCCTATATTGGAACAATTGAGAGTAGATGGACTAACCGAACTAGAAGTAGCACCAATAGAGCACCCATCTACATCGCTAGCCGTAATAGTGGCCTGTCCACCTTGTGGTAGTGCTATAGTCGTATTTTGGCAGATAGCCTCTAAAGGTGCTGGGCCACAGGGAGATGCAGGCATACTACCCGGGCCACAGAGCGCAAAGGCAAGATCGCTATTGTAAAGTAAAGGTTGCTCACCATAATAATCAGTAATGCCTACAGCATTTGCACCTGTAGGAGTTACAAAACACCAGCTAGTTGCATCGAATTCACTATTCGTTGGGCTAACAGCAGTGAGTTCTAACCAGTAAGTGCCTGGTCCTAGATCAATAGGTGTAATAGGGATGTGAGCATTTACTAAATCAAATTGACTACATCTCCACGTTTCATTGATACCTTCATGGGTGAAAATAGTCACCCCTGCTGGTACTGATCTTGTATCTATTACGCTTCCGGGACTGCCATTGTCATCTTCTCTAAATGAAATTTCATATGCATTAGGATTACATGAGGTGTAATCATGCACAGTAATAATCACCGTACCGATAGTAGCATTTGAAGTTAATACAAAATCATCAGCTCCGCTGACAGCATTGGTTGTTCCATCAGCTGTGGTTACGATACTACCCCAGGCTGCTACGAAATTTCCCAGATCAATGCCTTGATAATAAAAAAAGTCTGTGCAGCCTCCGCTACTTCGAGTAGTTGTCTCTTCATTATCCTTAGTGGCAAAATCTTTTTGTTGAATTTGATCAACATGAATTATTTGATAATCAGGATTTTGGGCTGCTATACTGCCCATCCATAGCATAAGTAAAAATGCGTAAATTACCTTTTTCATCAATTAATTTTTTACTTGATAGATTAAAAGTGTTTTCTTAAATACGGGGGGAAAGAAGGGGGGAATTATATCAGACAAGTTAGCCTTTTCACTATCAATCTCATTATGTATGGACTGCTTTATATGGTCATTGTAAGACATTGTTGATAAATATAATATTAGATATCACCTCCTTTTTAGCATAAGCCATATTCCACTCTATCCAGACGAACATTTTACATTAAGCGTTCATTGTTTTTCGGTTTCAGATTGCTGGATTGCAACTTGAATTATAATAATAGCGAGGGCATATCTGTTAAAATACGAAATTGTTCGTAAATAAATTTGGAAAATACGAAAGAGTTCGTATACATTTGTAGTACGAAGTTGTTCGTAGATAAATATTTAGCCATAATGAGCCATAAAAAAAGAATACAACCAACGGAATCAGAATTGGAAATATTACAAATTCTTTGGGGAAAAGGCCCTTCCTCTGTTCGATTTGTAAATGAACGTTTGAACGAAAAACGAGAAGTGGGGTATACTACCACGCTCAAGTTAATGCAGATTATGGTAGACAAAGGCTTGGCCCGTCGCAATACAGATAGCCGCACCCACATATACAGTGCCGCAGTTGATGAGAAGGATACCCAGCAACAGCTTTTGAGCAAATTTATGGATAAAACATTTCGTGGATCTGCTGCAAATCTGGTAATGCAGGCATTGGGTAATCACAAGGCTACTCCAGATGAGCTAGATGAAATCAAGGCCCTTATTAAGAAACTAGAATCCGGACAGGAATAAATCACCCGACAACACCTTTTTATGGATAGCTTATATAATATTATCCCTGAAGACATAGCTTATGCGTTAGGATGGACAGTGATTCATTCCTTTTGGCAGGCATTATTGCTGGCTTTCATCTTATTGGTTATTCGTTTTAGCTGGCAAAAGAAGTCTGCTACTCGGCGTTATTTGGCTGCCAATGCATTGCTTTGGGCTCAATTGTTCGTTTCTGTCATTACTTTTCTGTGGCTGCTACAGCCTCAGCAAACAGAAATGACTGTGACAGTAGATGCAGAAGCGGCACAACAAATAAGTGTTGAAGTTCAGAGTGATGTCACTGTTTTATCTACACCTTTCAGCTTTTTTACAGATTACTTCGATGAGCATCTGCCTCTTATAATATGTATGTGGCTGGCAGGTTTAGCTTTTTTCCTCTTGCGCTTACTTGGAGGTTTGGCTTATGTACAACATTTACGCCACTATAGAGTAAGTCCGATGCCTTTGCAATGGAATGAAAAGCTAGCTGATCTTACAAAGCGTTTAGGCCTCAATAAACCGGTAGGATTGTTAGAGTCGGCCTCTGTAAGTGTGCCAATAGTAATTGGGGTATTAAAACCTGTTATTTTACTTCCTGCAGGTGTATTGACTATGCTAACTCCTGCCCAATTGGAATCGGTTATTGCCCATGAGTTGGCTCATATCTATCGACGAGATTATCTTTTGAATATCATCCAGTCCATACTGGAAGCTATATATTATTTCAACCCGGCTGTTTGGTGGATATCTGCCTATATCCGAATAGAGCGAGAAAATTGTTGTGATGACATTGCAGTAGAACTTTGCCATGATTCCTTGTCTTATGCACGGGCTTTATTGACCTTGGAAGAATCTGTGCAATATAGCCCTCGATTGGCTATGGCCTTAGCGAATAAAGGAAAAGGAAAGCTCTTGTTTCGGATTAGGCGGATATTAAACCAGCCACAAAAAAACTCTTTTATCATGGAAAAATTTGCTGCATCGGCAATTTTGCTGCTAGCATTGTTCCTCCTTTCTTTTGGAGCAGCCAGTAAATCAGACACTGAGCAAGCTAGTTTTACTTATTCATTAGAGCCTCTCAATGACCTGTTACAAAAGAAGCGGTCAGAAATTACTATCTCTGTAAATGATACTTTGCCGAAAGGCAATGTCTATATACGTACAGAGGATGATGACCAGTCAATGGAAGTAAAAATCAAAGATGGTGAGATACAGTCACTAAAGATCGATGGTGAGACTATTCCTGAAAGCGATTATGAAAAATATGAATCAGATGTAGCTGACATCTTAGAGAATCGCCCAGTACCTCCGAGCCCGCCAACTCCCCCTACACCACCATCAGCACCAGTGCCTCCTGTTGCACCTACACCTCCCACTGCACCTGTAGCCCCCACTCCGCCAACACCGCCTGCACCGCCAGCTGCACCAAAAGCACCCAATGCCATTTTCTTTTCAGAAGATGGTGAGGGCACCGCTTTTAGATTTGAAGAAGATGGTCAAACCATCATCATTGAAAGCAAAGATGGTGACGAAGAAATCATACACATCCCTCCCCATTTCAATGGCTTCCATACGGAGACAATTGATATAGAAGGATTTGCGAATTTGGAAGATTTCACCGTATGGGAACAGGAATTTGAAACGCTTGGAGAACAGGAAATCAAAGAAATTAAGAAAGAGCTCAAAAGTGTTCGTAAACAATTGAAAAAAAATCTGAGCGAGAAGCAAGCACGAAATCTTAGAGAACAAGAAAGAGCTTTGCATGAAGCGGAAAAAGCATTAAGAGATATACGTTCTAGTAGAGTGAGAGTAGAGGTACCCAGGATGGAAATAACACCTGGTGCATTTAATGTGCATACTTTTCATAACACGGATGGAGCTTTCGTTTTTTCTGGTATGGGAAATATGGATCACCGATTTGAAAGAGCACTCAGAAGAGATGGCTTCATTCAGAGCAATGAGCCATATAAGCTAGAGCTAAAAGGAAAAGGAAGTCTTCGTATTAATGGCAAAAAACAACCCGAGGCCGTTTATCACCGCTATCGTCAACTTTATGAATCGATCACTGGCGATGCAATGAATAGTAAAGATCGCTTTGTAATTGATAAGACGGGAGGTGCTCAATAAAGAGAGCTGTAAAAATTATTTGTTGTACCATTTTGTATAAACTTAAAACTGATTGAAATGAAAGTAAGTAATATTTTCTTGTTGATTTTGTGCTTAAGCTTTGTGAGTACCAGCATTTTTGCACAAAAGGAAAAAGAAGAAGAAAAGGTTATTATAATTAAGCAATCACATGGTAGTGATGAAGAGATTGAAGAAATTATTATAAAAAAAGGAGCAGAAGGGGAGGAAAGCATTATCGTAATTGATGGCGAAACTATAGAAATAGAAGGTATAGAAGATGCTGATTTTAACTGGATTGAACAAACAGAGGGAGAAAGACAGGTAGAAGTAAATGTAGAAGAGAATAATGGAGAAAAAGCATATCGTATCCGTATTAAAGACGAAAATGGAGGAGAAGAAGTAATTGACTGGAAAGGAAAAGGTGATCTTCCTGAAGATATACGCAAAGAGTTGGAAGAAAAAGGTATACATATATCTGATTCAGAGGTTATAGAAATAGAAGGCGAGAAAGAAGTAAAAGTAATTGTGGAAGTGCATGAAGATGGTAAGAAAAAGAAGAAGCACAAAAAGAAAAAAGTAACAAAAAATGTAATTATAATAGATGGAGATCAAAAGATTGAAGAGCAATAAACCAGCTTTTATTCTTATCTATCTAGCCACTTTTTAAAGTCATTCGTTCGATCTCGACTTACAATTACATCAAAAGCTGGCTTAGGCTGTAAGTTTAATATCAAACGGCTGTTGAAGTAAGGCGAAATTTTACGAATTGAATTAATGTTACAAATGACCTTCCTGTTGAGCCGGAAAAAATAAGCTGGCTCCAGGATTGGTTCAAGGGCATCCATTGTATAATCAATGACATGCCTTTTTCCATTATGCATCTGAGCATACGCCAATCCATCCTCTGAATAGAAATACTGAATATCGCTCACTGAAATATAGGTTAAATGCTGTCCTGCCTTGACAATAAAGCGCTTCTTGTATTGTGGCTGCGCAAAGGCTTGCATGATTCGATTAATCGTTTCACTGTTGATGGATTCTGGGCGCTCGAAAATGCGGCTGTATTTTTCTAAAGCCTGGGAAAGTTCCTCTTCATCAATTGGCTTGAGAAGGTAGTCAATGCTATTTAGCTTAAATGCCTGTAATGTATACTGGTCATAGGCTGTTGTAAATATAACAGGTGTTTCTACCTCGATTTGTCGGAAAATATCAAAGCTAAGATTATCAGCCAACTGGATATCAAGAAACATGAGAGCAGGAGCAGTATTTTCCTGAAACCACTTTACTGTATTTTTTACACTCTCCAGCTTACCCACTATTTGTACATCTGGCCGACACTTAACTATTAGTTTCTCCAGGCGGTGTGCTGCAGGGGTTTCATCTTCTACAATAAGAACTTGCATGTTAGAAAAATTAGGCTAATACTTTGATATACATCACAGTACTTTCAATTAGTATCGTGTGAAGTATAAAATTGAAAGTCATAAGGGTTCACTGATGGTACAAATGTAAATGTTTTAAAGATAAATGAAATACCAGAGTCGTTTTTTCAGAAGCCTTATATGATAGAAGCTTTCAAAAAATATGCTCTATATTACCTGACAAATCTAAAAATCACTTATATTTATAGTTGATTAGTGTTTTAACGGATAGTCCCTCTAGCCCTCAGAATCTGATATTCACAATAAAGTTTCCCAAAAACAATATTCTAGTCCCCTACAGGAGAATAAATCAAAAAAGGCAATCCATTTTTTGATTGTTCGGTATAAATAGTATTCCTGCTATCAGGTTTTTAAACCCAATTAATTATCATTAACGAAGAAGCGAATTAGGCTCCGGAAGGGTCTAGTATATAGTTCGTAAATATAATCACTCGGTAAAGAAACGGTTTTTGGTGAACAATTCACCTTCGCCGGGCAGCCTATAGTACTTAGGTTTGCCCGGTTTTTATTCCGTTGAAGTGATTAGAATTGCAAGAAATTAAATACGTTCTTATAAAGATATTTTTATCAAAACTGGAAGAGATTAAAAATATTGTCTATTTTTGCCGAGGCTGTTTGCAAGAAAAATTGCAAAATGCACATAGAAATATTGAATCGGAAAGGGGCAATAATAGGACTGGACTAAGATACTCACACAATCAACCCCTTCATAAACATCCTACTGAATTTATACTGAAGTAGGGTCCCCTTCAAACTACCCCACTCGCGTTGGACTGTGTTTACTACCATAATACTCATGAAAAACGGCCGAATTGGCTATTTTTTTTAGCCAAAGGTGTACTCATTAGGGGTATTCCTACGTCAAAACAAAAAGTTGGCTCGGAATTTGCTACGCTTAAGCTAGTATATCCGGTCATACTGATTGTGGATTGGCATTATTAAGGTATTTAATTAAGTATTTGAGCTAACAAATTTTAATCACATGAGAAACGGCTACGCAGCAATTATTGAAAGAGCAGTAGTATCTTCTTTGACTCACAATTTGATGAAGTTGACGCTTTTGAGCGGCCTACTGTTGATGTCACAATTCAGCTTTGCACAGTGCGATATTAAAATCAATGATGTAAATGTTGATTGCAGTTTTAACAGCGGAAGTAATGATTTTTCTATATCTGTTGATATAGGATGGACAGATGCTGATGGGGTAGATATCGAGATAAGCCTCGGAGGACAAACACAAACTTATACAACAACATCCGCTGATGGAACTACTACCATCAACGGTTTTTCTCTTTCTACACCTGCCTTTGATTATGCTGTTATGGCAAGTGTAGTAGGACAAGCAAGTTGTCAGGACATAACTACATTTAATGCCATCGCTTGTACACCAGCTTGCCCAGATTCACCAGATGCTATTGGTGGATATACTTGGAGAGATGAAAATATTAATGGCATGTTGGATGGTGAGCCAGCCCAAGCAAATGTTAAAGTAGAGGTCTATGACTGCGAAGGAAACCTAGCAGGAACTACCTATTCTAACGCTGACGGGCAGTGGTCACTTAGTGGATTAAATGCTAATGAAGATTATCGTGTAGAATTTTCAGCTCAACAAATACCAGGAGTAGATGCAACTTATATTTCTACTCAAAACCGATCCAATGTACAATTTACAAAAGCAGGTAATTGTGCCGTTAATGCCGCTTTTAAATCAAGCATAGATAATGAAGTATGTGAAAATCCGGATAATGTAGGGGATGTATGTGTAGAGAGCTTTAATGAGTTAGATTGGAACAACTTCTCTAATGGAGCCAATCCTTTCCCGTTTCCACCTTATGCTTATGCAGCTGGAAGTGACCTGGTATACTGGTCTCGTAGTACAGATGATGCTACTTCTTATACGCACAAAGTATTTCATACGATGTTGGGGGGAGCAGATGCATATTATTATTTGGAAATGGATGCGGATAATACAGGTAATACTGACAGCAAAGGAGTAGGTGTTGTGTTCTCTTTCGACCGGCCAGTTGCTCGCCTTCAGTTTAGCCTTTTAGATATAGATATCACAGGTAATGCTGCTGACCGTGTAAGTGTGCAAGGATATCTGGGAGGAATGCCTGTGTCGCTTTCTTCTACAGATGTAGAGGCTGGTTTGGCAGTTAATATGATTGAGCCTAACCTTTTTGAAGGGGTAATGCCAGCGGCAGATGCCACTACTTTAGGTAATGTAAATATAGAATTTCCAAGCCCCGTAGATCAGGTATCTATTACTTTATCACCATCTGCTACAATGGCTTTAGATCCAGATGTACAGGCTATCGGTATTGGTAAAATGTATTGGTGTTCAGATAATGTTGCTGTAAATCCTCAGTGTGTAAGATTTTTTGACTGGATGTATTTCCAGGACAATGCTTCCAATCCTACTCCATATTCAATTGGTGGAATGGATTTGGAAATGACTACCGAAGATCCAGCAGGTATTGCGTCTTCTTCTGGATTTAAGGTAGATAATGATGCGACACCTCTTGGAGGGCAACGTGGTTTCTGGCCTATATTCATGGATGCAAACGCGGAAGGACAGTATGTAGAAACGAGCATTAGTTTTGAATATGCAGTCGAACAGCTTAGCTTTTCTATCCTGGATATAGATAGTGATATGGATAGTGGAGATGGTTTTACCTACAAAGATAAAGTGACAGTTTATGGTTATCTGAATGGAGTTGAAGTGCCACTGACGATGTCTGATGTGTACACTGGGAATGGTGTACTAGGAGGGAGCGTAAATATAGGAAGCCCCAATGAATATGTAGCAGACAATATGGTGGTAAATAGTACTTCTGAAGATGGTAATGTTTATATCAGTTTTCCTGATAAGGTAAACGAAATTGTAGTTCGCCTGGAAGCAGGAAGTGGTGTTGCTAATCCAATGGCACAATTTATCGGACTGAGTGATCTTAGTTTTTGTATTTGTGCTCCTCGTCCAATTCAGTTAGGAAATCTGGCGTGGAATGATGCGAATGGCAACGGAATTCAGGAAGCTTGTGAAAAAGGTTTACAGGATTTGAGAGTAAGCCTATATAGTGGAGATGGTGAATTATTAGCTTATACGAATACCGATAACCAAGGGTATTATGCCTTTACTAGTTCTGAAGCTGCTACTGAAACCTGGTCATCACAAGGGCAGGTAATGCCTAATACACCTTATTATATCGTATTTGGTAAGAACAGCGAAAACCCGGATGATAAATTTATCATTGCAGATGGGACTGCTTTCCGTTCAACTTTGCAACAAACAGGACAGGGAACTCATCCATTTATGAATGACTCCGACATGCCGTTTGAGGAGGTGACCAATAATATTCCAGGAATTCCTGATGGCCTTCCATATATTAGTTTCACAACAGGAGAGGGAGGAGTTGTTAATACAACATTGGATGCAGGATTCCAGGAAGTATATTTTGATATTTCAATGACTAAGACATTGGATACCTCACTAACTGCACCACCTTTTGTGCCAGGTGAGCAGGTCGCCTATTCTATTAAGATATACAATGAAGGCCTGATGAATGCAGAAAGTCTTACTATACTGGATTATATTCCTGATGGCTTAGTTTTGCAAGGAGATGATTGGTATTTGACAGGAGATCAGGCGTCTCAGATATTATTGAATTTGGCAGCAGGAGATTCAATAGAATTAAATATAACCTTTACTATTCATCCTTCTTATACAGGAACTACTATTACCAATATTGCAGAGATTGGCCGTTCTGACAATGCGATTAATCTGGATGATATAGATTCTACTCCTGATTACAATCCTGATAATGACCAGGCAGGCGAAGATGATTTTGGTTCTGCAACGATTGAGATAAGCCCTGCATTGGTATTTGACCTTGCTCTTGATATGTCGCCTAATGGCGTGGGGCCTTTCCAGGCTGGAGATGATGTATCTTTCGATATTACGGTGACGAATGAGGGCATCATGCCAGCAGAAGATGTGCAGGTTGTTAACCGCATCCCGCTAGGCTTAATTTTGAATGATCCCAACTGGTCTGACAATAATGGCCTAGCTACGCTAGATACGCCAATTGCGGATATTGGAACGGGTGAAGAAGAAACAGTAACGATCAATTTCACGATTGATCCAAACTTTGGCGGTAACTCTATCATTAATGAAGCAGAAATTTATAGCTTCTATAACAACCCCTGGACCGACGATGAAGATTCTTCTCCCGATAATGATGATGAAAATGAAGATGATCAGGATCAGGTAATTATCCAGATAAGCCCTGCTCCTTTTGATTTGGCTTTAGAGAAGACAGTAGCTACTTCTGGTCCATTCTCTCCAGGCAGCATCGTTGCGTTTGACTTGACACTTACCAATCAAGGAAATACTACTGCCCATAATATTATCATTAATGACTATTATCCTGCCAGTTTAATACCAACAGGCAGTAACTGGGAATATCAAAATGGAGTAGCACAACATCCTGCTATTGCTTCTTTAGCACCAGGTGCTTCGACAACTATCCAGATTACCTTTATTGTTAATTCTAACTATCAGGGAACTAGTATTACTAATAGAGCAGAAATCTATTCTGTAGGTGGTGATCCTGATGATGAAGATTCCGTACCAGGTAATGGAAGTACCCAGGAAGATGATGATGATGACGCTACTATTAGTATCCAACAACAGATACAGGTATTTGACCTTTCTTTAACAAAGGAAATTGATGCACTGACTACTCCTGGCCCTTATCAGGCAGGTGATCCTGTTCGTTTCATTCTTACAGTGACCAATGAGGGGAATGTAACAGCTAATAATGTACAGATTGCAGATTATGTACCTGCTGGTTTGCTAATGGCAGATTTTGACTGGATACCTTTTGGTAATACTGCGATTCTGGCTGCACCAATTCCTTCAATCGAACCTGGAGAGTCAGAAAGTGTAACCATCGATTTCTATATTAGTGATGGTTTTATTATTGGTCAAATTGAAAACCTAGCTGAAATATACAGTGCATTTAATCCAAGCGGACTGGATGACCTCGATTCTTATCCAGGCAATGGTATTAATAATGGAGAGGACGATGAAGGAGTAGCTTACCTGCAAGTTGTGGGAATACCTGATCGTTTTGACCTGGCACTGGAAAAGAATATTAATACAACAGCAACTCCTGGCCCATTCTATCCTGGAGGTACTATAACCTTTACGCTGAGCGTTACAAATGAAGGAACACTACCTGCTACTCAATTCCAGGTAGGAGATAATGTGCCTCAGGGACTTACTCTAAATGATCCTGATTGGGTACTTGTACCAGGAGGAGCAATACTCAATACTCCAATTACAGATTTAGAACCAGATGAGACCGTAGATATAGATATAACTTTTACGATCAACTCTAATTATACAGGAACAACTATTACAAATTATGCTGAAATCGTTGCCGCTACCAACCCAATGGATATGGAAGATGAGGATTCAACGCCAAACAACGCGGTATTAGCAGAAGATGATACCGATAATGCCCAATTTGTAATACAACAGGATTTTGACCTGGCCTTTAGCAAAACAATAGTGACGGCGGGACCTTATGAGCCTGGTGATGTAATTACGTACAATCTGACTGTATATAATCAAGGTAGTATAACTGCGACAAATATTCTGTTATATGATTACTACCCAACACAATATCTAACATTAAATGATACAGACTGGCAACCAGTAAATGGAAATATCCTCCAAATGGATGATCCTATCCCGTCTCTGGCACCAGGAGAATCTGTCGTTGTTCCAATTACCTTTACGATAAAATCTCAAACATCTTGTGGAGTAGTTATCACCAACTGTGGAGAGATAGCATATGCAAACAACGCATCTGGCCTGAATGATAGTGACTCCGTACCTGCTAATGGTAGTCATGATGAAGATGATGATGATGCAATAGATATAGTCGTTAGCTGTGTGCAAACATTTGACCTCGCATTGGAGAAGAGCCTGAATACTTCACTAACTCCTGGTCCATTTAATCCGGGAAGTGGAGTTTCTTTCCTTATTGAAGTAACCAATGAAGGAGAAGTAGCTGCACAAAATATCGAAATAGAAGATTACATTCCTGCTGGCTTGATACTGGTAGACCCTGATTGGTCGGCTGTAGGAAGTATTGCAACACTCAATAATCCGATTGCGAGCCTGGCACCAGGAGCTTCCACTACGGTTGTTATTGATTTTGCGATTAGCCCCGCATTTGGAGGAACATCATTAGTGAATTATGCTGAAATAGGAGGTGCTTCAAATGTTCCCGGATTGAGTGATACAGATTCTACACCAGGCAATGGTAGTGCAGGGCCTAGTGAAGATGATTATGATAATGCAATCATTTCTGTTGTACAACAGGATTTTGACCTGGCTTTAAGCAAATCTTTAAATACAAGCGTAACGCCTGGTCCATTTATGCCTGGTAGCACAGTGACTTTTGAAATTGAAGTTCTGAATCAAGGGATTGTTACTGCTCAAAATATTCAGATACGAGAGTATATTCCTCTTGGATTAGTATTGAACGACGTAAACTGGACAGCTGTAGGTAGTGTGGCAGAGCTGAACCTTCCGATCGGTAGTTTAGCACCAGGAGCTTCTACAACCGTAAATGTAAGCTTTACTATTGATCCAAGCTTTACAGGAACAAGCCTTACCAACTATGCGGAAATAGGATCTGCTTTCAACTCTCCAGGTTTGGATGATTCGGATTCTACACCAGGCAATGGTAGTGCAGGAGCGAATGAGGATGATTATGATGGAGCAACAATTTCTGTTTCTCAGGCAGATTTCGACTTGGCATTGAGCAAATCATTACTGTCTGCTGGTCCATTCCAGCCAGGGGATGCTGTTACATTCCGCCTGACATTAACGAATGAAGGAGGTATAGCTGCTCAAAGTGTACAATTGCGAGACTATGTACCACTAGGCTTGACTCTTAATGATGTAAACTGGACAGCAAACGGCTCGACTGCTACTTACAATACACCGATCACTAATTTACAACCAGGTGCATCTGTAGTAGTGGATGTAAGCTTTACTATCAACCCAAGCTTTACAGGAACAACTATTACCAACTTCGCAGAAATTGGTAGTGCAACCAATGGACAAGGCCTTGCTGATTCGGATTCTACACCAGGCAATGGTAGTGCAGGAGCCAGTGAAGATGATTTCGACAGTGCAGTACTATCAATTGCTCAGCAACAGTTTGACCTGGCATTGACCAAGTCTTTGAATACGAATCTGACTCCAGGGCCATTTAATCCTGGTAGTACGGTTACCTTCACCATTTCAGTGACGAACCAAGGGAATTTAACTGCTCAAAATGTACAACTGAATGATTATATCCCACTAGGATTAATCCTAGCAGATAATAACTGGACTGCAAATGGTACTACAGCAACCCTAAATGCACCAATTGCATCCCTGGCACCAGGAGCGGTTGCTAGTCGTAACATTACCTTCACCATTTCTCCTAGTTTCACAGGATCACTGATTACCAACTTTGCAGAAGTAGGAGGGGCGAGTAATGTATTAGGTGTAGGAGATATAGACTCTACACCAGGCAATGGTAGTGCAGGAGCTAGTGAAGATGATTTTGATAGTGCAGCTATTAGCGTATCTGTTGCACCGATATTTGACCTGGCTCTAAGCAAAACGCTTAATACATCTGCAACTCCTGGTCCATTCCAGCCCGGCGACTTAGTAACATTTGAAATAACGGTAAGCAACCAGGGTAATGTTACTGCACAAAATATTGAAATCAAGGACTACATGCCTTCTGGTATGTTGCTGGCAGATGCCAACTGGTCAGCTTTGGGAAGTACTATTGTACGAAATAACCCAATTTCCAGCCTTCCTCCAGGAGCATCTACCAGTGTAAATGTAACGATGGTGATTGATCCGTCTTTCTCTGGCACAAGTATCGTAAACTTTGCAGAGATAAGTGGTGCTAGTAATGGAAGTGGGCTTAATGACGTAGACTCTACACCAAACAATGGTTTTGCTGGACCTACAGAAGATGATCTGGATTCTGCATCTATTAGTGTGACTACTCAGACGTTTGATTTAGCACTCAACAAAACGGTATCATCCAGCACTCCTGGTCCTTATATTCCAAATGCAATGGTTACTTATGATCTGACGATCATTAATCAGGGAGAGGTAACAGCAACCAATGTTCAGGCAAGAGACTTTATTCCAACAGGTTTGATATTGGTAGATAGTGACTGGACACAGATTGGAGGCGTTGCAACCTATAACAATAGCATCCCTAATATTGCTCCGGGTGGTTTCTTTACCGTGAGTATCGAATTTGTGATTGATCCTGCTTTCACAGGCACTTCAATTATCAACTTTGGTGAGATATTATCAGCAAATAATACATTGGGTATTCCTGATTCGGATTCTACGCCGGGCAATGGTAGCTCAGCACCAGGTGAAGACGACTATGATAGTGCAGTCATTTCTATTTCTACGGAAATAGATCCCGGCTTTGACCTGGCATTGACAAAAGTAGTTAATACGGCTGTTACCCCTGGTCCATTCTCACCAGGTAGCAATGTGACATTCGAAATTACGGTTACCAACCAGGGAGATTTTGACGCATATAATGTTGAAGTTACAGATTATATTCCTACTGGCCTTCAACTGGCGGATGCCAATTGGGCACAACTAGGTAATACAGCAGTACGCGTTATTCCAGGTCCTATCCCTGCAAGTGGTGGTACTGCTACGGTTAATATCAGCTTCCAGATTGATGTATCTTATTCTGGTGCAGCAATTACTAACTACGCTGAAATTAGCTTTGCTGATGATGATAATATATTGAGCAATACACCTCCTACAGACATCGATTCTCAGTATGATTCAAACAATACGAACGATGCTGGTGGACAACCTAATAGCCCTTCTGATAATGCGATCAATGGAAATGGACAGGGAACTCCTGGTTCAGATATGGCTGCATTGGATGAAGATGACCATGATCCTGCAATGATCGTACTGGACAATTGTTCTGGCCTGACTGCAGGTACAAATGGTTTCTTACAAATATGCCTGACTTGTAATCCAAGTTCTGTATTCGTTGATTTGTTTGGAGCACTCGGAGGCAATCCAAGTATGGGAGGAGTTTGGACAGATAATAGTGGTTCTGGGGTTAACTTAATGGACCCTACGAATGTAAATATCACCAACCTGGCGGCAGGTACTTATTTCTATACATATACAGTAGGTGGCCAGGGAATATGTCCTCCATCTTCTGCAATTGTAGAACTGGAAATTCAAAATATCACTACTTATGCTTGTAATGATGTAGTCAATCTGGTATTCGGTATTGATAACTGTGTACGAGAGGTGACTCCAGATATGATATTAGAAGGTAGTGATGCCTGTATGGGATCTTTTGTAGTCAACTTGATTAACCCATTTGGGCAAAGCATAGGTAACACAGTAACCGGAGCTCAGGTAGGCCAAACTCTAATAGCAGAAGTAATTGATCCATATTGTGGTATCTTATGTACAGGATTGGTAAACGTGATTGATCAGACCCCTCCCACGCTAATTTGCCCTACTCAGAATGTAGATTTAGTATGTGGAGACATCGATTCTGTACTGAATAATCCTAATAGCCTCTTGGTAACGGGAGAACCTACCGTGTTCGACAATTGTGCTGACTTTGTCACTGTGACATTTGAAGATGTATTGTTGAGTACTCCTGATTGTGCTAATCAGCAAATTAGCCGTACGTTCACAGCAGTAGATCCTGCGGGTAATAGCACACAGTGCACACAAATCATCATAATTAGTTTAGCTACAGCTGATGATATTATTGCTCCACCAGCAGTGGTAGATTTTGAATGCGATGAAATTATACCTTTGGATTCCGAAGGTAATCCTCATCCATCAGTTGCAGGTTATCCTATGGTAGCAGGCTATTTTGGAAATTATCCAATTGATCAGACGATTTGCAACGTGGGAGCTTCTTACGATGATTCTAGCCCGATCGTGATTTGTGAAGGTACTACCAAAATTGTACGTACCTGGACGGTACTAAACTGGTGCGATGGTGGCCCTAACGGAATTATTACTCTTTCTCAGGTAATCAAAGTAGGAGATACCACAGGACCACAGGTGACTTGTCCAAATGTAGATTATAATAACGATGGGGTTATTGATCCTCTGGTATTCTCTACCAGTCCTTTCGATTGCTCTGCTACTTTTGTGGCACCACTACCACAAGTAACTGATAATTGTTCAGGCTGGGAGGTGCATACAGATATTTTAGTAGAACAAATCAACCCAATCTATAATCTGTATGATCTTCTGATTGGTTATGATACAGTAATGGTAGTTGTAGCATCCATACCGCCTAATGATCCTAACCGCGTAGTTAGTGGTATTCCGGTAGGTTGTCATATTATGCGTTATACAGTTACAGATGATTGTGATAATGTCACTATTCAGGAATGCGATTTCTGTGTAATTGATGACATAGAACCTACAGCAGTATGTGATGATGATCTAAATATTTCGATTGGTGGTGGTGGCTTTGCTCGTGTCTTTGCTGAAGACATAGACGAAGGTAGCTCTGATAACTGTGGTATTGACACCATACTGGTACGTCGCTTGATAGAAATTGACCAGGTAGATTGTGTGCCAGTAACTCCATACTATAGTGATTGGGCAGGTTATGTAGATTTCTCTTGCTGTGATGTGAATACAATGGTTACCATAGAACTTCAGGTAATTGATATTTATGGCAATACCAATATATGCTGGTTAAGCGTACTGATTGAAGATAAAATCAATCCTTACTGCTATGCGCCGATTAATACAAATATCAGTTGTGCAGATTTGCCTGTAGATTTTGATGCTACAGATACTACTCAACTACAACTTCTATTTGGCAATGCAACAGCCCAGGATGATTGTGGTGCCGTTTCTACAATGGAACTGACTCCAATTGTCAATCTTGATATGTGTGGCTTTGGTACCATTATTCGCCGCTTCAAAGCAACGGATGCAGTAGGTAATGAATCAACCAATACTTGTCAGCAAATTATCACAATTGATCAGGAGTTTAATTATACGATTAAGTTCCCTAAGGATGCGGAAGCTGATTGTGCAGTGCCTGATGCAGATACGATCCTGCTCAATGCAATGGGATGTGATATGCTTTCAGTCAGTGTAACGGATGAAATCTTTACTCCATTACCAGGATCAGGAGCAACAGAATGTTATAAGATTTTCCGTACCTATCGCGTGTTGAATATGTGTGAGTACGATGGTACCTCCGAGGCAATTGTAATTGGTAGAGATGAGGATTGTGATGGAGAACCAGGTGATGAAGATGTATGGATTGTTCGTCAACCAAATACAACCTATGTAGATAGAGATGATGATCCATCTAATATAGTACCTGCCTTTGGTACCAAAGGTTTTGCATGTGATGGTACAACCAATCCGACCGGTTACTGGAGAACTACTCCATCCGTAGGATTATGGGAGTATACTCAGATCATTAAGGTAGTAGATAATACAGCACCACAGGTAAGCTTTACAGAGCCAGCACCATTCTGCAGCATTGATGAAGTCTCTTGTAATGCAACGGTTCAGTATCCATTCTTCGTGACAGAAAACTGTTCGCCAGATGACCTGATCTTACAGGTATTCCTGGATGCTAATGCTGATGGTACCATAGATTTCGACCTGACCAATACACCAAATGTTACGGGTACTTATCCAAACTATATGATAACTGGTGAGTATCCGCTTGGTAATCACGAATTCATTGTACAAGTAGAAGATCAATGTGGTAGTAATACCAGCTCTGCAACATTGCCATTTGAAGTAGTAGATTGTGCGGCACCTTCATTTACGTGTCTGAATGGCCTTGTATTTGAACTGTCTCCATTACCTCCAAATACAGATATTGATGGTGATGGTACAATTGATATAGCAGGGGTTGGTATTTGGGCATCCGACTTTACAATCAGTGCAAGCGATTGTAATGATGATACAATAGCCTACTCTATTAACCTGGTAGGAGAACAACCTGATTTCAATCAAACAAGCTTATACTTCTCTTGCGAAGATACAGGTACAGTAGCTATTGAGATTTATGTTTGGGATAGTGAATACAACCCTTACTCTGTACAACCTGATGGCACTGTAGGTGGGCCAAACTATGATTTCTGCCAGACTTATGTACTTATTCAGGATAACGGTAGCTATTGTGGTCCTGCACCAGGACCAATGATGGCTGGTTTAATCGCCAGAGAAAATGATGATACAGTAGAGGGGGTTGAAGTATCTCTAAGTGGTCAGATGAGTATGATGATGATGACCGCAGAGAATGGTACTTATGAATTTGAAGATCTGGAAATGGGATATGATTACAGCATAACACCTTATCTGGATGATGATCATAGAAATGGTGTTTCTACCTTCGATATGCTCCTTATTCAGCAGCATTTGTTAGGGGTATCTATGCTGGATAGTCCATATAAGATGATTGCAGCAGATGTGAATAGATCTAACTCTATTACTACTTTAGACCTTATCCAAATTCAGCGTATCATACTTGGTATTGATCTGGTATTCCCTAATAATACTAGCTGGAGGTTTGTAGATGCTGCTTTCTCGTTCCCGGTTCCAACGAATCCATGGTTTACAACATTCCCGGAAACGGTGAATATAAATGACCTCTCTACCGATGTGTTGGCCAATAACTTTATAGCAGTTAAAACAGGTGATGTTAATAATACTGCGACAACTACTTCTGACCTGGTAGATGTAGATGGCCGTAACTTTGATGGCTTCTTTACACTAGAGCTTCCTGAAACCAGGCTGAAGCCAGGCGAGACGATAGAAGTACCTGTCACGGCAGCTCAGCTATCAGAAATCAGAGGTTATCAGTTTACAATGAATTTTGACCAGGATGCACTAGAGCTATTGGATGTAGAGTATGCATTGGCTGATGAGTATTCTATTGGCTTGCATGCACTGGAAGAAGGATATATAACTGCGAGTTGGTATGGTGTTAATGCCTTAGCAGAGAAAGAAGATGTAGAAAACAATACTTTGTTTACAGTTCTTTTCAAGGCTAAGAAAGAAGCATCATTAAGTAACTTGATTTGGATTGATTCTCGCTTTACAGAAGCGGAAGCTTATACAACAAATAATGAGCTGCTTGATATTGACCTCAGCTTTGGCGATGATCAATTAGCATCAAGCCCACGATTTGAGCTATATCAGAATCAGCCTAATCCATTTGTTGATCAAACAATGATAGGATTCCATTTACCTAATGCAGGTGAGGCCAAGCTAAGCATATTTAGCCTGGATGGAAAGTTACTCAAAGTATATGAAGGAGACTTTGCAGCAGGTTATAACCAACTGGAAGTTAAGCGCAGTGATCTCCTCACTTCAGGCGCTGCTGTATTATATTATCGTCTGGAAATGGACAATTTTACAGCTAGCAAGAAGATGATTATTACAAAATAATGTATATTTGATTTCGTATTATGATGCACAACAGATGCTTTATCTATATGGATAGAGCATCTGTTGGCATTTTATCCCCCCTTCAATCAGACCTGAATTAAGTGTCTTACCCCATGAGACTGTATACAATTACAGTATGCCTTACTAGTATATTGTTGGAAAAAATATAGAATGCCGGGCAGCTATATTGGTATCAAAAGGCATCCTATTGATGAGAAAACTACATCAAAAGTTTATTCTCCTTAAAATGAACTTTTGAGCATAATCAGACACGCTTAAAATTTATTTATTGGAAAATGGTGGGTGATTCTTTATTGGATCACTATCTATATTTTATATATATATTATTTTAGGGTCTGATTTTACTAGCAGCTATCAGATAAAACACTTTTGTATGGGCAAATATGTGCTATTAATGGGGGCTTTATTAATAATGTGTACTACTCATGCATTAGCAAAGAGCACTTTTGTCTTCAATTGTGATAATGATCAAGACGCTCCTATCATTATTTACCCTTCCCAGGATATTCAACTGACCGTAGATCCTTGTAGTACTAATGGTGCAGGTACTATTTTCTTTAGTGCAAAAGCAATTGATGAATGTGATGAAAATCCAGTCTTTACAGTAAATGTTAATACAAGCGGAGGTAGTTATATATTAGAAAATCCATATGATGATACCTATTATTTTATTGGTAGTCCGGGATGGTATCAATTAGTATTGAGGGCTACGGATGAAAGTGGTAATCAACGGGTTGAGGATTTTGTTATAGAGGTCAGTCAAGATGAAATGCCTATTACTGGTATAGGCTGTAATGATACGATTTCTGTTAGCCTAAACGAGAATTGTCAGCGAATAATAAGCCCTGATATGCTAATAGAGGGAGAACTGGGATGCTTGCCTGCAGAATTTTTTGATATTCACATAGAAGATGACCTGATTGGCAATCAGCATATTGTAGATGGAGTAGGGGCTTTTAATTTTGAAATAACGCCCAATCAACCAGATATAGTTACAGATTTTACCGGAAGCTTTCGTCCTTCTGAGTGGTACTTGCATGCAGATACAGGAGGAAATACTACTTTCTCTTCTTCAGATGATTCACTATTATTTAGCGGAACATTTGCTGCCGCAATTTATACCATGCCCTATGCCGGAGAACTCTCCTTTAATCTAGGAAGCAATTTTAATGGAAGTAGTGGTAGGGTGCGTCTTCAGCTATTGGATCAGGATGGAATGACTGTGGAGGAAACCCAATTTAACTCGAGCTTTTCTCAGCTATATCAGTTGAATGTACAAGCAGGATATCATTTAATATTATACGTTCTCACAGAAAATGAAGGAGGAAGCCCGATTTCTAGTTGGTTAGTTAATTGGGAATTTGACTTTGCAGAAGTAGACTTTGGCAATTTGAATAGTTGTTGGGGAGTAATCAAGGCGCGAGATACTAGTCCGCCAGAATTAAAATGTCCATCAAATACGGATATGGGGGTTCGTTATACTACTGTCAATTCTCTATCAGGAGAGGTGACGGATGATGATCCTGAAATTCATGCGGATATGTATAGTTGTCTGATCGAAAACTTTACAGCACCTGGTACTCGTTACTATGATTTGTTGGAATTTGAGGTAGACCAGAGCGATTATTATACTTTCTTTTTGCTATCTGACTTCAATGCAGGAGATGGTGATATGGCGATTTTTAGTGATTACTTTAATCCTGAAACAGCCTGTAGTAATATCATTGCGCAAGCAGATTTTCCTCAGGGAAATAATCCGCTGGGAGGAAGTGATCCTTTCGTAAGGATAGCTTTACCGCTGGAAGCTGGAGTGAGCTATTACTTATTAACAACGACAGATGCTGTACAGGCAATGGGGAGTTATGAATACTGGATTTTAAGTGATGGAACAGGAAGTATCTTAAATGCTAATTCTTTTTCTACAGAGATTGCCTACCCTCTTTTCTGTGGAGACATCGGATTGATATTTAACACAGATAGTATTCAATGGACGGGAGCCCCTACTGTATTAGATAATTGTTCAATGGTTTCCCTTGAAATAGAAGATGAATTGGACGTAGATGGTGATTGCGGTGGTGCACTGATCAATCGTGCTTTTAGTGCAAGTGATGAACAGGGAAATACCTCTAGCTGTACTCAGGAGATTAATTTCAGAAGGCCTTCGCTCGATGATGTATCTCTGCCTCCTTTTACAGCAATTATTGAATGTGATGAACTATTTTCTGTAAATGAATTTGGCAACCCTGATCCATCTCATACAGGGTATCCTTTTTTGGTTACTTTTAGTGGTGTAGTTGACCTCAATGATGTTTATTGTAATATAGGAGCTTCTTATGAAGATGGGCCTCTCATTGAAACCTGTATGTTCTCTCATAAATTCATCCGTACCTGGACATTGACCGATTGGTGTAATCCTACTGATCAGTTTGGTTATCCTCAGATCATAAAGGTTGGTGATTTTACACCACCTACAGTAGAAGACCCCTTGGTGGATTTTGATGGAGACGGAACTTTTGATGAATTACATTATTCTACGGGGCCATTTGAATGTACTGCTGCATTTAGTGCGCCTTTACCTGTAGTGAGCGATAATTGTTCAAATTGGGGAGTAGAAACAGAAGTGGTAATAATCAATTCGATGGTTCTATATAACATGGAAGGCATACCTATTGATACTTCGGAAGTAGAAGAGGTGATCGCTTATATTCCGGCTGGGAGTATGGATCGATTTGTAGGAAATGTACCTCTTGGTTGTCATATATTCCGTTATAGAGTAACAGATGAATGCGGGAATCAAATAGTTCATGATACCCCGTTTTGCGTAAGCGACCAGATAGCACCGGTAGCAGTTTGTGATGATGATTTACATGTCACAATAGGTGTAAATGGAGACGTAACGCTCTATGCTGTTAATCTTGATGAAGGTAGTTGGGATAATTGTGGTTTAGATAGTTTTTATGTGCGTCGTGAAATAAGCCAGGATGATGCATGTAATCCAGTTACGCCTTACTATTCTCCCTGGGGGTATTCAGTTGGATTTACTTGCTGTGATGTTAATGCAGAAGTAGTAGTAGAACTAAGAGTAATTGATATCACGGGCAATGAGAATATCTGTCAAATGAGTGTACTGGTAGAAGATAAGGTAGACCCTACTTGTACTCCGCCTCCAGCAGTGACAATTGGCTGTGACACCTTACCCGGAGATTTTGTCGCTGATAGTTTAGCCTTTTTACAGGCTCATTATGGCATTCCTCAAGTGTCGGATAATTGTATAGCTGACTGGGAAGAATTATCACCCTTAATTAATTTGGATGAATGTGGCTTTGGAGTACTGACCCGTCGATTTAGAGCCATAGATTTGAGCGGTAATATTTCTGATAATTTTTGCCAGCAGCAAATCGTGATAGAAGAAAGACATAACTATGAAATTCGATTCCCTAAAGATGCAGAAGCTAATTGTGGGTACCCGAATCCATTAGATACTATCTCATTTAGTGAAATAGGTTGCGATCTGTTAGCTGTAAGTGTGGAAGACGATTTTTTTTCAGCTTCAGGAGATGAGTGCTACAAGGTGGTACGGACTTATCGGGTAATCAATTGGTGCGAATATGATGGTGAATCGGAGCCGCAGCTTATTAGCCAGGATGAAGATTGTGATGAACAATACGGAGAGGAAGATGTGTGGGTACTCCGTAGGCCAGACCATACTTACATAGATCGGGATAATGATGAAAATAACAATATTCCCATGGCTGGTGAGAAAGGCAATATTTGTGACGGAAACACCAATCCAGAGGGGTATTGGGAGCAAGTAATATCTAGCGGTTTTTGGGAATACACACAAAAAATTAAGGTATATGATACCATACCTCCGCAGATATTATACTTAGAGCCTCCTGCTTTCTGTAGTGAGGATAATGAAACCTGTAGAGCAGAGGTAGAATATTTATTTGTGGTATCAGATAATTGTACTCCTAATGATCTGGATATAACAGTATATTATGATGAATATGCAGACGGATCATTAGACTCTGTCATCACAGATATTTTTGGCGTATATCCTAAATGGAAAATATTAGGCGACTTTCCAATAGGCGTTCACCAATTTGAATTAGTTGTGACAGATGGTTGCGGAAATACAGCTTCAGCTACTTTACCTTTTGAAGTTGCTGACTGCTTAGCTCCGTCACCGGTTTGTATTAATGGCCTTGCAGCGCCTCTTATGCCCACTCCTCCAAATACAGATGTGGATGGTGATGGAGATATTGATGGAGGTGCTCTCACTATTTTTGCGGAGACATTTATTGCAAGCCCTTTAGATGATTGTGTGGGTCCTGTAAAATATTCGATCAACCGAATAGGAGAAACACCAGACCCTGATCAACAGTCTATGATTGTTACCTGCGATGATTTAGGAGTACTCTTTGTAGAGATTTATGCCTGGGATGCTGCAGATAATCCCTATTCACAACAACCGGATGGCAGTACTGGTGGCGCTAATTATGATTTCTGTGAAACCTACATCATTGTTCAAAATCATTTGGCTGATTGCGATGGGGGCGTATCTATTGCTGGAGCCGTAGCGAGAGAAGACAATGTTCCTGTAGAATCAGTAGAAGTCATACTTAGTGGTGATGATAACAGCTTGTGGTTGACAGACTCTTTAGGCGAATATCATTTTGAGTCATTAATCGATTATTACGATTATACAGTTACTCCATATAAAGATGATGATGACCAAAATGGCTTGTCTACCTATGATGTCATCCTGATCAGTAATCATATTTTGGGGATACAACCTATTACTTCTCCTTATACGCTTATTGCTGCTGATGTGAATAATTCAGGCTCTATAAGTACGCTGGATGTAATTCAACTTCGTCAGGTTATATTAAGTGTAGAAACAACTTTTCCAAATAATGATAGCTGGCGTTTTGTACCAAGAAGCCATGTCTTTTCTAATCCTCAAGATCCGTGGGAAAATCCGATACCCTATCTACTGAATTTTAATAACCTTGCTGCTAGCCAGGTTGATCAGGATTTTGTAGCAATTAAAGTGGGAGATATTGATTTGAGTGCCGAAGTAAATAGCTGGCGATCGATAGAGAACAGAGCAACACATCCAACAGTATTTATTAAAACAATGGATCGATGGTTGAAAAAAGGAGAAAATATAAAGGTTGACTTCTACATGAATGAAGAGGACATTGCAGGATGCCAGGGAAGCCTGATTGCTAATACGGATGTAGTGGAGATTGAGAACATCACCTCTGGTTTGATGAATGCCTCTAATTGGAATGATCAGTTATTGCCAAATGCTTTGTCCTTTAGTTGGCATTCGCAAAAATATATCTCTGAAAAAAATAACTTGTTTAGCCTGAATTTGAAAGCTAAAGCAAACGTTCGCCTTTCTGAAGCAATTAGTTTAGGGTCGCAATATCTAAAAGCTGAAGCATATGGTAAGTCAGCAGCTTTGAAAGCTAATTTGCAACTAGTGTTTCCTGATGGCGAACAAGAACTACAAGTCTATCCGAACCCTACTAGTGACTTCATAAATTTTGAATGGCAGCCTGGTCACCAAAACTCAGCACGTCTAAGTGTACTGGATATTACAGGGCAAATAGTCCATGAAAAAATAATTAACGCTTCTTATCAATGGGATGCCCGGACAATGCCTGCGGGGATTTATATCTACCAGCTTTGGGTGGGCGGAGAAAAAATTCAATCAGGGCGTATTGCTGTTCAGCCTTAGTCCGTTTTTATTCGCGACTCTTACGCAGGATGCTAATACTCCTTATTGGTAATAGGAAATGTTATTGCAATTCTTGCCTATTCATTTTTTGCTGAAAATATACTGTTATAAATAATAGATAGCTGGGAGGTATTTTAAACCTCCCAACTGTTTAAGAGGAGCTTTTCCTCCTCAGGCATTATTTATAAATAAATATCAGTTTCTGTTCTGCTAGTCCATGTACAATCATCACATGAAGTAGCAACGCACCCAAAAATCGTTTTGTAGCTAAGTTGTCCATCATGCTTTCTGACGTAAAGTTTGAGCCCATTATAGGTGAAACCGGTAAATGCGTGCATAAAACAAATTTCTCCAACCAGCATTCCTTTTCCATTGTCGTAGAATTCAATGCATCCCAGATCAAAGTCACCAGCATATACACAAGCAGAGACTACACCGTTGCAATATTCTATTTCTATTTCGAAAAATTCAATACCAATTACAATTGGGTCGCAATTGCCAATATTATTAGTGGCTACATTAGATTTTGTGGCAGAAGCCTGATTCCCCATAAGTAGTAGCGGAGCCAAACTAAGTGAAATTATCACAACTATATTACTAACTGATCTCATGAATGAAAAATTTAAATAAAATTTGAAAAAAAATAATTGCGCAATCTTCACATTGATTAGTACCCTATTATTTGAAAGTGTGACATCGGATTGAAAATAAAAATATCATTACATGCTCAAGTGTCTGTAATACAGTTTGTTATGATTTTGTTTTTTTTGAGAAAAAAATTAATTTTATTGAGGTTAAATAGGACCGAGCTAAGCTTTAAGCTTTTTTTGAAAAAAGCTTCGA
The DNA here is from genome assembly GCA_022360175.1 of Chitinophagales bacterium. GTDB lineage: Bacteria > Bacteroidota > Bacteroidia > Chitinophagales > Saprospiraceae > JAKSDI01. Next base: position 26,728 of record JAKSDI010000036.1, read on the forward strand.
TTATTTGGCACATTATTCAATTATTAGGATACAAATAGTATGGGAAGGCCTAAGCTGTCTGAAGATGAGCTAATTCGTATGTTGACTTCTTCTGATAATAGAGATACTGATAATGCAACAAAGTTTATTCTTAAGGAATATGGCAGGCTCATTAGGTCGCAGCTTAGAAACTTTATGCTTAAAAAGGATGAATTAGATGATGTCTTTCATGATACGATTGTAGCATTGATTAAAAATCTTAGAAAAGGTGCCTTTAAGGGGAATAGTAATCTCAAGACATATCTTGTAGAAATCGCTAGGCGGCAATCGATGAACTATATTAGAGAAAAGGAAAGATTGTCAATAAAAAAGATTGAAACACTACCAGATAATCTTGCTGTTGAGGAAGAATCAAATGATGAAGATAGGATTAGGTATTTGAAAAAAATCATTTCAATGATTGACGAGATATGTAGATATATTATCATTGAACGATTTGCAAATGGAAGAACATTGAGAGCAATCGCTAGTGATTTGAAAATCAAACCTACTTCCATCAATAAGAAGTACGAGCGGTGTATGAGTAAGGTAAAAATATTGGTCGATGGATAACGAAAATGAATACACATTAGACAGGCTGACCAAATTCATACTCGGAGAATTAGACGCTTCTGAATCAGAGAAGATCGATAAGGAATTGCTTACTGACCCCAAATTGCAACGAGAGATTAATTTTCTACAGGCTATTAAAGAAGTTGCAGAGGAGGAAAATATCAGTCAACGGATAAGGCCCATAATTGAGCAGTATAATAACTCATCTTTTTTTGAAAAGATTACAGATTTGTATCACCGTTTCAAGGACTATATAGTCATGCTATTGTCTTTGATTATTATTGTGTTATTCATTACTAGTTTATGGAATGGAACAGATATAGAATCTGCTATTCCTGAGCGAGATACGCGGGATGATTCATCAGAATTAGAAATACCAGTTCCTCCACCAAGTACTCCCACTTCTAATGTTGCGATAGTAGTAGATACGAGTGACATTAATGCCGCTATTAAAAGCTTTTTAGCTATCAGCGAGCAACAGAGGCCTTTACTTCCTGCAGATACTTTCTGGGCATCCCTATCTTTTCTTATGAATCGCTTGGCTCAACAAATACCGCCTGAAGTCGAAAATGAACCTGCCACCAATTCTTCTTCTGCCATAGGCACTAATGCTGCGGGAGAAGTGCAGTTTGTACGTTTTGAAGATATAGATGTTTTGGTAGAAAAAGAGGTCAATGAAAGGCTGGAAACTAAACTAGAAATTTATAAGAAACGATTCTTAGAACAGGATAGCATAATCAAACTACTTGATAGTACGTGTATTCCGTCTTCATCTTTTAACCTGGGACCAGGATATATCAATCCCTATCCTGAAGCTAACACTTTATTTGAAGGGCGCTTTTATCGTTCAGGTGTTCCCATCTTGGAACTCATAAGAATTAATCGTATTGATGATTTAATTTTTGCATATAAAAACGATACAATATCTCTTAATAACTTCAAATTTACAACGGATCAAGATGTAATATCAATTGAGGGTACTTCCTTTAGAGATGAATTAAAATTTCTTTATAACCTGGATGATCCATATCAGATAGAGCGTTCAGTTAATGCACTTCAGCGATTTATGGATTTAGCGAAACAGTATTCTAATGATATAAATATTTTACTAAGCATAGAGGCCGCAACAGGTAATTTAAGGAATAGAAAAAAACTAACAGAAATTGAAGGAGAAATGTTGAAACAAGTTCTTTCAAGTCATTTTAAATTGCCTTCGGGAATGATAAAAATTGCTCCGAAATCAAAAAGGTGGAAACCAGGAAATGATAATCAATATCAGAGTAGAATCTTAATTAGTATTGTTGATAAGTAAAATAAATCTTCTCTTTTCGTAGTGGAGTTGTTCAGACAATACACACGATACTAAAAGCATCCTTTTTATCCTGTTTAGATTTTTTATAAATAAATGTGTGATCTATCGCAACTACTTTGCATAGCTGGTGTTATCCTTTTGAATTGAAATGATAGTATTACTATTAAATATAAAAGTTTAACTAAAACGAATCGAATGTCAGCTACAGAATTTACAAATGCTTATCTCACGATAGAGCCATTTTTGACCAGTTTTGCTTACCGCTTAACACAATCAGAAGATAGGGCTAAAGAACTGGTGCAGGAAACAGCATACAAAGCTTTTAAACATTGGAAGATGTATAAACCCCATACCAATCTAAAAGCATGGTTGATGACTATTATGCGCAATACTTTTATTAATGATTATCGAAGACATAAAAGGAGACAAACCTTCAATGATAATTCTACGAATCTATACTTCATAAATTCTGGAAAAAATACAGTTAATAATGCCGGAGAATCAGCGCTCGCCCTTAGTGAAATCCATGCAGTGTTAGAGGATTTAGAGAATTGGATGAAGGTTCCGTTTTTGATGTATTTAAACGGCTATAAATATGATGAAATAGCAAGTGAATTAAATATACCTCTAGGAACGGTAAAAAGCAGAATTTTCTTTGCACGAAGAAAACTGAAGCAAGTATTAAGGGTAGTGTATAGCTCTTATAACGTTATTGATAATTAGCATATATGAAATCAGTACCAATTACTATTCGCCCACTTAAGCGCTTTTATGGATTACTTGAGTTAGATAGAAAGGATATTATCTACATCTATCTATATGCTATTTTCTCTGGGCTCATTACTTTGAGTTTGCCATTGGGAATTCAGGCTATTATTGGTTTGATTGCAGGTGGCTCAATTTCTGCTTCACTGATTGTATTGATTGTTATCGTAACCATGGGGACGGCTTTATCGGGCATATTAAAAGTGATGCAGTTGACCGTTACGGAGACAATACAGAGGCGTATTTTTGCTCGCTCTGCTTTTGACTTTTCATTCCGAATTCCACGCTTGCAACTGGATGAAGTAGTGCGTTTCCATGCTCCTGAGTTGGTCAATCGTTTTTTTGATACACTTACATTACAAAAGGGAGTTCCGAAGATATTGATGGACTTTTCTACCGCTATTCTTCAGGTAGCCTTTGGGTTGATCCTGATTTCATTTTACCATCCATTTTTTGTGTTTTTTAGCTTCGTATTAGTGGGAATATTAATATTGATATTCAGGCTTACAGGGCCAGGCGGGTTAAAAACGAGTCTTCAGGAGTCCAAATACAAATATGAAGTAGCATACTGGTTGGAAGAAATAGCCAGAGCTATGGGGACTTTTAAATTGTCAGGAGGAAATACTTTTTCCCTGAATAAGACAGATGGCTTGGTAAGTAGTTATCTGGACAGCCGTAAAAAGCACTTTAAAATTTTAGTACTACAGTATGGACATATTGTAGCTTTTAAGACGATTATCACAGGAAGTTTACTGTTTTTAGGAAGTTATTTGGTGATCAATAATCAAATTAACATAGGGCAATTTGTGGCAGCAGAAATTGTAGTGATTCTGGTGATAGCTTCTGTAGAAAAACTGATCCTGAGTATGGAGACTATTTACGATGTATTGACCGCTCTGGAAAAAATAGGAACGGTAACAGACCTTCCTATTGAAAAAGATGAAGGGATAAAGTATGAGGAAATTGATACAGGAGCAGGCATGAGCATAGAAGTAAAGGATCTCAGTTTTCAGTTTAAGGATGCAGAAAAGCCCACCTTAGATAATTTATGCCTTAGTATTCAACCTAATGAGAAAATATGTATAGCAGGTTATAATGCTTCTGGTAAGTCTACATTGCTCCAATTGTTGGCTGGCCTTTATAGCAATTACAAGGGCAGTATTACTTACAATGGAGTACCTCTAAGTAATATGCATATAAATAGTTTGCGGCAGCATATTGGAGATTATTCTATTCACGAAGATATTTTTCGTGGCACCGTCTATGAAAATATCGCATTTGGTTGCCCGGATAAAGGTATGAGAGCAGTAGTAGAGGCAGCAAAACAAGTAGGGCTCAATACTTATATTGACGCATTGCCTCAGGGGTATGACACCATGCTCTTGCCAGAAGGGCGCAATGTGCCACAAAATATTAGGACCCGTATCATTTTAGCGCGCTGTATTATTTCCGGTCCACGAATGTTGGCAGTGGAAGGCTATTTTTATGGAATGGAGAGAAACAGCCGAGCCTTGATTGCAAATCTACTAGCAGGAAAAGATCAGCCCTGGACCATGTTGATGGTGACAGATGACCCGGTACTTGCGGAGCGCTGTGATCGCATACTTATTATGGATGGCGGAAAAATTATTGACCAGGGAACCTATGATGAGATAGCCCAAAGTAAGCACTTTACTAAGGTATTCCGCCTTTCAGATAGGCAGCAACTTTATAGTTCTTAAAAGCACAATTCATTTTTTGAACAGTAAGCACCAGATTTTAATTATGCAGACATACTGGTGCTTGATAAGCTAAGATCAGATGCTTAATATATCTCCAAATACAATTAACCACCAGGTAGAGGCTGATGCTTTTCACTCTTTTCAGAAAACGGGCATTTCCAGCGCAAATCGAATGTTTACTCGCTGGTTGTTAGGTACTTTAGTTACCTTTTTGACCATTCTTTTTCTTCCCTGGACACAGAATATTCAGGCAAAAGGAAAGGTTACCACATTACAGCCTGGACAACGCCCGCAAACTATACAATCTACTATAGCAGGGCGTATTGAAGAATGGTATGTACGGGAAGGTGCATTCGTTCAAAAGGGAGATACCATTACTCATCTTTCAGAAATCAAAGCGGACTACTTTGACCCTGAATTGGTATCCCGAACAGAACAACAAGTTTCGGCCAAGGAAGGGGCCATAAGTGCTTATCAGCAAAAAATAACAGCTCTGGAAAATCAAATATCGGCCTTAAAAACAGAACAGGGACTGAAGGAAAAACAACTAGGCAACAAGGTTCAGCAAGTACGGTTTAAGGTAACTTCTGATAGTGCAGCAATGGTGCAGGCTCAGATACAAGACTCTGTAGCAATACAACAATATCAGCGTGCACAAAATTTGTTTGAAAGTGGCATCAAATCGCGGACGGATGTAGAAGATAAGCGGGTCAAACTTCAGAATACAAATGCTAAACGAATTGCAGCACGCAATAAATACGATGCAACACGTAATGAATTGAATAATGCGCGCATTGCCCTGAATAGCCTGCGGTATGAGTACAATCAAAAAATTGCCAAAGCAGAATCAGATAAATTTAGCACCCTTTCTATACTTTATGATGCCGAAGGCAGTGCCAATAAGTTAAGAATTCAGGCTTCTAATTATGAACAGCGCAGTCATTTTTATTACATCTTAGCTCCTCAGGATGGGTACATCACCAAAGTAATTAAGCCGGGGATAGGTGAAACGGTGAAAGAGGGAGGTGCTATTGTGACGATTATGCCTGCCGATTATGAATTGGCTGTAGAGTTGTATGTCCGTCCCATGGATTTGCCATTAATTGACCTTGGGCAGGAAGTTCGATTTATATTTGATGGCTGGCCTGCATTTATATTTTCGGGTTGGCCCGGACAATCTTTTGGAACATATAAAGGAGAAGTAGTTGCTATCGATAATATGATTAGCTCTAATGGACAATACCGGATATTGGTAGCTTCTAATGATAAAAAGGAAGAGAAATGGCCTACTGCTTTAAGAGTAGGAGCGGGTGCTCAAGGGATTGCATTGCTTAATAATGTGCCAGTATGGTATGAAATATGGCGACGCCTGAATGGTTTCCCACCAGATTATTATGGAAAACAGGAAAAAGAAGGAGAACCTAAATTAAAAGCGCCAGCGAAATCTATTAAATAGGGAATATAATCTGTATCCATTTTTGGTTCCATTCCAAATCTTTCAAAAACTCAAATAGGACAGGAAATGAAGCTTCACGTGGGATTATTGCCATGTATTGTGATGTTATTTTTGGGGATGCCACAGCTACTTTCATCTCAAGCTTTGATTGATAGTAATCGGGTATTGACTTTAGAGGAATACTTTACCTGGATAAAAGTGCATCATCCTATTGCCAGGCGAGCCAACTTATTAGAACGACAATCAAAAGCATTAGAGCTCCAGGCAAAAGGTGGATTCGATCCAAAAGCTTATGCTGAATGGGATCAAAAATCCTTTGATCAAAAAGACTATTTCTCAATAGGAGAGGGAGGGCTAAAATTACCAACGAGGTTTGGTATAGAACTAAAGGCTGCCTATACAGTAACAGACGGGATTTATCTCAACCCAGAGCGAAACCTGCCTGATGCAGGGCAAGCTATAGCTGGGATTACATTGCCAGTTGGGCGAGGACTCATGATTGATCAGCGTAGAGCAGATTTGCAGCAAGCTGAATTAATGGCTTCGATGAATGAAATAGAACGCCAATACTTGCTTAATGATCTATTACTTGCTGCTGCTACTGCTTATTGGGAGTGGGGAATGGCACATCAGCAATTAGAAATTTATAAGAATGCCTTGACTGTTGCAGAAGACCGCCTGCAAGGTATTCGCGAAAGCTTTAATCAAGGAGATAAACCTGCTATAGACACTTTAGAAACGCTTATTCAGGTGCAAAATCGTCAACTGAATTATAGTCAGGCAAAACTAAATTGGGAAAATGCGGCACTGCTTCTTTCTAATTTTCTTTGGTATGAAGGCCATCTTCCTCTGGAAGTTTCTTCCCAAATGAGGCCTCCTGCATTAGAAGATATAGCCTATGGTTTAGATACTGCTAATGATATCGTGTTCCAACAAGAATTGGTCTTTACGCATCCCGATATTCGCAGATATAAGGTAAAGCAAGAGCAATTAATGATTGATCAGCGATTGGCAAAAGAGCAATTGAAGCCCCGCCTGGATTTATCGTATAATTTTCTGGGGGATGGTATTAACTTTATCAATGAAGGCCATTCAGATGATGGTCGCTTTAATACACTGCTTACGCAAAATTATAAATGGGGATTATCATTTGATATGCCACTTCTATTACGCAAGGAACGAGGGAAATTAGATCTTGTAGAGATCAAAATGCAGGAAAATAACCTAAGCATAGAGCAAAAACTGGTTGAAATAAGTAATAAAATCAGCACCTATTATAACCAATTAAAATTCCTGCTCGAACAAATTGATATTTACAGTAGTACAGTAGATAATTATCAGGCATTGCTCGATGCAGAAAATCTTAAATTTAGACAGGGCGAAAGCTCTATTTTTCTAATCAACGCTCGAGAACAAAAATTGATAGAAGCACAACTGAAATTGACAAGCTTAAGAGCTAAGTTTCAGAAAAATCAACAAAGCCTGCAATGGGCAACCGGTCAATTGGGAAGGTAGAAAAGTGTGTGGGATGATGTACGGTGTGGGATGTGAGGTGTACGGTGTGAGTGTAGGATGTGTTTTAAGTCCGAAATCTAAGCTCATTTATCATCCCTAACAAATTATTGATCCCTCTTTACCCAATCCCTATTCTTCTCTACATTTGCCCAATGAAAATAAAATATCCAGCTATTGGCTTTTCGAGCATAGCTTTCTTACTTATTTTTTTTGGAGCAATAGGGTATAGTAGTAAAGCTATATTTATCAAATTGGCATATCGCTATGGAGCTGATAGTGTATCACTGGTAGCGCTGCGAATGGTTTTTTCATTGCCTTTCTTTTTGCTGGCTGCTTGGTGGAGCAACAAAAAGAAAAAGGATGATGCATTTAAATTAAATACTCGGCATTGGGGGCAGTTGGTTTTATTAGGCATGATGGGGTATTACCTGGCAAGCCTGTTTGATTTTTGGTCTTTACAATATCTAACAGCCAGTTTGGCACGCCTGATATTGTTTACTTATCCTACGATAGTATTGATTCTTTCTGCTATTTTTTTGAGGCGAAAAGTTAGTTGGGTAGAAGCGGGAGCTGTTTTACTTTCTTATATAGGAATTGCCTTGGCATTTTCTCAGTCAGTAGACTTAGAGCAGGGCGAACATTTTTGGAGAGGAGTAGTCTTGTCTTTTGGTAGTGCATTTTCTTTTGCTATCTATTTAATTGGGAGTGGTGAGTATTTGCCAAAGATGGGTACCCTGCGTTATAATTCTCTTACGATGAGCATTGCTTGTCTGGCGATTATCATTCATCATGGTATCCAGCATCAGTGGGATTTGTTTGATTTCCCTATGCCAGTGTATGGCTATTGTTTGGGTATGGCATTTTTAGCAACGGTATTTCCCAGTTTCATGGTAGCAGAAGGTATTCGGCGCTTAGGAGCAGGGCCTGCTTCCATTGCCAGTAGTATTGGCCCTATATCTACTATTATGTTAGCAGCTGTTTTCTTAGGTGAATATTTTGGCTTCTGGCAATGGATAGGAGCAGTCTTGGTAATTGGTGGTGTATTACTACTATCGTGGTGGAAGCGCAGGAAGGGATAGATTAAGTAATCTTGAGCACTTACTTAAGCTGATTTTTTAAAGCTTAATCTATTCTTGACCTTTTTATATTCTAATGACCGCTTTTCATCATTTTTCCTGATCTCTTCTTCTAATTTCCTGCTATGTAATTTATACCAATAAGTAGCGGGTATCATATGGTCGCTATGATGTTCTAATCGATACATTAAGTCTACATTAGGATTTTCTTTCTCATTGATTATCCTACTTAGTTTTGTTTTATGAATACCTATATCTGTTGCAAATGCCACCATACTTTTATTAAGCAAGTGTATATACCTTTTTAATTGATTAGCAAAAGAAAACTCGTTAAGGTATTCTGGCTGTATGAAGTAATCCTGCATTAATAACTTCATCCTTATAAGCTCTCCCTGTAAAATCTGTTCATCAGACATACTTTTTAATGCTTCAAAGCGTAGTTTTCTTAATTCTTCATCAGCAGCTTGCTTTTCAGCTTTACTTAAGGTGCTTCTGAAAACAAAACTTTCGGCAATTTCCTCATCTGTATATTGCTTGCTGAGTTCTTCGTACTTAGGCTCCTGCTTCTTACTCATTATTTAGATATTTATGCACTAAAGTTTGTGAAATGTGACCATCTATAGCAAGGTATCGCCCATACCGTTTGAAACCATATTTCTGTTGATAATGATTTATCAATTGTGTTTTAGGTTCAAGAGAAACAAATCCGTAATAGCCTCTTTTTATAGCCTCACTAGCTGCATATGCAATTAAGCAACCAGTAATATGATCTAGTTGTTTATTTTTACCTTGTTGGTCTACTCTTATTTCTAGAAGATTCAAATGAATCCTATAGCCATTTCTGAGATCAATTAAAGACATTAAGCCAAGAATTTGTTCCTTATTGCTTATTGTATAAAGCTTGTATAGTTCGTATTGCTTTTCAGTACTCCAATCGAATGCAAAACCATCATCTTCCATTATTTTGCTTATGTCTTCGTTGGTAGTTAAAGAAATTTCAGCTTCAATGCTTTGTTTCGTGAGCTTATGCGTTAGTTTCATAAAATCAATTTGACTTTATAAAGATAGTGAATGTTGTTTATTAAAACAATAAACAGAGTTGATGATTTTTAAAACATCAGAAATGCTGTCTTCGAGCCATTATTGACCATTCACTCCCCAATTATAATCGAGGTATTCAATTTTGGCCCTTTTTTCTATCTCAATAGGAGCGTATTGATTAATGTAGTCTATAATGTTTTTCCCGTCTTCTTTGAAGTCGCCACGATACCAGCTGAATATTTTTGAAAGTTGTACTTTATCTTTTGACAGCTTGTTTTTGCTTTCATCTGTTATAAATGCTTTTGCCGCCTGGGTAAGTTGAGCATCTAATTTTTCAGGAGTATAAGCGTAGTTAGCTAAATTAGGACAGGAAATGGAGGCGCAGTTGACTGCAAAATGGATACGTGGTTCATCAAAACGAGATCGAATAATGCCATGTTCAATATTGTTCAAGTCATATTTTTGCCCTTCTATTTCAATAAACTTGATATCCCAAACTGAATTCACAAAAGGAATACCGTTTTTGATATCTCTGATGCTCTTTGTAGGGTAGTGGTCAACAATTAGCTTCACAGTATAAGCATTATAAGCATTGATCCAATACGCTAGTCGTTCCTCTCTGCTCCAGTGTTTTTCATTAGGATGGCTTTCATTAAGAATATCCAGGTATTGATTTAGGCGATTACTATCTTGTACAAAACCGCTATAATCAACCCATCCTTGTTCATTGACATGTTCTTGCAATAGACTGTCCCATATTTCATGAGTTACAGGTTTTGAATCGGACTGCACCTCATTCACTTTGCAGGAAGTTAGAGCAAGTATAGATATACCTAAAAAAAATAGCGAAGTACGGAAAATAGGCATGATTGTTTGTTTTTATAGCTGTTTAAACAATTGCTCTAAGCAAGATGCTAACATAGGGTGATTTTTTTTGCGAAATTTGTCCGTGTCAGGATACTTTCGTTCAAATTTGAGCTTTGAAGTTGTTTAAAAATATTTCAATGATCACTAAAAATATCTTTTTCCCCTCCTTTTCATTCTTTTATCGCTCCGTAGCGCCGCTACCGTAGTTCTCCGACACAGATATGAAGCTCAAAAAATCTCGATAGCTATCAGGACAATGAGTGCAAAAATCTTATCTTAATCGACTCATCAGACATTCTCAAATAACTTCTATGTCATATATCCATACCCCCTACGGACAAATACACTATCAGAAAATAGGACAAGGTGAACGCCTCATGATTGCTCTTCATGGACATGGAGAAGATGGAACTGCTTTTTTACCTATTGAAGCTACGTTGAAAAATAACATCACTCTTTATGCACTTGATTTGCCCTTTCATGGTAAGACCCAATGGCTCAAAGATTATTATACTCCCGAACAACTTTGCTTTGTAGTAGAATCCATTTTAGCAATGGAAAATAGTCGTCAGTTTGAAGCATTGGGCCATAGTCTTGGTGGGCGTTTATGGCTATGTTTGTTGCCAATTTTAAGTAATAGAATGACTGCAGCCTATTTATTGGCTCCTGATGGTTTATCTACCAGAAAAATGTCCCTTGTAGAATGGATGCCTTTAGTATTGAAACGAAGCCTGGGAGCAAGCCTCAAACGTCCTTCATGGGCAATCAACTTGGCAGAAAAGCTGAACCGATGGCAATGGCTGGATCTTTTTTCATATCGCTATCTCAAGTTACAGTTGTTGGAAGAAGAAAGAAAAATATGCATGCTTAAAACATGGTATAGTCTTAGTTATTTCAGGCTTGGCCCACAGCGTGCTCAAAAGTACCTTCAACAATCAGGCGTACCTTGTATAGTACTAGTGGGTGATCAGGATCGTATTATATCTTCTAGCGATCTCAAAAATATTTTTGAACCATTACCTCAAACAATTTTTCAGGAAATTTCAGCCAACCATAAAAATATCACAATCGAAGCACAGTCCTATTTAACAGATGGATTGGTCAGATATTGGAAGGGAGTAAAGTCAATTAGAGGGTAAATAAAATATCACTTTCCTAATGAGTAATGTATAGACAATAAAGAATATCTTTCAGTATTCAGTATTCAGTATTCAGTATTCAGTATTCAGTATTCAGTATTCAGTATTCAGTATTCAGTATTCAGTATTCAGTATTCCATTGATCTACCTTCTTACCAAATGACCAATCACCCTTCACCAATCACCCAATAAAGTTGATAAGCGAAGTTGGAACATCACTACATCACCTTTCATTAATCACTCTTTCACCCTCTCCTCATCACAAAAACAGCGCAATTAAAAACGAAATCACCGTGGCAATGAAGCCTACCATAAAGATATTATAGGATATAGTGAGATAGCGATACTTTTTTTCAAGTACTTTTCCCAGATAATACAGGTCTCGTACCATATTCCCATAAAGAAGGTTAGTATTGGAAAATACTTCATTCATTGCTTCTTCATAAGTTTCCGGGCTTAGATGAACGAAATTGCCAAAAAAAGTAATGTTCTGTTTGACTTGTGAAAGGGGAGTATCCTCATTGTTCAGCATCGTAATTTTTGGACGAACGGATAAAACGGCAAAAATTAATGAAGCCAGGCCTGTAGCCATAAATATGATGATAGGAAAAAGTACTCCTGGGTTATTCTCTCCAATGTTTCGATATGAAAGAAAAGTAATCAATACACTAATTAAGATAGCGTTGATACCAATCATGATATTGGCCTTATTATCGGCTATAGAGCTAAGGTTGATATGGTTTCGGTAGTTGGTACGAAAATAGGTTTGTACGCCCCGTACAGGTACTTTTTTCTCTAACTCTGTGTATTTGTCCGTAGCCTGTATAGCTTTATTGGCCTGCTTCTCAACAGAAAGACGACATAGATGAATGGATTGTGCTAAAATAGGTTGGTATTGTGCCTGAGCAGAATGTGTATACAATTGTATACGTAGTAATTCATCCAATAGTAATTTATGCCATTCTCCTTTCGTGTACTGTTGGCTGAGCATAAAATGACGCTCTAATTGGAGTTGAGCATGCTTTTCTTCTTGTTCTTTTAAATAGATGCATATATGAGCCGCATCTGCTAGTATCATACCGGCTTTAGTAGTCGGAGTACTTCCATTGAGTGTTTCTGATATAATAGTGCTTATTAATGCTTGTTGGGAATCAGGCAATTGCTCGTTCGATAAAAACTGGCGAGCTGCTTCAACACTATACTCTGCAGGTTGTCGATAATCATACAGATAACCAGATGTCAGAAAAAGAGCTGCCAATTGCGTAAGCTCTTGTTGTATAGCTGGCAGTTGTTCTTGCTGTGCAAGGAGGCTTGCTTCTTCACAAATAGATGAAGAAAGTGCGTAGTTGTGTATGAGCAAGCGCCCATCCTGCCTTTGTCCGAATTGTTGAAGGACAAAGTTTTTTGCTCTTTCAACAATAGAGTGTTCATTTTGAGAGTTCATGTTATTAATAGGCACTTTTTTATGAGTGCTTAAGATAATTCTGATTTAGACAAATGCCAATTTTTTCGGGACAAATAGGATATAATGAAGCAACCAATAGGGGCACTCGTTCGTTCTATACATCAGTTAGTTGATATTAATTCATTATAACCAAGTACCTGATTAGACCAATTATCTACTATTATGCAAGAACGAATCATAGACTTAATCAGCTGGAAATTAAATGTACCTTCTTCCAGCATTCACCCACACACCCGCTTGCAAGACGATTTAAACCTTGATGCTATTGACATGTTATTATTGATTGCAGAATTGGAAAGCCGTTTCGATGTATACTTGACAAAAGAAGAAGTAGAGGCGATTGGTACCGTTAGAGATGCTAGTTTTTATTTACAAAGAAACGCAGCATAAACTTTCTTCTTTTGATTATCAAGCCTCTGACCAATTTATCTCCGGCTGTAATAGCAGCCACATTCAATGAAGCATTTGAAGGTTACTTCGTGCCTGTTAAGTTAACGCCTTATATTCTCAATAGAAAAATACAGCAGGAAAACCTGTCTTTAAAGCACTCAATTGGTGCCTTTAAGGATGATAAGCTAGTAGGTTTTATGTTGCACGGCCTCAAAGGAGATGGAAAGAAGAAGGAAGCTTATAATGGGGGGACAGGAGTACTACCAGCTTATAGAAATAAAGGCCTGGTAGGACAAATGTATGAAGCTCAGGTTGACCTACTCCGTCAGGAAGGGGTGGAGAAATTATGGCTGGAAGTGATTGTAGAAAATGAACCAGCTATCAGAGCATATCGCAGAGCGGGGTTCAATATATCTCGCGAAGTAATTTGTTATAAAGGACATCCTAATGAAGTAGTAGATGGGCTAAAAAAGAAATATCGGTTTGAATATCCATCTACTCTTCCCTGGGATCAATTGCCCAAATACTGGAACTATCAACCTACCTGGCAACATCAACTGTTTGCCATTCAAAATATAGAATCCCACATCAAAAATATCTGTATTTATTCTGATGAAGAATTAGTAGCTTATGCTTCTTTTCTACCAGATTCGGGCAGAATTATGCAGTTTGCCGTTCATCCTAAACATAGAAATCAGGGACTTGGTAAGCAACTTTTTACAGAACTAGGGCGAAAAAAGAACCCCTCTCTCTCTATACTAAATGTTGAAAGCACAGACCATACCTCTTTAAACTTCTTACAGCGCATTGGATTAGAAGAATACATCCGACAATATGAGATGCTCTATATCCTTCCCAAATAGTCTACTCGAACAAGGCGAATAGTCGCCAGAACTATAAATATTTGTTAAATACGTATATTAAAGCCTCATAATAACGGTTTAAAGCGTCTTTGTTACGAATTGACTTGATAGGGAACCCAAAAACCGTTGATTATGTATTCCTTATTATATTTGGCGCTACACAGCAAGAAAGATATGAAAGCCCTAAAAGAAAATATCTCCCGCATGCGAACGATGATTGAACAGAATCGTGTGGAAGAGGTATTCAATGAATTAAAACCTTTAGTCCGTTATAGCGAGTATCAAGTAACGGTCTCTTTATTACTAAGCAATTATAATGAAATACAAAAAGAAGCCATCGCTGAGCTATCGGATGAAGAGGAAAAAGGGCGTAAGGTTCAACTCAAGAAGTCATTATTAGAACTGCTCAACCATATTGAAAATACAGAGGACGGCATTATTGATGAAGAAGATGATGATATCGTCCAGATTACACTTGCTAAGACGGAAGAAGAGTTTAAACGTTTGTTAGAGCATAAACTCTCTTCCAGGTATACTAATCTCCAATTATTATCATCCGGTGATAATGCACTTATATACAAGGCTGATAAAGTAGATGCGATCACTGAGATTTCACAGCGTGTAGCTATAAAGGTTATTAAACCGCTATCGGTGATTGATGATGAGAATATCGAAAATATACGAGAGGACATCATTAAAGCCAAACAGCTTTCCAATTTTGATGGCATGATCAAAATTATTGATGAAGGACTGGAAGCTCCTCCCAGGTATATCGTCACAGAGTTTATTAATGGGATGCGCCTTTCACAGCGCCTGGCACAGGGCTGGCCTTATCAATTGAAAGAGATAAGAGAAATGCTGTATGCAATGGGGAGAGCTTTGGAGCAAGGACATGCTGCAGGATTAGTACACAATAATATATGGCCTTCAAATATTTTAGTAGATAGCAACCGAGGGCCTAAGCTGTCACCTTTTCAGGTGGTAAGGGCTTCTTATTACAAGCGTACTTTTGAGCGTATTCGTTTGTTTTCCATGTATTGGAGCCCGGAGCAGGTAAACAGCGACCTCGCTACCCAGCTTTCTGATCAATATTCTTTTGGTTTAGTAGCCTTTGAATTATTTACGGGAGAGCCTTTTTATAGAGGAAGAACCATACTGGAGATTTTGCGTAAGCGCCTGGATTTTGAAGAGAATCCTAATACACTGGATAAAGAATTAAAAGATACCCTCTGTCCGCCTTTTTTTATTGATGTGATTAAAAAAATGTTGAGCAGGAATTCCAGGAAGCGTTATCGGGGGATGGATGAAGTATTGGCCGCTATAGAACGCATTCCTAATGAAAGTGCATTTGCCACTGAGCATCCTGATTATCCACGGATACGCCGCTTGAGAAATAGTTATAATCGATGTCGCCGTAAAGATGGTTTTTATAAAGCCTTTTATGATTATTATCTGGATAAATCAGATGTAGCTCAGGAGATATTTGATAGAGCCTGGACGGCACGTATCGCCAGGCATAATTATACAGAAGAACGCATATGGAATCATCAATATCGCATGTTGGATTTGGCAGTAGAGCGTTTATTGCAATTCCCTTCAGTGTCTACCGCTATGGATCAACGGCTCCAGCAGCTAGTCCGTCAGCATGAAGCAGTAGGAGTCAGTGCGGAGGAGTATGCTTTATTCCTGGAATGCCTTAAGGACACCCTCTATACTTTTGATGAAGCCAATTGGCCAATAGAGGAAGACCTTGATTTAGCCTGGGATACCGCTACCAGGTCTACTTTAAATGCGCTGACGAGGAGGTAGGCCATAATCACTATTGTGGAAAACTTCCCACTCCTTTTCTTCCACTCTTTCATCCAAACTCTTAACTTCGATGTTAGTAATGTGTAGTATATTATATATACACCTACCAGAAGCATTCCTAATAACGAAGAGTAGAGTTAAAAAGAATAGAAGATGCCGGAGTTTTGCCATTTACATTGCCATACACAGTATTCTTTATTGGATGGAGCCACCGATATAGGCACCATGATGGCTAAAGCTGCCAGGGATGGACAAAAAGGAGTTGCATTAACCGATCACGGTAATATGTTTGGCGCCTTTAAGTTTGTAGCGGAGGCAGAGCGCCATGATTTAAAGCCAATCATAGGTTGTGAGTTCTACGTAGTAGAAGACCGACACCATAAGACATTCTCTAGGGCAAAAGGAGAAAAGGATAAGCGTTATCATCAATTGATGTTGGCTAAAAACCAGCAAGGGTACGAGAATCTGAGTAAACTTTGCTCCCTGGGTTTTATAGAAGGTATCTATAGTAAATTCCCACGTATTGATAAGGAATTGATAGAAAAATACCACGAAGGAGTGGTGGTTACTTCTTGCTGTATAGGTGCGATCATACCGCAATTGTTACTGGCTGGTAAGGATGAAGAAGCAGAGAAAGAATTGAAATGGTGGCTCAATATTTTTGGTGATGACTATTATATTGAACTGCAACGCCATCGTGGACTAGATAATATAGATATCGGAAAGGATAGTAAAGGAAAACCTATTTACACTGGTTTTAGCCAGGAAGATATCAATCAGAAATTACTGAAGCTGGCCGAAAAGCATAATGTAAAGGTTATTTGTACCAATGATTCCCATTATGTAGAAGAGGAAGATTGGGAGCCACATGATATTTTGCTTTGTATCAATACCGGGAGTTTATTGGAAGAAACTTCCCGCTTCAAATTTCCAAGCTCAGATTTTTATTTCAAGACACAGCAGCAGATGAATGATCTTTTCCATGATCAGCCCGAAGCAGTGGCTAATACCATGGAAATTTATGATAAGATCGAAAAGCTGACCCTTGCCAGAGATATTTTACTGCCAGCATTCCCGATGCCTGAGCAGTTCAAAACCCAGGATGATTATCTGCGTCATCTTACTTATGAAGGAGCCAAACGCAGATATGGTACAATCACTCCTAAGATCAAGGAACGACTGGATTTTGAACTATCTGTTATTGCAAATTCGGGTTACCCGGGTTATTTCCTGATCGTACAGGACTTTACGACTACAGCGCGTGAAATGGGCGTTTCTGTGGGGCCTGGCCGTGGTTCGGCAGCGGGTTCTGCGGTAGCTTACTGTATTGGTATTACGAATGTTGATCCGATCAAGTACGATCTGCTGTTTGAGCGTTTCCTTAATCCGGAAAGGGTATCCATGCCGGATATTGATATTGACTTTGATGATGAAGGTCGACAAAAGGTGATTGACTATGTGATTGATAAATATGGTCAGAATCAGGTGGCTCAAATTATTACATATGGTACGATGGCTGCCAAATCCAGTTTGAGGGATGTTGGCCGGGTAATGAATGTACCGCTTTCAGAGGTAGACAGAGTCGCCAAAACCTTTCCTGCTCACCTAAAAGCCAGCCTGGCAAAGGTATTGGCAGATAGAGATATTGATCCCAAGCTGAAAGGGGCTCTTAATAGTGAAGAGAAAGAAAAAGCCTACCAGTTTAGAGATCTGGCATCGGCGGATGATGAGATTGGACAGATGATCCAAACTGCACGGAAACTGGAAGGCTCTATACGAAATACAGGTATACATGCCTGCGGTGTCGTCATTACACCTGATGATATTACAAAGTACGTGCCTGTTACTGCCGATAAGGATACGGGCATGTTGGTCTCTCAGTTTGATAATAGTGTTGCAGAGGATGCGGGCCTATTAAAGATGGATTTCCTGGGTTTAAAAACCCTGACTATTATCAAGGGGGCTGTGCGGATGGTGGAAGAAAACCATGGGGTGAAGTTGGATATGGATGAGGTGCCACTGGACGATGAAGAGACCTACAAACTATTCCAGCGAGGAGAAACAGTCGGTATCTTCCAATACGAGTCCGCCGGGATGCAGAAGTATATGAAGGAACTGGTGCCTTCTACTTTTGAAGACCTTATTGCGATGAATGCCCTATATCGCCCTGGGCCTCTGGAATATATCCCCAACTTTATTGCGCGTAAGCATGGTAGAGAGCCTGTGGTCTATGACTTGCCAGCAATGAAGGAATACCTGGAAGAAACATACGGTATCAATGTTTATCAGGAGCAGATCATGTTGCTTTCGCAAAAACTGGCAGGTTTTACTAAAGGCCAGGCAGATATGCTGCGAAAGGGGATGGGTAAGAAGAAGAAGAAGCTGATTGATATGCTCCACCCTATGTTTATTGAAGGCGGCGTAGAAAGAGGACATGACAAGGAAACACTTGGAAAAGTATGGAAAGACTGGGAAGCTTTTGCTTCTTATGCCTTCAATAAATCGCACTCGACCTGTTATGCTTTTGTAGCTTTTCAAACAGCCTATCTGAAAGCGCACTATCCTGCGGAGTTTATGGCAAGTGTGCTGACCAACAACAAAAATGATATTTCTAAGATAACCTTCTTCCTTCAGGAGTGTAAGCGAATGGGACTGAATGTACTTGGTCCTAGTGTAAACGAATCGGTCTCTGACTTCTCTGTAAATAAAGATGGGCACGTTCGTTTTGGCCTGTCTGCATTGAAAGGAGTAGGGGAGGGGCCTGTGGAAAATATCCTGGAAGAACGAAAAGAGAATGGCAATTTTGAGTCGCTGTTTGATATGATGCGGCGCCTAAGCTTGAGAGCAATCAATAAGAAAGTGCTGGAAAGCCTGGCTTTGGGTGGTGCTTTTGACTGTTTTGAGGGTATACACAGAGCTCAATATTTCTGCCCATCAGAGAAGTATGATACGCTGATTGAACATGCGTCGCGTTATGGCAATGCTTATCAATCACAAAAAGCTCAGGCGGTGAATTCTCTTTTTGGAGATACGGATGAAGTCATGATTCCAGAGCCCAAAATGCCAGAATGTAACCCCTGGCCACTCATCGAAAAACTCAATAACGAAAAGAAGGTTACCGGAATTTTTATCAGTGGCCATCCATTAGATGATTATAAGATGGAAGTGGAAAACTTTGCTTCCTGCTCGCTAGAAGAAGTAGATAACAACCAAAACCGCAATAGCCTTAACCTGGTTGGTATGGTATCTATGGTACGCCATCTGGTGAGTAAAAACGGAAATGGCTGGGGAATATTAGAAATTCAGGATTATAGAGGTACCCAGGAATTCAGATTGTTTGGTGAGGATTATCAAAGGTTTAAGCATCTTCTGGAAGAAAGTAAGGCCTTGTTCTTGTCCTGCTCCTGGCAAAAAAGCTGGCGGGATGAAAGCATGGAGTTGAAGATTAAAGAAATGCGTCTTCTGGAAGGAATGGCCGAGGAAAAAACCCAGGGGATTACTGTCAAAGTAGGAATTGATACCTTAACAATGGATTTCATCAATCACTTTGATGAAGTTTGTAATACTCACAAAGGGCCACATCGTCTTCGAATGGAGTTAGTAGATCGTACCAAACGCCTCAAGCTGGTCATGGCAGCCAAAGAACGCAAAGTGAATGCTACGAATGGCTTTATAGCAGAGTTAGAAAAAATGGGTGTGGATTATAAGTTGAGTTAACTTATATCTAACAATATAGCTGCATAGGATTCTATTTGTGTCATGAGGTAATAAGGTAAATTCATTAGTGTATAAGGGGTTCCTCCTGGCGTCATATGTTTTTCTACGGTATATTCATTTCGTAAGAAACGAATGGCATAAGGCTGATCACTACGCTCAACAAATTGATGAAGAGATCGAAGTCTACCTTGTGGCCCAGCTTTAATTTCGATCGGTAGTAGCCTTCCACGATATTCATAAACTAAATCTACTTCTGCATTAGCATTGGCATCTTCTCTTACCCAAAAATGAGGTATATAGTTTTGTTTGGAATAAGTCGCTATTAATTCTTGAGTTAATAAATGTTGTATTATTCTGCCTTTATATATCTGATGAAGATCGTCTATTGCTAAAAATTCGTGTTGAACATTTAAAGAATAATTGAGTAAACCAGTGTCTAGCATTTGAAGCCGTGGTCGTTTTTTTAAGTCACTTATTATAGGAGGTTTTAATTGTGTGGTAGGGTAAATTAGTTGTATTATTCTAGCAAGTTCTAAGCTTCTTAATGCTTGTCCAACATCTCTTGAACGATAATTTGATTGCCCAAAATTGGCAAATTTAATCCTGTCTTGTGCCAAGGGAGCTGTACGAATCACATGCCTCAATATTTGTCTTTGTTTTGAATTATTACTATACTTTTCGACATCATCTAAATAGGCTTGCCATAATTCTTCATAAGTAGTATTGAGCCTGACTATATTCTGATTCTGAGCAAATAAGGCTACTACTTCTGGCATACCTCCTATCATAGCATATTGATGAAAGAGATTTAATAATATAGTATGGGCATAAACTGGAACAGGAATTTGCTGCAAAGCGGATAAGGCTGAATCATTATTTGTCCAGGTTAAAAATTCTTCAAAGTTTAGCGGATATAAATAATAATAGGAAACCCTACCGACAGGAAAACTTTTCACTTCACCTAGACTAAAATCGAGTAACGAACCGGCTGCAATGACGTGTATTTCAGGAGCTTCTTCATAAAAATACCGTAATAAGCGAATTGCCGATGGTGCTTCCTGTATTTCATCTATGAATAGAAGAAAATTTCCTTTTACTTCATTGATGTTGTATTTGAGATATAGTGCTTGTAAAAAGGTAGTGACATCAGTATATTGATCAAAAAGTATTTTTATTTCCGGTTTTTCTACATTAAGTTCTAGAAAATGATCAAAGTTTTCCCCTAGCATACGAACTAAAGTAGATTTACCTACTTGTCTAGCGCCTCTTATAATCAGTGGTTTGCGGCGTAGTTTTTTTGCCCACTCTTCTAAATCTTTAAGGGCTTTTCTGTAGTATATCATGCTAGATTTTATTCAAATATACTAAATAACCCCTTATTTGTGACAAAAAATGTCTTAAATAACCCCTTATTTGTGACAAAATTATTCCTTCTGCCCAATGATCTGCAATCCAACTCCTATTGGCATCAACAGAGATGTACCAAATAGCAATTCGTAATAATAAGGCATAAAGCCCATTGCTCCCCAAAACATCGTCCCTTGTAGAAACAGGATGAGTTCGCTACTGAAAAATCCAGCTAATAAGAGGATGAGCCCCGTTTTTGCAATCCTGTTTTCAAGATTTAACTGCCCCGAAAGGGATGCATATCCCAGCAGAAACTGCGAGATAACACCTAACAATACCAGGTGGATAAAACCGATGACAAAATTACGGATAGTATAAGCTACGGTGGCAATGGCAGGTATCACTACGGCTGCTTGCATAATGACTTTGAGAGCAAATAAAGCAAACGCTAATTTAATGAGCCTAAATCCCCATCCGCCTAATTGATGATGTAATTCCTGATGAGTCATTTTAACCATATAGAAGAAATAACCCATAGCAATTAGCTGTAGAATAACTCCAAGGCTGTTGGTTGCAAAAATAGCTGGCAGTGGTTCAGCCCATGCCAAAGCAAGTGCATAGGTGAAAAAGGTGGAAATAGAAAGTATCCAGAAAAAAGCATTAGTAGGTTGCTGGGGAACTTCGATGTTTTTGCTTTTCAGCAAATGAAAAAATAAAGCTAATACGGCAAAAGTGAACCATCCATTGAATTGAAAATGCAGATAAAACTGTATAGACATATAATAAATGGCTCTGTTTGTATAACCATTTATCATAATAGGAGGCATCGCCCAAAGTGCAATGGTGGAAAGCAATAAGAAAACAATAGCTGCTTTTGCAAAACGAATAGAGGGGCCTTGCATCCCTTTAATGTCTTTCCAAAACCTATGTACAAAGAGATAGGATAGCAGCATATGAAGGGTAGAAAATGTAATGGAAAAACCTCCATACCCCTGGAGAGGGAAGGCAATTAACATCCCAATAACCGAAACTTCAGTTAAGACAAAAAGGGAATGATAAAAACGGCTTTCCTGTTTTTCCGCAGGGAGGAAAGAATGAATAAAAAGCGCATAAATTCCTAAATATACCCAACCTAACATCGCTACATGAGAATGCCCATGCAGGAAGTTTTTAAACTTCAACCAGCTAAGTTCTTCTACAAAAGCATAGCGTAATATAACCCCAAAACAAGCGGCTATAAAGAAATTGATCAAAGCTATGCGAAACCAGGTTTTTGACATCTCAAATAATTTAGGAAACCAGAAATGGGAAGCTGAAAATTTTTGAAATACTGTTTTTGAAATCAGCATAATATCTCATAATTTTCAATTTCCCACTTCTTGAAGTAAAACAAGGAACCAGTATGGCCCTTTGTTTTATTCTACCGCTTGTCCGTCATTAGCATACATAAATTCTAATACATCACGAGCATCCTCAACCGAGAGATTTTGATTAGGCATACGTACCAGACATTCCTTAAGGAGCTTTCGGGCTTCGGCATCTTCTTCCAGCATCTCATCTATATTAACCGTCATGTTCATGATCCATTCGGGCTTGCGGCGATCTGTAATACCTTCCCAGCCAGGACCTACAACTCGTTGGTCAGTAAGTTTATGACATGCTGCACATTTCATCTCGTATATAGCTTTCCCTTTTTCTACCATATCTTTTTTTAGCGGACTATTGAGGCTTACTTCTTTCACCTGCCCAATCCCTTTTCCATCATCCACCTTAGGTTCTTCAATCATACTCTTGGGAGGAGCAGTAGTTGATGAAGAATCTTCACTGTTGGATCCGCCGCCACAGGCGTATACTATTAAAGTGGCTAGTACGAGCAAAATAATGGACTTTTTCATCGCAAATATTTTTGTTAAATAATTTGAACTGTTTTTAGAGTTTAAGTTACTCCTGGATTAAAAGTGGATGGAATTTACTTCCATAAACTCTATTTGATAAATCAACAAATTGCGACTAAAACATAAAATAAATCTAAACTCGTCTTATAATTTACTCTTCCTCGGCTTTCAGCTGCCCCCTCCAATCATATGACACATCTTGGATGGTATAGATACTGTGCTCCCTCGGGGAGCTGCTCAGAGGGCTGGGGAATATTCCGTCAATTTATACTCTAAAGTATTAAAGAATCTTTCTCTATTTGTTTAGCAAGATCTCCAATGGCTTGATTGCGAAGTTGATGATTTAAACCTTCGCGATGAGCATAAGCTTGTACGTGCAATGGGCAGGGCGTTTCCGCCGAACATACAGGTAAACCTAATATGCAAGATGTAAATACATCTGGCCCATCTATGCACTTAATTACTTCTTCCAGCGTGGCCTCTTTATTTTTTTTGCTCAAAAAAAAGCCACCACTTGGACCTTTAACGGAAGAGATAAGATTGTTTTTCGATAATTGTTGTAATATTTTGGCTAAAAAATGCTGGGGAACTTCTAACTCCAGAGCAATTTCCTTACCTCCTATTTTCTTTTCCTCATTTGCATTGACCGCTAAATAAAGAACGGCTCGTATTGCATATTTACACGCTTGTGAAAACATAATTGGCTTTAATTTTTGGCAAGTTATATCAAAAATAAATAAAAGACAAAATTGTCCTTTATTTTTTGTGTGATTTTTTCTTTTACTTAATTGAAGGAAGCTGCTGAAAAATTTTCATACCATATGAATGTGTATAGTGTTTCATATTTTTAGTAACACCTGTTTTATGTTTAGGTGATAAATATCATTGGTGGTATTGGTTCTGTGTTTGATCTTTGCATAAAGGATAAAAAAGTCTTTTAATCTTTATATGGATTGAACTTCTTGTAAATCAATTCACTAAATACATTTATATATGAAAAACCTGATAGGCATCTCAACAATTATAGCCATTATCCTAGCGCTTGGCTTAGGATTGAGTAGCTGTGGCAATCAATCCACTGAAAAGCCAGGAGGAAGCAGCGCACTGGCAGGTGATGTCGCATCGCAAGTCTATGTAGCACCAGGAGAGTACGACGAATTTTATGGTTTCTTCTCTGGTGGGTTTAGTGGGCAAGTCAGCGTATATGGTTTGCCATCTGGACGCTTGCTGAAGATAATACCTGTCTTTTCAGTCGATGGTGAAAAAGGATATGGCTTTAACGAGGAAACGAAACCACTTCTCGAAACATCCCATGGATTTGTACCCTGGGATGACGCTCACCACCCCGAACTTTCTCAAACAAACGGGGAGACGGATGGCCGCTGGCTGTTCATCAATGGTAACAACACGCCTCGTGTTGCTCGTATAGATTTGACTACTTTTGAAACCGCTGAGATTATCGAAATCCCTAATAGTGGTGGTAACCACAGTTCTCCTTTTACAACTGAAAATACCGAATATGTAGTAGCAGGTACTCGTTTCGGTGTTCCTTATCCACAAAAGGATGTTGCGATTGATAGCTATGCCGAAAATTTTAAAGGCATGCTGACATTCATCGATGTAGCGGAAGAGGGAGAAATGGAGATTGGTTTCCAGGTATTACTTCCTGCTTTTGATTACGATTTGGCACACTCTGGTAAAGGAGCTTCTCATGGCTGGACTTTCTTCACTTCGTACAATACAGAGGAGAAAAGTACATTGCTGGAAGTGAATGCTTCTCAAAATGATAAAGACTTCATTGCAGCAGTCAACTGGAAAAAAGCAGAAGAGTATATCAAGGAAGGGAAATTTAAGGAAGTACCTGCTCGATATGCTCACAACGTCTACGACGAGCATACACACATGGCTACTTCTACTATGAAGGAAACAGTTAAAGTGCTTGTTCCTTCTGAATGTCCTGGTTTGGTTTACTTCTTGCCTACTCCTAAATCACCTCACGGTGTAGATGTAGATCCAACGGGTGAATACATAGTAGGAAACGGAAAACTATCAGCTGACCTGACAGTCCACTCTTTCACTAAGATGCTGGCAGCAATCGAAAATGAGGCGTTTGATGGAGAAATTGATGGCGTACCTGTATTGAAGTTTGAAGATGTAGTAGGAGGTGTTGTTAAAGAACCTGGCTTAGGCCCATTGCATACAGAATTTGATGGTAAAGGAAATGCTTACACTACTTTCTTTATCTCTTCTGAAATTGTCAAATGGAAAGTTGGTACCTGGGAAGTATTGGACCGTGCACCTTGTTATTATTCTGTAGGTCACCTGATGATCCCTGGAGGAGATTCTAAGAATCCAGAAGGTAAATATATGGTTGCTTTGAACAAAATTACGAAAGACCGTTACCTGCCTACAGGACCCGAACTTTGCCACTCTGCCCAACTATACGATATCTCGGGTGATAAGATGAAATTATTGCTGGATTTCCCAACAGTAGGAGAGCCACACTATGCTCAGGGTATCTCGGCAGGAAGAATAATGCCAAAGTCTAAGAAGATCTATCCTATCGAGGAGAATAAACACCCTTACAGGACGATGGGAGAAGGGAAAGCCCGTGTAGAAAGAGAAGGCAATAATGTACATATTTACATGACTTCTATCCGTAGCCACTTCGCGCCGGATAATATTGAAGGAATTAAAGTAGGCGACAAAGTGTACTTCCACCTGACCAACCTGGAACAGGACTGGGACGTACCACACGGACTAGCAGTCATGGGTGCTAATAATGCCGAGCTGCTTGTAATGCCAGGACAGACTGAAACACTCGTTTGGGAACCAAAACAAGAAGGTGTTTATCCATTCTATTGCACCGACTTCTGTTCTGCACTACACCAGGAAATGCAAGGCTACATTCGGGTTTCTTCTCGCAACTCTGATATCGCATTGAGTTGGAGCCTTGGAGAAGACGAAGAAGTACAATAGAGACGAATGTTTTCTGATGACTTTTACGATCTGGAGTGGAAGTTATCAGAAAACGTAGATAATGAAGTTGATTATTAATTTTCGCTAAGGCGGGAGCCTTTCGAGGCCCCGCCCTTTAACAGCATACAATTACTCGTAATGAAACACTTCCCCAGAGCCTTGATGATTCTGGCTGCCGTTTTTCTGTCTATGCTGTTCCTATTTCCAATGTGGCAAATAACCTTATTAGCGCCACAATATCCTGATGGAGTAACCATGTACATCTGGATTAATAAACTTGGAGGAGACAGTCCTGGCACTTTACAGAATATCAACATTCTCAATCACTATGTGGGAATGAAATACATTGAACCTGATTCTATACCTGAGTTGAAGTATTTTCCAAAAATAATTATAGCAATGATTGCTCTGGCTATAGGAGCAGCTATTGTGAATAAACGCTGGGCCTATCTAGCTTGGGCAATATTATTTGTCGTGCTGGCAGCAGCAGGTGTTTATGATTTTTATCTATGGGAATACGATTATGGACATAATTTGAGTGACAACGCACCAATTAAAATACCTGGTGCATCATTCCAGCCACCTTTATTAGGAACTAAAATGATTCTCAATTTTATTGCAAAATCATATCCCCATACTGGGGGGTACTTTGCAGGAGCAGCAGGAGGCCTTGCCTTTATAGCCTGGTGGCTTAAGGGTAAAATAAAAAATTGATCACATGAAACAACTATGATATTTCCTGCCTGACAGGCAAACTAGCAGGCAGGAAATATTATGGGATGAAGAGCAAGCAGCTAAATAAGAGCGAAAAGCTTACATGAAACCGTTCTAACCGATTCAGCTACAGAAAAATTTTAAACAGATGAAAAAGCCAATGTATTTGCTCATAGTAGTAGGGTGTCTAAGCCTGATAGCTTGTGCCCCTTCTCCTCAACCGATTGACTACGGTAATGATATGTGCCATTACTGCAAAATGACCATAGTCGATCAGCAACACGCAGCAGAAGTGATTACTTCAAAAGGAAAAGCCTATAAGTTTGATGCGATTGAATGTATGGTGAACTATCTGGGAGAAGAGCCGGAACAAACCTATGCATTTCAACTAGTAAATGACTATCAACAACCTAAGGAATTAATCCCGGCAGAAGAAAGTTTCTATCTGATTTCTGAAGCTATACCGAGCCCAATGGGGGCTAATCTTTCTGCCTTTGAAACAAAAGCTAAGGCAAAAGCTGTGCAGGCCGAAAAAGGAGGCAATGTATATAGCTGGAATGCATTACAGCAGCAGCTCAATCACTAAAATCATTTGAAATGCGAAATGTCAAAATCTTATTATCGTTTTTTCTGGTGATTTCCTTTCAATCTCTACACGGAGCCCAACGCATCGTATGTGCCAGCTGCGAATATCAAAGTATCAGTGAAGCCATAGCTGCGGCAGAACCGGGAGATGAGGTTATTATTAAAAGTGGTGTTTATAAAGAAGGTAATATTGAAGTCAATAAACATCTCTATCTGATAGGAGAAGGCTGGCCAGTACTTGATGGTGAAAATGAGACAGAAGTATTGACAATCACTGCTGACTGCGTATTTGTAGAAGGTTTGGTGATTCGAAATGTAGGGACTAGTTATCTGGTAGACAGAGCAGGTATCAGAGTGAAAAAAACGAAGCATTTCGCTATAACCAATAACCGGCTTGAGAATACCTTCTTTGGCATCTATCTCGAACATTGCAAAGATGGAACCGTAGAGGGCAACAAGGTCATTGGTCAGGCTAAGGAGGAAATGTCCTCTGGTAATGCTATTCATCTTTGGTATTGCGAGCGAGTGGTAGTTGAGAATAATTACGTTACAGGACATCGTGATGGCATTTACTTCGAATTTGTAGATAATGGCCACATCGAGGGGAATATTAGTGAAGCTAATTTGCGATACGGCCTACACTTCATGTTTTCAAATAACGATGATTATACGGGCAATGTCTTCCGGCAAAATGGGGCTGGGGTAGCAGTAATGTTTTCTCGTAATATCAATATGTGGGACAATCTTTTTGAATACAACTGGGGCCGTGCATCTTATGGCTTGCTGCTAAAAGAAATTTACGATGCAGAGATTCATCATAATACATTCCGAGAAAATACTTTGGGTATTTACGTAGAGGGATCTACGCGGATACATTATCACAGCAACGATTTTGATAGAAATGGCTGGGCAATTAAGATGTCTGGCGGTTGCCTGGATAACAAAATACACACTAATAATTTTCGCTATAATACTTTTGACTTAGCGATCAATAGCCCTCCCAATAATAATTCCTTTGATGGAAACTACTGGAGTGCTTATACCGGATATGACTTGGAACGCGATGGGATAGGTGATGTACCCTATCGGCCAGTAAAATTATTCAATTATGTAGTAAACCGGACTCCTGAAGCCATGGTATTGCTGAGAAGCTTATTTATAGACTTACTCAACTTTTCCGAAAAAGTAAGCCCTGTCTTTACCCCGGCGAATGTAGCAGATAATGCACCTCGTATGCAGGCATTTTGATATGGATATATCAGAAGCCTTTATGCAAAGAAGCTTTTATAACTATAAAAAAACACCAATGATCACCATACAAAATATTAGCAAATCATTTGGCAGTTTACAGGTGCTTAAGAATCTGGATTTAGACCTTAAGCAGGGAGGAAAAATTACAGCCATTCTAGGGCCTAATGGTTCAGGAAAAACGACTCTGATAAAATCTATATTGGGCATGGTACTGCCGGATGCTGGCTCAATCACTTTTGAGGGAGGAGCAATCAAAGGAAAATGGGCGTACAGAAATCGGATCGATTATCTGCCACAAATTGCCCGCTTCCCAGAAAATTTAACGGTACACGAATTGCTAAAGATGGTGCAGGATTTGCGTGGAGGAAAACCGCAAGCAGAACACCTTATTGAGCGTTTTGCTTTAAAACCATTTCTTCACAAACGTTTAGGTACTTTGTCGGGAGGAACTCGCCAGAAAGTGAATATCGTACAGGCCTTAATGTACGATAGCCCTGTCTTAATCCTTGACGAACCTACCAATGGACTTGATCCCGTGGCACTCCTGGAGTTGAAAAGCCTGCTAGATGAAGAGCGCAAAAATGGAAAACTGATTTTGATCACGACTCATATCATGAGTTTTGTAGAGCAAATGGCGGATGAAGTGGTCTTTTTGCTGGAAGGTAAGGTACACTTCAGAGGCAATCAACAACAGCTTAAAGAACGCTATAATGCAGCCAGCCTGGAGCATGCTATTGCTGCTATCCTGAAGGAAGAGCCGCTGGAAATATCTGCAAATGGCCATAGTAAAACGAAAGCAAGGCTGATATTTAGTACTAGCTGAAAAACGATACCGTAGCGGCGAATTCATTCGCCGTAAGAATACCAGCACATCCAGAAAGCAACTTTCGACCCAATAAATAAGCTTAATAGTAAAACAAACAAGCATGTTCAAAATACTCAAATATACCTTTTACGACTTGATGCGTAGCCGCTGGTTGTATATCTATGCAGCCTTTTACTTACTGCTATCCGTTTCTTTACTTTGGTTGGGAGGGAGCGTATCGAAGGCCGTAATCAGCCTGATGAACGTCATTTTGGTATTAGTGCCTCTGATTGCCACCATGTTTGGTGTGATGTACTATTATAATTCTCGAGAGTTTACAGAATTATTGTTGGCTCAGCCAGTACGGCGCACGCACATATTCTTTGGTCAATACCTGGGCGTTGCAGGCTCCTTGTCTTTATGCCTGATGCTGGGTTTAGGAGTACCATTTATTTTCTATGGCATTTTTGGCAGTACTGAAATATTCAATTTTACGGTCTTATTGCTGGTAGGTTTAGCACTATCATTTATTTTTTCTGCTATCGCTTTTTTTATCGCACTTCGCAATGAAAACCGTATCAAAGGTTTTGGACTGGCCATCCTTAGTTGGTTGTTTTTTGCCGTCATCTATGATGGCATGTTCCTCCTGGCCTTATCACTTTTTAATGACTATCCATTAGAAGGCTTTGCCATAGGTGCTTCCCTTTTTAACCCTATCGACTTATCACGCATACTCGTTTTGCTTAAGCTGGATATATCGGCACTGATGGGATATACAGGAGCTGTATTTCAGAAGTTTTTGGGTACAATAATCGGGATTGCTTGTTCCGCTCTTATACTATTGCTTTGGGTAGTAATACCTGCTCTGGGCATTAAACGTATTGCAATGAGAAAAGACTTTTAATAACCTCAGTCATGGTGACAAAAGTTATTGTTGCCCTATATCTGGTTAAGTAATTTTGTAAAATGATACACGGAAGCTATTTAAGCTTACTTTACTAAAATAATAAACCAGATCCCCGAGCTTTCAGTCGATTCCTTTCGCCTAAAAGGCAAACATATGCTCCCTTGGGGGAGCTGCCCACAGGGCTAAAGGGGATATTTGATAAGTTTAAATCATTTCACGTTTTTAAATTATCAAAATAACAATGCTTCATAAGCTGATCATACATATTCTCATCATTGTCATTGCGGTTCAGACAGGCCGTGATGCAATGACCAGCTTATGGTTTCTAGCTAATCGGGAAGCTATTACGGATCAGTATTGTATCAATCAGGATGAACCTCTTCTGATGTGCCAGGGTACATGTTATTTGCAAAATGTATTAGAAGAACAACATCAGCCGAACGATCATAATCCTTTAAAAATACCTCCTACAGAAGAACATATATCTTTTATCCTTCCTCTCATTGCCTATCAGAGAGTACAACATATAGATGTTCTTCTGCAAAGAAGCGGAGACTTTTACTACAATTTACCAAAGAGCCGCTTGGCTATTGCTTCTCTTTTCCATCCTCCTCAGGTGTAGTTTATAGTTCGAGGCATATGTATTTGGAAAGTTTTGGGTTGTACCAATTTTTCATGTCTGATAAAGGCTTAAAAAAGGTAGATTTTTGATGATAATTTGTATTCAAATTTTAATCCAACTACTTCCTGTACAATTGTCATATGCTATAACTATTACACGATCACTTAGTATTAATCTTTATTCATCACCATAAGTAGGAAATAGAACTTAGGACTTCAAGTGATTTAAATTTATAGAATGCCCTCTTCAGTCTTATGGACAGTTCTCTTGAGGGAGCACAGCACATGTACCCCTTTGGAGGGGTCGGCTGGAAGCCGGGGGAGGAATACATATTTAGTCACCGAAAAAATGGTTCGATGTTCTTGTTTTAGTGTCTGAGATAAACAAGTTCTTAGGTATTTCTTCCTTATGGGTAAATCGTATTAAAATGAGAACCATACTCACCTCTATAAGCCTATTCTGCCTGCCTTTTTTTCTATTGGGCCAGCAAACGATAACAGGAACAGTTTCCGATACAGATACTGGAAATCCACTTGCTTATGCTTCAATCGGAGTGGATGGTACATCAGGAACATATACTAATCAACAAGGATATTTTGAATTGGTGCTAGAGAAGGGGCAGTCAATAGAATTAAGAGTTCAACATTTAGGATATGAGCCGCTGGAGTTGATGATTGATAAATTGGGCGAACCCCTCAGTTTGCAATTAAAAGAAATACCTATTGTCGTAGAAAGTATTCTCGTATCAGAAGCTTCGACTGTTGTTCCTGCTCAATCAGAACTGGCAATGGATTTTGCCAATGAGGTAAGTCCGCCCAGAGATGTAGCTGGCCTGTTTCAAAATATACCAGGCTTTGGATTGGTCAAAAGAGGCGGCTATGCGCTTGATCCGGTATTTCGTTCATTCCGTAATGAACAGTTGAATGTACAGTACGATGGTGGCATACAAGCCTATCACGCATGCCCCAATCGGATGGACCCTATCACTACACATGTTACTCCGGATGAAGTAGAGCGAATAGAATTGATAAAAGGGCCTTTTAGCGTACGTTACGGCCAGACGATGGGAGGCGTACTTAATATAATAACAGAAACTCCAGAACCTGTTGATCAATTTACTTTAAGTGGCTCAGTAGAAAGTGGCTATGAGTTTAATGGAGAAGGTAAAACCGCTCGTTTAAATTTAAACGGAGCTAATAAAGGATACGACTTTATGCTCAATGCCGGTTTGAGAGATTTTGGCAATTATGAAAGCGGAGCAGGAGCAATCATCCCAACCTCTTTTAAATCTTACGATTATGCAACTAAGTTCGGAATTAACCCTCGTGCAGGGCATCGCATGCAAGTAGGATGGCGACAATCTTTTGGTAGAGATATTTTACACGTTGGCCTTCCTATGGATACCAAAGAAGATAATAGTAGTATTTTATCTTTTGATTATGTTGCTAAAAATATCAGTCCTAAGTTGTACAGTATTTCGTTTAAATCCTTCTATTCTAATGTTGATCATATCATGGAGAATAGCAGGCGCCCCAACTTCATGATGGTAGATGCCGTAGCTACGGTTGATGCTCAAACATATGGAGGAAAACTGGAATTGACCTGGCAACCTTCTACCAATAGCCTGTTGTATACTGGTGTTGATTATCGAGGATTGGCGCGTGATGGTAGCCGTATACGTATCGTCAAGCGCAATATGATGACGGGCGAGCCTTTGGAGATGCCAATGGAATTTGAAGACCTCATTTGGCAAGATGCTCAATTGAACGACTGGGGTGTTTATACCGAATCCAGATTCTTCTTAAATAATAAATGGACATTAACCGCAGGCGCCCGCCTTGATAGGGTAGAAGCAGCTATCAAAAAACCTGCAGCAGACTTTGAAGCCTTATACCCAGAGCTGGATGAGCAGGTAGAATATAATGTTAGTGCTAATGTCTCTGCTGTATATCAACTGACCAAAAACTGGAATACACAATTGGCGATAGGTCGTGGTACCCGAACGGCTTCTATGGAGGAACGTTTCATCAACCACTTCTCCCTGGGAGTAGATGCCTATGAATATGTAGGAAACCCAAATCTGGACCCTGAGGCCAATCATCAGATTGAATGGAGTATTAACAACAAAACAGAGCGCTACTCCTGGAAAGCAGCAGCCTTTTATTCTTACATCACAGATTATATCACAGCGGCTGTAGATACTGATTTGCCAAGGAAATATATGCCACAGGCGGAGCCCAAATTTTCCAAGCGCTTCCAAAATATCGACGCCGCTACCCAAAAAGGCTTTGAAGTAGAAGCTACCTTCATGATAATACCAGCACTACAAGCCTACGCTTCCGCTAGTTATACACTGGCAGAAAACCTAGATTGGGAAGAGCCCCTTCCTGAAATTCCTCCATTCCAGGCTATTGCAGGTATGAAATATGAGCATGCGTATTTTGCGCTTGATATCAAGGGCCGTTTCGTAGCAGAGCAAAAGGAAGTAGCGGCATCTTTTGATGAATCCTCTACCCCCGGATTTAAAGTATTTGATCTCCACTTGCAGACAAAACCATTGAAGGGCTTCATCGCAGGTATTTCCATCTTAAATATCCTGGATGAAAACTATTACGAACACCTAAACAGAGGTTATCGCAACATGCCAGCAAATGGACTCATCTACGAACCAGGAAGAAACGTAAGTGTATTTGTGAAATATGATTTTTAAAATCAAATGATTGTTGTTGATTCGGGTTTGGGAAATATTGCTATGGTTTTTCCCTGCCCGAATTTTTGTTGTGGGGTTTAGTTAGGGCGTCCCTGTAAATTATCCATCAAGAAGGAATCAGAATAATATTTCGAATAAGATATTATCAAGAAGTGGCTTATTGCGTGTAGTGATAAGCCATTTTTCTTGAAAAAAGATGTTGATAGGTTGGAAGCTTGG
>JAKSDI010000035.1 GCA_022360175.1 Chitinophagales bacterium
AACCAAATCCTTGGTTTCAAGCATAAGGCATCGCGGAAACATTCCGCGACGAACAGGGGAAGTCGTATGTTATATTATTTGTACAACTTCATCTATCCCTCATTTAATATTTAGCAGAACACTAATTTTCTTATTTTTCCGTATCACATTTCACCCTGAAATAAAATACAAAAGTCGGGAGTATTTCATATCTCTTTTTTCTTAACATCTGTGCTCTTTTTCAACTGCATTACAATAAAAAAAGCTGTAAATTTAGGTCTTCTATAAAATAGCACACAAATCACTTCCCCCCTAGTAAATACAAAGCTTTTTCAAAGCAAACAGGTGTGCTATGCTTTCTATATAATAGCTTTATTTTAAATAATAAATTTAATTAAAGAGCATCATTATATATTATAAATGATAGGCGCTTTTTTCCTTTTGCTATTACAAATCCAGGCATTTCATTACAAAATGAAAGTATATGATTAATAATCTCCTTTATAGACCTAATCAATTTTAAAATGATTTCCACTATTAACCATAATCACTTTAATCATGAACACTCAACACTTTAAGTTATTGGCAATGCTCTGCATTGTCTTATTTAGTACAACAGCCACTCAACTACTGGCAGCTGATATTACATGGACCGGAGGAGGAGATGGCTCCTCATGGAGCGATAGCAACAATTGGGATACCGGAACGGTGCCAACAAATGAAGATATTGCATATATTTCGGGTACTGCCCATGTAGTAGTTGACGCTTCTGTAGAAGTTCACCTCCTTCGATTAGCTGGCGATGCCACTTTATTTGTCACCACTGCTGGACAAATGTTGTTCCCACCATTGCCTTCTGATTCTAAGGAAATTGTACAATTGGAAGACAATGCTTCTTTAATCAATGGAGGAATCGTCATGATAAAAGGCAATACTTTTGAAAACCCTATAGAGGCATTGGACAACTCCAGTATTAATAACTTTGGGACCTTGATTATAGATCCGCTTTTTTCTGAAGCGGCGTACATTCGCCTTAGAGATTTGGCAAGCATTACAAACTCAGGGGAAATTTCCGTGCTTTCGCCAGAATATGAGAGTATTAATATGGGTGATGAAACAAGCATTATCAATCATGGCACAATCAATATAAAAAACTCTTCGGCAATTGCATTAGAATTGAGAACATCAAGTTCAGTTGAAAACTATGGAGTTTTTCGGATTGAAGATAACCTGATTAGCGGTATTGCCCTTTATGGAGATGCTGTTTTTAATAATCATGCTACTCTGGAACTTATTAATGTAGGAGGAACCTATGCTGTGCGCACGAGAAGTGAAGCTCGCTTTATAAATAAACCCAGCGGTAATGTCAATATAATTGCTTCTTCTATCTGGGGTCTGTTCGTTAGTAGCGGTGAGATGTTGAATTATGGCCACATCAGCCTACAAACCAATAAAGTCACTGCAGATGATACAGCTATATACCTTAATTGCGATGCCTTATTCAAGAACGATGGGATACTGGAAATTACCGCTACAGGTATTGCTATACAATTAGGAGATAATGTCTCATGCCCTTCTACAGAATTTATTAATGAAGCATGTGGTGAAATCTATATCCTGAGTCAATCCAAAATTGTTCTTGATCAACTCATCCCCCAGTTTTTCACCAATAATGGCTTCTTATCAACCGTTTTTACAGGTACCAATATCAATTATGGCACCTTTCTGAATAATGGCCA
This sequence comes from Chitinophagales bacterium, assembly GCA_022360175.1. GTDB lineage: Bacteria > Bacteroidota > Bacteroidia > Chitinophagales > Saprospiraceae > JAKSDI01. Next base: position 1,719 of record JAKSDI010000035.1, read on the forward strand.
AATTTATGCTCCCGGAGGTTTTATGACATCTCCTGATCCGGTAATCAATGGCTCTACATTTCCTTTAGAGTGGCAATCTTCAACAATCGGTAACCCAGGTGTCTTAGGTAATAATTTTGACTTTCAGGCTTGTAACGAGGAATTTGTAATAAGCGGTGGTGGCAATAATCTGATTAGCACAATAACCGATAATGTAGCCTTTGCCCATCAGTCACTTTGCGGCAATGATATCACCATCACTGCCAAAGTAGAAAATCTAACACCTAATGGTTATGGTGGCCTGATGATTCGCGAAACAGGCGATGCCAATAGCAAACAGGTAGCCATCTTCTCTAATTTGAATAACTCCTTACGCCATGAAACCCGTTATATGGCTGGTGCCAACAAAGTAGTACAAAACTTTGTCAAGCCATCTCCTGTTTGGTTGCGCCTTCAGCGTCAGGGCAATTGGGTATATGCATATTACAGTACTAATGGGGCTTTCTTCCAATATGTACATGCCGTTTATATTCCTTTGAGTGATTGTATAGAGATTGGATTGGTCAGCTTTACCTATTTTCCCAATACACAGACAGAGGCTACTTTCTCTAATGTAGAAATTGTGGGTGGAGTAATGATGCCATATGCAGAGGCTCCTGAAATAGTAGAGACCGCCGCTATTAAACAAATGGCTAGTGTATATCCGAATCCTACCAGTGATATAGTGAATTTGGTATTTGAAGATGGTTTGAACGAAAATGCCACCGTTATTTTGCGTAATCAATTAGGGCAAATCATAGAACAGCGGGAATTATTTGCAGGTGAAGCTGTAAGTCAATGGGATATCACCCATTTAGTCGATGGCTTATATTTCTTTGAAGTTTATCAAAAAGGAGAAAAATCATACCTATTAAAACTGGCAAAAACACGTTAAACTAAGCAATTGCTAATCAATATAAATAGGTCATTTTATACTTTTTGTACATAGAATGACCTATTTATATTTATCGCCTTTTTTTTGCAACATTGTTATTTACTTCATGTATAATAATTATATATAAAAAACACACACTTAAAAGTCGTTCTCTAACATCAAATAAACAAATACACAATAACTACGGATAGATTTATTCATAATAAATAGTAGTACTATGCTAACATTTAATTCTCCTTTCACGCGTAGCACTTTAGTCGCTATGCTTTTAATTACTTTATCTTTTAGCATGCAAGCTCAAGATGCCTATGTCAACCCATCAGGTTCTTGTGCCGGCGCTCCATGCTTTACAAACATTTCTGATGCAATACTTGCAGCTTCTCCAGGTGATGTCATTGAAGTAGAAGATGGCATCTACAATGAAAATATCACTATTGATAAGGCACTCACTTTGCAGTCTGCTAATGGTTTTGCTTCCACAAGTATTCAAGGATCGGATGTTGCCTTAGGTACGGTCACCATTTCACCCACAACCAGCGATGTCACAATAGATGGTTTCACTATCATTGGCTTCGATGGAGCGAACCCTGGTTTGGAGAAAGCTGCTGTGTACTTACAAGGTGCTGTTACCAATATCACTATTCAAAACAACGAGATTGTTGCAAATGGGGAAGCAGGCCTTCTATCTGAATACAATGCTGCTATAGACAATATTGTTATTGACAACAATATTTTCTCTGGTCAAACCTTTGTAGGAAGTACACCCGGAGGTTGTGGTTTTGGCACTCAGTTTGTCGAGCCTAATGTTCCTCGACAATTAGTTGTAATAGGTGGAGGCCCTAATGTTTCTAATTCGATGAATGTTACCTTTACAAACAATCATATTACTGGCACCGCAGGAGCTCCTAAAGCGGGATGTAATCCTCCTTTTGACTATCAAGGAAACACCTTAGTCACCATAGATGTCATTAATGCGAGCATTACTGGCAACATCTTTGAAGGAGAGACGGGCCGTTTTGCAACAGCACTACGTGTAAGAGGAACCAATACAACAATTGATGGCAATACTTTTATAGGTGACAATCTTGCTTTGGCAGCAACTTATATTTTCACAGATGAAGATGCACTAGCAGGGGCAACACCTAGTACGCTTGCAGAAGTAATTGCTTCCAATTTGTTCTCTCCTGAAAGCATTATTTCAGGTCCAGGCATTTACCCGTGTCTCCCTTTAACTCCTCCCGCTCCATGGTTACTAAATGACATAGGTAATAGTGGCCTGGGTAATACGGCTAGTTATGAAGCTTGTGAAGAAGTCTTTACAATAGCTAGCGGTGGCAATAATCTGATTAGCACAACAAGCGATAATGTAGCCTTCCTTTCACAATATTTATGCGGAAACGATATCACCATCACTGCCAAAGTAGAAAACCTAACACCTAATGGTTATGGTGGTTTGATGATTCGCGAAACAGGCGATGCCAACAGCAAGCAAGTAGCTATCTTTTCTAACTTGAGCAATTCTTTACGCCACGAGACTCGCTATCTGGCTGGTGCCAACAAAGTGGTTCAAAACTTTGTCAAGCCATCTCCTGTTTGGTTACGCCTTCAGCGTCAGGGCAATTGGGTATTTGCGTTCTATAGCACCAATGGAACTTTCTTCCAGTATGTGCATGCCGTTTATGTACCTTTGAATAACTGTATAGAAATTGGATTGGCCAGCTTTACTTATCTACCAAATACGCAGACAGAAGCTACTTTCTCTAACGTAGAAGTAACAGGTGGTGAAATGATGCCATATATAGAAGCTCCTGAAATTGTAGAAGCTACCACTATTAAGCAAACTAACAACTTATACCCGAACCCTGCTAGTGATATAGTGAATCTGGTATTTGAAGATGGGCTAAATAAAAATGTGACCGTCATTTTGCATGATCAGATAGGCCGAGTGATTGAACAGCGCGAACTAGGTGAAGGCGAATTTACGACAGACTGGGATGTGAGTATGCTAATTGATGGTTTGTATTTCTTTGAAATTCATAAGGAAGGCGAAGCAATGCAGGTACTTCGATTAGTGAAAACACAATAACAAAAATTTAGCCAACCTATTAACCACTCTAAGCTGTTGTTTAGGGTGGTTTTCTTTTTCTGTAAAACTTCAGTGTTCTATCAACAAATGATGAATGATGACTTCATAAAAATCCGGAATTTATTGGAAAGGCTTATGATGGAAATATGCGACTTTATCCCAAGTCGAAAGCTTTTTTGCCTGGGCAAAAAAGGTATGATTGCCCCGAAATCAATACTCCAACCGAACCCTCGACATCAAGCATAAGGCATCTCGCAAACATTCCGCAACGAACAGGGATTCTAATGAAAAAATTTGGTCATACAACTGCAAGAATTCTGTATTTTTTTTTTACCCAGAGAATTAATTATAAAAATTATATATACCTTTACACTTCAAGATTTGAAAAAGAGTAGATATTTTTTCTACTAAGACATTCTTTATAATTGTTCTCTCGATAATAAATGCCTTAAAAGTACTTTCTCAACTACTTATCATTCTCTGCCTTCCCCCCCATTTGCTTAAAGCAGGAAGGTCATCACATAACTATTTATCATTGGGCTAATTTGAGAGCAGTGAAGCTTGTCTTTATAGCAAGAGCAAGTCTGCTGTAGATTACAGATCATTATTAATCAATGCTTTAAAGAACACATTGATGCACCTAAAACTTAGAACAAGATTTAATCCCCCCTTTAATCAATTGAATTACACAACAATTTAACACTTTTTAAATGAGATCTAAAAACTTTTATTTTTTGAAATTCCTATGTATAGGTCTATTCTTTTCTATTTCTACAAGTACTTTCGCGCAAGACATTAACTGGACAGGAGCAGGTGATGGCACCTCCTGGGAAGATCCAGACAACTGGGATACCGGAGCAGTACCTACTGACCAGGATTTTGCCAGAATTGGTGGAACTGCACTAGTAACTATCACATCAAATGCTGAAGCCAGAAGAGTACGAGTAAGAGATGACGCATCATTAACAATTACAACTATTGGACAATTATCTTGCCCTACCAACACTGGTGGTGCTATTCTTAGAGTGAGAGATAATGCCACATTTGTCAACTCTGGGGTGCTTTCCATTACTGGACTAGCTGGTGGAAATGCGATCCGCGCCAGCCACATGACCAGCCTTACTAATGGAGGTATGATAACGATTAGTGATAGTGAAGAAGAAGCTATTTTCTTACAAGGTAATGCCAGCTTTCACAATGGAGTAAATGCTACAATATCCATCCTGTCTTCTGGTAGTGATGCCGTTGACATGGAAGATGATGCTGTTTTCACCAATTACGGTAGTATGAGTTCGGTAGATTTAGATGAAGAAGGAATTGATATGGATGACGATGCTGTTTTCTACAACTATGGCAGCATGTATTTTGAGCTTATCGATGATAATGATGCGGTTGATATGGACGATGATGACACCTTATTTGAAAATTATGGTACTATGACCATCGTAGATATCATTGATGCGGGTGAAGCTATAGAGGTAGATGATGGCCTTTTCATCAATAAACCTAATGGCCAGATCACTATGATGAATGTTACAGGAGATGCCATAAAAGTTCAAACGGATGGTACACTTCGCAATTATGGTTACATAAGTGTAGATCATAATCCAGAAACAGAAAGTGATGAAGCAGTGGAGATCGAGTGTGGTGCTCTTTTCTCTAATAATGGTGTTCTAGATATTACCAATAATGGTAATACTTCAGCTATCGAAGTAGAATGTTCTGGTACTTTCATCAACGAAGATTGCGGCGAAGTAAATATCCTTACTAATAATGTAATTGATATCGAAGATCCAGCGGGTACTTTTACTAACTATGGTATTCTTAATACCGCATCAACAACTGCCAGCATTAACTTTGGTACATTCACTAATAATGGCGTGATCAACTCAATGGTTGATTTCACTACTGCTCCTAATCCAGTAGTAGAAGGCCCTGCAGTTCCTGCTCCATGGTCTACATTTAGTGTTGGCAACTCTGGTATGCTAGGCAATGATTTTGCATTCTTAAACTGCGAACAAGAGTTTGTTGTAACTGGTGGGGGAAATAATGCTACTAGCTTTACTACAGATAATGTAGCATTCGTTAGCCAGTATTTGTGTGGTAATGATGTAAGCATTACAGCAAAAATTGAGAGCGTAGACCCTAATGGTTATGGTGGATTAATGATCCGCGACCCAGAAGCAGCAGGCGCTAGACAAGTTTCTATCTTTTCTAACCTGACCAATGTTTTGCGTCACGAATCTCGCTCTATGACAAATGCTCCTAAGCAAGTACAGGCATTTTATAAGCCATCTCCTTTCTGGTTGCGCCTACAACGCCAGGGAGACTGGGTATTTGCTTACTACAGTACGACTGGTGCTAATTTCCAGTATGTACATGCAGTATTTGTGCCTATGCAAAATTGTGTAGAAGTAGGACTGGCTAGCTTTACTTATGCGCCTGCTCAGCAAACAACTGCTGTATTCTCAAACGTAAGTGTTTCAGGAGGCATAATCCCTTCTGTTGAAGTGCCAAGCACTCCGGAAGTAGAAACAGCTGTTAGTGTTAAAACAACAACGAATCTTTACCCTAATCCTGCAACTGATGTAGTCAATCTTGAATTTTCAGAGGCATTAAACCAGGATGCAACGGTAAGACTTCTTTCTACCATGGGACAGCTAATAGAACAACGTGAGCTAAGAGCAGGTGATATTACTTCTGTATGGAATGTAAGCACCTTAGTGGATGGCATGTACCTCTTTGAGATCCGTAAGGAAGGCGAACCAATCCAGGTAGTCCGATTGGTG
>JAKSDI010000034.1 GCA_022360175.1 Chitinophagales bacterium
AGCAATTCCGTCGCATGAATTTATTGGGGAAGAATGCTGCAGGTATAGAAGGTTTCAATTTTGATATCCGTACGCAAATAGGTGCAGGCGCTTATGTATGTGGTGAAGAAACCGCCCTTATCAATTCACTGGAAGGAAAGCGGGGAGAGCCTCGAGCAAAAATGCATTTCCCTACGGAAAAAGGTTTTTTAAATCAACCAACAATAGTAAACAATGTAGAAACTTTTTGCATTGCAGCTCGAATTATTGAATTAAGCCCTGACTATTATCTAAATACTGGCTGCCCTAACTCTCCAGGTACTAAATTGATCAGTATATCTGGTGATTGTCATAAACCTGGTATTTACGAAATAGAATGGGGTATGACTGTTGCAGAAATACTGAATCTCTGCGAAGCTGATGATCCCCATTTCATTCAAGTCAGCGGGCCATCTGGTGAAAGCTTATCAATTGACGCGATCAATAGAAAACTCTCACTTGATGATTTGCGATGTGGAGGTGCATTTATGGTGTTTAACTCCAGCAGAAGCCCGCTCCGGATTTTTGACAATTTCGCTGACTTTTTCAAACATGAATCCTGTGGACTTTGCACCTCATGCAGAGCTGGTAATTTCATAATAAAACGCAAACTGGAAAAACTGGCTACTGGTTTGGCACGAACCAGAGATCTGGAAGAGCTCAAGGAATGGGGCAATATAATGGCGAAAACAAGTCGTTGTGGCCTGGGGAAGATGGCCACTCATGCACTGGTGGGTGCACTGGATGAATTTCCGGATTACTTTGAAAGCCTTCTAGATACACGAGGAGGGCTGAACTACAGTTTCGATGATAAACGGGCTATTCAGGACTACGAAAACTTCTTTAAGCAATGAAAACACCCCGAGAAATAAAACTAACAATAGACGGTAAAGAGATTACAGCTCTAGAAGGCAGTAATCTTGTAACGGTAGCTCAACAAAATGGTATTTTCATTCCCTCTTTATGCTATTACGATCATATCGACCCTCCTCTGGGCACCTGCCGTGTTTGCACTTGTAATATCGATGGAAAAACGGGGCCTGCCTGCATGGCTAAAGTAAAAGAAGGAATGGAAGTGGAAATAGAACAGGAAGCATTAAATGATTTGCGCCAGGCTATAGTTGAAATGATTTTTGCAGAAGGAAATCACTTTTGCCCTTCCTGCGATAAGAGTGGAAATTGTGATCTTCAACATATGGGGTATGAAATGGGAATGACCCACTCCAGATTCCCTCATCTGTTTAAGGAACAACTCATAGATTTTGGGCCTAAAAGGATGATTATAGAGCATAATCGCTGTGTTAGATGCTTACGCTGTGTAGAAGAGGTAAAAACAAAAGATGGCCATCGGGTTTTCTCGTTCTGCAATCGAGGAAATAAAGCAATGATTGGTATTGATTACGAAAAAGAAGCAGAACTAACAGAAACAGAGGCACTCAATGCAATGGATTTATGCCCAACAGGGGCTATTCTTGTACGAGGTCAAAATGCCCTGCCATTCGGCGACCGCCGCTTCGATTTAAAATCGGTGGTTAAGACACCTTCTCTGGTCAAAGAAGAGGAAAAAAAGCAGCAGCATTTAGAGAAAAAGACAATAGCTACTATTTCTCTGGCTGGATGTTTTGGCTGCCATATGTCTATGCTGGATATTGATTTAGGGCTGGTAGACCTAATAGAATTGGTAGATTTTAATAAGAGTCCACTCACCGATATTAAGTCCTTTACCAAGAGATGTGATATCGGCCTAATTGAAGGAGGCTGCTGCAATAGTGAAAACCTGGAAGTACTACGAGAATTCAGACAGAAGTGTGATATCCTCGTCGCCGTTGGCGAATGTTCGATTTGGGGAGGGCTGCCTGCCATGCGCAACATGATTCCTTTGGAAGAGTGTCTGGAAGAAGCATATCTGAATTCCATAACTACTGAAGATGGTGAATACATAGTACCCTATCATGAAGATCTGCCCAAGATACTAGACAAAGTCTATGCTTGTAACGAAGTAGTAAAAATCGATTATTTCATTCCTGGTTGCCCTCCTTCCGCCAATCATATTTGGAAGGCAGTTAAAAACCTGTTATGGGGAGAGCAATATTCAGTATTGTATCCTGAATTTAAATACGACTAAAATGCCAAAAAAAATAGTCATAGATCCTGTAACACGTGTGGAAGGCCATGGTAAAGTAACTATACATCTCAATGACCAGGGAAGCGTCGATGAGGCTTATTTCCATATCGTAGAATTCAGAGGCTTTGAGCGCTTTGTGCAAGGCCATCCTTATTGGGAAGCACCATTGCTGGTACAGCGATTGTGTGGTATTTGCCCCGTAAGCCATCATTTGGCAGCAGCCAAAGCTATAGATCAAATTGTAGGTATTGATCCATCTTCTTTATCGCCAACAGCTAATAAGCTACGCCGATTGTTACATTACGGACAGGTATTCCAATCTCATGCTTTACATTTTTTTTACCTGGCCTCTCCCGATTTGCTATTTGGTACAGATGCTCCTGCTGAAAAACGCAATGTAGTACATGTTGCCATCTCCAATCCTGATTTAGCTCAAAAGGGTATATTGATGCGGAAGTTTGGACAGGAGATCATCAAAGCTATTGCAGGCAAAAGAATACATGGTATTGCTGCTGTTCCTGGCGGCGTTCACAAAACATTCTTTCCCGAGGAACGCGATTTCTTCCTCAACTCTAAAGAAATTCCATCTGTAGACACAATGATTGAATGGTCACAGGAGATCATACAATTCATTAAGGACTACCACGCCAGGCACTATACATGGCTGGATGCTTTTGCCACTTATCCATCCGGACATTTAGGCATGGTAAGTAAAGATGGTTCTTTAGACCTATATGATGGAAGACTACGTGCAATTGATGCCAATGGTAATAAGACATTACACGATATACCTTGTGATGATTACACTCAATATTTTACAGAAGGCGTAGAACGGTGGTCTTATATGAAATTTCCATACCTCAAGCACCTGGGCAGGAAGAATGGCTGGAACAGAGTAGGCCCTCTCTCCCGCCTTAATGTTTGCGACCGTCTCAGTACTCCATTAGCACAACAAGAACTTGAGATATTTAAAGCTTATACTACTGGAAAACCCAACCACAGCACCATGCATTATCACTGGGCAAGGCTGATTGAGCTTCTCTACTGCGCTGAAATGATGAAAGAGCTTTTACTAGATTCCGATATCCTTGGGGATGACCTTACGCGAACCGGATTAAGACGGCCTGAAGGAATAGGCATTATAGAAGCTCCACGAGGCACCCTTATCCACCATTATAAAGTAGATGAGCAAGGCATGATTACCAAATGCAATCTGATTGTCTCTACTACCCACAATAATGAAGGAATGAATCGGGCTGTACGCAAAGTAGCTCATGACAATCTAAACGGCCAACAGGAAATAACAGAAGGTATGCTAAACGAGGTAGAAGTCGCCATACGGGCTTTTGATCCATGCTTAAGCTGTGCAACCCATGCACTGGGTAAAATGCCACTGCGATTATCTGTATTCGACCATAAAGGAGACTTAGTTACAAAGAAAACTAAACAATAAAGTTACATGCTGATCCCTAATGACATAACAGATTACCCACTTCAAGAGCAAGCAAAAAGCGATGTCCTTTTGATGGCGATTGGCAATACTAGTAGACAGGATGACGGTCTCGCCTGGGCTTTCGCCAACAAGCTCCGCGAATCAGGTCGTTTTACAGGCCACATACATCCTTGTTATCAATTACAAGTTGAGGACAGTGAGCTCATCACACACTACTCTTCTATAATATTTGTAGATGCGAGCCATAATGATTTACCCAATGGTTATGGCTTCAGAGCAATCAGACCTGACAATGATTTTACGTTTACAACACATGCTTTAAGCCCTATGGGCCTGCTGTACTTATGTGAGGTATTATACGATAAATGCCCAAAAGCTTTTGTTCTAGAAATAAAAGGCTATCAGTGGGAACTGGAAGAAGGACTTAGTGTTGGGGCAAAAAAATCCCTTGATGCTAGTTTGAAATTCGTTTTTGATGAGTTATCCAAACAGGCAACAAATTCTGATTTAAAACATTGGTTCGTTGATTAATATCCTTCGGTTGTGAGAGAGGTTAACAAAGAACCATAAAATTATTGTTTTAATCACAACAGGGCATCCATAAGTATAGGATGCCCTGTTGCTTGTTGATGAAATCTAGCTGTTACATTGGTACCTACCAATATTTAGCCTTGATACATTATTCTCATTACTTCTAAACTCTTGGATTTATCTTTCTTAATGAATCACCATCTTTTTCACTCCACTTCTTTTATCATCATTCAATTGGATCATATAACTCCCACTCTGTAAAGAGTTTATATCAATAGATAAAGTTTGATACCCAATAGTACAGTGTTCTTGCTGTTGTTTTAATAAACGTCCATTTTCATCAAACACCATTAAAGTTATCCATCTATTTTCTTTTGAGTCATAATATACTTTAACTTCATCCCCCCTTGTAGGATTAGGATAAAGCACGAATTCAAAATTTACTTTATCAACTTTATTCTCAATAAAGGAAACCGTTTCACTATTCGTATACAGTCTAGCAACTGGAACAAATCCATCAAGTCCTCCTGTAATCAGAACATCAGGGCGTTCATCTCCATTTACATCCGAGAAGGCAATGGAGCCACTTGCCACATTTTCGAAAGGGGTATCTTGCACTTCACTAAAAGTCCCCATACCATCATTGAGATACAGTTTCGAAATTCGACCTAGATTATTACCCGTAATAAGTACATCCTCATCATCATCTCCATCTACATCCGAAAAGGCGATGGAACCATCTGAAACATCTTCAAAAGGGGTACCTTGTACTTCAGTAAAATTGCCCGTACCGTCATTGAGATACAACTTTGAAATTCGGCCAATGCTAAAGTCATTTGCCCCTGTAATAAGTACATCTTCATCACCATCTCCATCCACATCTGAAAAAGCAATTGAACTAAGCCATACATCATCAAAGGGAGTATCCAAAACTTCTGTAAAATTGCCCATACCATCATTCACATATAGGTTTGTAGTTACACTGACCAAGTCATTATTGCCTGTTATAAGCAAATCTGGATCATCATCTCCATCTATATCCGAAAAGGCAATCGAACCGCTCCAAATATCTTCAAAAGGGGTGTTTTCTACCTCACTGAAATTACCCACTCCATCATTGGTATATAATTTTGATACTTGATCAAAGGAACCGACTTTTCCAGTGATAAGCACATCTGGATCATCATCTCCATCTACATCCGAAAAGGCAATCGAACTATTCCAAACACCCTCAAAGGGAGTATTCAACACTTCAGTAAAATTACCCATACCATCGTTGAGGTATAATTTAGAAGTCCTGCCGGTATAGCTTACTCCTGTAATTAGTACATCTTCGTCGCCATCCATATCCACATCTGAAAAAGCAACTGAGCTTCCAGTAACCTCTTCAAAAGGAGTATCCAGTACTTCACTAAAATTGCCCATACCATCATTGGTATATAGTTTCGAGATTCTAATAGAATCATTATTTCCCGTAATTAATACATCCTCGTCACCATCTCCATCTATATCTGAGAAAGCGACGGAACCACTTAAAACGTCTTCAAAAGGAGTATCGGGTACCTCTGTAAAGATTTGGGCCGAGAGCAGTTGCCCTACAAACAGAAATAAAAGTAGTAGATTGAATTTCATCTTTTTCTTAATTTTTTTAAAAAAATGAATGCTATCATTGAGCATATCATGTGAAATACGTAAATGATAAATAAGGTTTCCTTATCACAAGCTGTAAAGCAACTATTTTTCTTGCTTCATATTACTGACTCCAGAATTAAAATACATAACAGATGTGTTCAAATACACATGAAACATAAGCTTAAAGAAGCATGGAGACAATAGATAATATTTTGAAATGTGGTTAAACTTTTTTTAGTACCTTAGATTATCATCCTTCTTACTCGCATTACATTATTCATCACCTATAAAAAACCATCTACAGCCGATTGTCAAATCTGAAAAAAATAGCAAGGATACTTTTTCGAATAGTCCTTTTTATTGCTCTCTTCTTATTCGTAATCGCAGTCACCATCCAAATTCCTGTTGTGCAGCATTACCTCACGGGCACACTCGAAAGCTACTTATCTAACACATTAAAAACCAAAGTTCGCATTGAATCTATACGTTTAAGACTCCCTGAATCATTGGTTCTGGAAGGAGTTTACGTCGAGGACATACAAGAAGACACCTTGCTTCATGTAGATGAATTTTCCGTCAATTTCAAGTTGAACAAGTTGCTCCAAAAAAGGATTCAGTTCGATCAAATCTATTTAAAAGGAGGACAGGGCAAATTGTATTTTGGGAGGGAGACAAGCAATATTGACTTCATTTCAAATGCATCCAGTGAAGGCGAAGAAACTGACGAGGCCTCCAGTCCCTGGTTTATGACTTTTGATAATGCTGGATTGCTTATCCAGAAAGTCAAGTTTGAATATGTAGATGAAAAAGCAGCCATAAACTTATCGACAGCTATAGGCGAGATGAAGGGCTCTATCGACCACTTAGATTATCTTAAAAATGATTATCAAATTGATCAGGTGCTCCTGAATAATTCGCAAGTGAAAATAAATTTAGGCGAAGCCCAAACGGAGGAAAAAATGGAACTTGATGAGCCTTCCATCTTTAAAATAAATGCCAGAAAAATAGATTTAGAAAAAGTGGATGTTGATTTTTCCATGCCCGATATGGAAATCGTAGCAGGAATAGGAGAGCTAGAACTTTCAAAGGGAAGTTTTTATATGTTTGGGGATGATATGAAAATATCAGCCAAGGATTTCAAGCTGGAAGAAAGTCGATTTAAATACGATATAATTTCAGCAGAAAAAATAGAAGCTGGATTTGACCCCAAACATTACGGAATAGAAAATTTGATGGCCGAGATTTCGGATTTCAATTATGACAACCTTGACATATCGGCAGCTATAAAAAGAGTATCCGGTCAAAGCCTGGATGGATTTTCATTAAAAAACTTAGAGGGTGAAATCAATTTCCGCAATAACAAAATCACACTCAGAGAAACAGCATTAATAACTACAGACATTCGACTACAAAGCAAAGAAACAAGTATTGAATATCCATTTTCAGGTGAATCAGAAAGCCCTCTCGAACAATTGAAAATTAAAACGGATATAGAAGCCGAAAGCGATGGACTAAGAGAATTATCTTATTTCTATCCACCTCTCGACAGCATCGTTTTCTTTCAAAAAAACAGGGAAAAGCCATTTAAGATCAAAGCAATATCAGAAGGCTCTCTGAGTGAAATGAATATCTATTTACTTGATTTCAAAGGTTTAGGTACCCTGATAAACTTGAACGGAAAAGTCAAAAGCATTATACAGCCCGATCGTTTGGAATTCGACCTACTACTACCCCATTTTCTTTCCTCTGGTGAAGCCATTTTGAACATTTTGCCGGATAGTACTTTACCAACTTATGTCCATCTACCTGACAGCATTTCTTTAGCTGGAAACATAAAAGGAAATATTGCAGATTTTGTTTCAGAAATAAAAGTAGAAACAAAGCGAAGAACTTTACCTCATCCTACTCGATTCGATGCAATAGTACAGGTGAAAGATATTCAGAAAAAGGATAGTGCATTTTTCGATATTTTACTAGATACCTTTGTAATTTCCAAACCGGATTTATTGGCTTATCTGCCCTCCAATACCTTGCCTGAATATGTAGATTTGCCTGATCAATTTATTTTGACAGGAAAACCAGTCCAGGGGCCTCTTTATGATATTTCCTCTTCCCTCGAGCTAAATACTATTCGGGCTGCTGAAAAAAAGCAATATGATTTTTCAGGCGATATTTCAGGTGCTTTTTCTGATCAGCCAGCATTTGATTTGGGCCTTTTTGCTTACGACATTGACCACAGCGAACTGAAGCATTTTGTTCCCGACAGTTTATTACCTGATTATTTTAAATTGCCCGTTTTTAAAAATATAACTGGAAAAATAAAAGGGAAACTGAATGATTTGCAGGCCAATATAAAATTTGGATCAAACACTGGAGAATGGGAAATGGAAGGCGTTTTGCAAAAGGAAAGATTTGAATTCGAACTTGGGGTTAATAATTTTCAGGCGGCTTCTTTTTTTGTCGAAAAATACCTCGACAGTTTATTGGGTTTTCCTATCCACCCACTTGCCCTGGAAATGAAATTATCGGGTGAAGGTTTTGATCTTTCTGAAAAAACATATGCCAATTTATCACTCAATGTAAAAAGTGCTGACGATACAACAGCAGCTGGATTACTAATAGAAGGCAAATTGGCACAACAGGTCTTGACTGCCCATGCCTCTGCTTCTGAACCAGAAATTGGGTTAAATTCCGAATTGAGCCTTGACCTGTCAAAAGCACTGCCGAAGTTGTTTTTCGATCTTCAGCTTGACCAACTTGACTTACAGGCACTCCATATTTCCGAGCAGCCTTTTTCGCTTAACGGAAAGCTTTTCTTGGAGGCAGAAGGCATGAATTTCGACACATTTTCTGGCACACTTTTAATGGATAGTTTTAATATTCATTTTGCTGAAAAATCAGAACGAATAGATAGCCTATTGCTTACTGCTGAACTCAACAACAGGGAAAACACTATACAAATCAGTTCCGATTTTCTGGAAGCTACACTAGATGGCAAATTCAGTATCTCAGAAATAGACAAGAGTCTTAAGCAAATGGTTTTCAGCCCATGGCGCCCCAACTACCCTGATTCGCTGCTTGGAAATACGGATGAATATTTTGATTTCGATTTTCAACTCCACCGCCCTGAAATTTTGACAATGGGTTATATTCCTACTTTAGATGCCCTTTCTCCTTTTCATCTTGCAGCCAAATACGATAACCGCTCAACTGCCCTATCTCTCCATACCAATATTCCATTTTTCAACTTCCAGCAGTCCGATTTCGAAGATTTATCGGTAGATATACAGAGGAATAAGGAAGGCTTTGACTACCATCTCAGCCTGCACCACGCCAACATCCGGAATCTTGCTGAAGTGGAAAATCTCAAGACTTTTGGTAGCCTGCGCAACCAACTTCTAATGAATACCATCGAGATGCTGGATGAGAAAGAAAAGGAATATTTCTCCATAAAATCTTCGCTATCTTTTTTAGAAAACCAAACGTATGAGTTTTCCTTTTTACCAGATCAGTTGCTGAATTATGAAAACTGGCAAGTGACCAAAGGCAATGCTATACGTTGGTCGCCTGAGGAGGTCGACGTACGAGACTGGTATTTCTCGCGGGATGAATCAGCCATCGAAATCACAACAGAAAAAGAAGAGGAGCAAGTGCAAGTTGCCTTTGACCAATTCGATCTGAACACCGTGTCCAATATCATCAAATTGAACAGCGACTACCTGGGTGGTATCCTGAATGGACATGTTTCTGCTAAAAGTATCCAATCTGATCCAGCCTTCTTTGCTCGGCTTCATGTAGATAGCCTCATGGTAATGAAGGCTCAGCTTGGTGACTTCTCTGTGCAGGTGGACGATAAAAACAACCAAATATTTACTGCTTCGGCCAGCCTCCAGGGGAATGGAAACGATCTCTCGCTGCAGGGTGAGCTAGACTTGAACGACGAATTTGAGTCGCTTGATTTTTCACTCGATATACCTTCTGTAAATTTAGCAGCCATCGAACCCCTGACTTTTGGCTATTTAGAAAATATGGCCGGCACACTTGCTAGCAATTTGAAAATCACAGGCAACTTCGCACAGCCTTCCGTCGAAGGAAAAGTACATTTCGATGAGGCAGCTTTTGATATTGAAATGTTGAAGACCCGGCTGCGTTTGGGTAAGCAGCCTGTCATTTTCGACGCCAATGCTATTGAATTCAAGGATTTAGAGATTCTTGATGCCAATGGGAACAAAGGTGTTGTCTCTTCCTATATTTTGACTAGCGATTTTAGAGAGTATTTCCTTCAAGCAGAAGTCGGAATGAAGGATTTTCTTGTTTTAAATACAAACTCGAAGGACAATGATTTGTATTACGGAAAACTACTAGTGGATGCCGATGTAAAACTTAGCGGCCTCCTCACTTCGCCAACCGTGGATGTAGTGGCTAAGCCAAAAAAAGATTCCAGGCTAACCTATGTTTACAACCCTTATTCGAATGATTTGATAACAGATGAGGGTGTAGTAGAATTCATTCAACCAAAGAGTGATATATACGTGCCAAAGCCAAACTATAAAACACGAATTCAAGAGGTATCAGAGAATCTAAACATGAAAATCACAGTACGAGCTGAGGTGAATGAAAATCTTGACTTCAAAGCCATTACTGACCCATTTTCGGGCGATAATTTCCAAGGAAAAACCAAGGGTGATATTGTTTTTGTGATGCTCCCCGATGGAACAATGGAGTTGAATGGACAACTCGAAGCGGTAGAGGGTAAATACTTGTTTACCTACCAAAAACTGGTACGCCGTCCCTTCAAGGTGAAGCCCGGTGGAACACTAAGCTGGACGGGCGATCCATTCAATCCCGAACTGGATATTGATGTAGAGTACCAGGTGCGAACTTCAGCCTATCCACTTTTAGCCCGGTCGAGTGACGATGAAACAGCTGCTTCCACTAGCCAGAAACAGGTGTTTTTGGTAAATTTGAATATAGGTGGCTTACCCTCAAAAACAGAAATCAGCACTTCCATTTCCTATCCAAATGATATTGAAGGAAATACAGGTGACGGAGAAATTCAATCTGCTATTGCCAGCATCAATCAAGATCCCAATCAACAGAATACGCAAGCCTTTGCTCTTATCTTGTTCAATGGTTTTCTGTCTCAAAACCTTGGCAATTCGGATTTTCAAATACTTGACCTTTCGGGCGACCTTAATAATGTTATTAGCCAACGACTAAACAATCTTGCCAACCGCTATATCAAATTTGTAGAGGTTGACTTTGGCCTTGATACTTATCAGAATAGCAATGACCTATCACAAACAGATTTCAAAGTTAGTATCCGAAAACGCCTATTAAATGACCGTCTTTTAATCAGCCTCGACGGCAAAACAACAACAGAATCAGGTACGGAACAGAGCAGCTCACAGACCTACCTAGATAATGTGACTGTAGAGTATTCACTTACTCAAAATGGACGTTTTAAAATCAAGCTTTACAACCAGCGAGACTTCGATGACTTCATTGGTGGCACAGCCGTAAAGCTAGGTGGAATATTGGTTTTTTCAAAGGATTTTCATGGATTACGTTGGCAGAAAAAACGGAACGAAGATGATGGAAAATAAGGTATTTTTACTCTTCTTTCTTAGCATATGCATGAGTTGTTCCCTCAGTCGAACGCTGCCGGAGGGAGAACAAATTTATACCGGTGCAAAAATCAAAATAAAAAAGGAAGGGAAAAATTTTTCTACAGCTGAATTAAAATCGACTTATACCTCCATCCTGAAAACGCCAAAGCCGAATAAAAAATTTATGGGTATATATTGGCGGCTTCGTTTTTATAATCTTTTCCATTCGAAAAAAAAGAGAAAAGTATGGATGTGGTTTCAAAAAAGGCTGGGCGAGCCTCCTGTTATTTATGATGAACAGTTGACAGAGAAAACCGAACAACTCTTTAAAAACAGAGCTTTTAATCAAGGTTTTTTTAATACTCAGGTAAAAGCTGTTGTAAAAAAGAGGAGACGAAAAGCAAGCGTTAAGTATCATGTCTCTGTAGAACCTCCTTACCTTCTTAGCAATTTATCGAATGGGGTGAGTGATAGCCTTATCCGAAGCCAAATCAATGCAATAAGGAGTACATCTCTTCTGAAAACAGGCGAACTATACAAGCTCGAATTACTCAAACAGGAACGAGAAAGAATAACAACTGCCCTACGACAAAATGGACATTACTTTTTCCGAAGTAGTGATTTGAAATTTTTGGCTGACACTCTTAACTCAAACCATAAAGTAGGCCTGGAACTGGTGCTAAAAGAAAATGTAGATTCTATTAATCTGTTACCACAAACGATCCATCGGATTATAGTTTATTCCGATCTTAATTTCGAAAAAAAGGATGACCTTCCCATTGATACGGTAGAATATGAAGGATTAACTATCATCTCGTCAAGAGAACTGCTTCGGTCATCTACATTGCGAGAAGCGATTGTGTTACGTACAGGTAAACGCTATTCTACTAATGATCATCGAGCTACCTTACAACGACTGTCTTTTTTGCAATACTATCAGTTCATTGATGTGCAATTTACACCTTCTTCAATGTCCGACAGCCTTTTGGATGTGACCATTAAGCTAACGCCTCGCAAAGTTATAACTATTGAAGGTTCAATCGGTGGTTCAATAAAAGCAGGGCTGTATGCCGGGCCTGAAATTTCCTTAGGCTATCTTAACCGCAACTTGTTCCGGGGAGCGGAGCAGCTCCGGATAAATTTCAGTGGAAACTACAACTTCCCACTTGATGTCGACATTGCTTCTCGTTTCGAACAAAAAGCTACCATCGAATTATCAAAACCCGGACTCATTATCCCATTCAAAAAAAACCGTTGGGTAGAAGAATTCATTGCCCAGACGAAAGCAGCTTTTTCCTTTTCGAGTGACAAAATCAAGATACCTCTCAATGGAACACAGGATTTTCTGATAGAAGAAGGCTTTACAAATTTGGCTGAACGCCTCAATGCCGACACCACTTTTGCTCCCTTCATTGTCCTTGACAATTATGACCTTAGCCTTACCTATCAATGGCGGTACCGTCCGGAAATACAGCACGAATTGACGCCCATCAACATCGTTTGGCAGGCACCTCGCTACGAAGTTGAGGAACTGCGTCGCCTGTTAATCTTTATTTTCCTTTTGAGTGATGAGGACAACAGTGAAGGTGCTTTACTAAACCTGGAGCAAATGTTTATATTTAAGCCCAACTACGTGTATCGTTTTGATAGTCGACTGAAAAAGCTGAGAACACATAACTTTTTCTACCGGGGGAAACTTTCTGTGGTTGGCAATCGCTTATTGGAGCGCAACAGTTCCATTGTACGGGAAAACGCTGAAAGCCAGTTTCTTCAATGGGAAAATGACTGGCGCCACTACTGGCATTTCTCCGAAAAGCAGGCGTTTGCCTGGCGGCTTTCCACCAAGTTTTCGTTCCCTTTCCGCAACGAAGTATTATTGCCTTTTTTTGACCTCTATTCCGTCGGTGGCCCTAATAGTCTCCGCTCGTTCCAACCTCGGCAGGTAGGTCCAGGTAGTGTTGAGCCTTCAGGCCAAACCTTCTTTTTTACTGGCACGGGTGATATTCTTTTGGAAGGCAGTATGGAATGGCGCCCCAAACTAACTAGTCTTCTTGAACTCGGTTTTTTTGTGGATGCGGGAAATGTCTGGTTGTTCAAGGGTGGCACCCGAAATGATGATGCATCTACCTTTCATCTTGATTCTTTTTATCGGCAATTGGCTGTGGGAGGAGGCTTTGGTTTTCGCTTTGATTTTGACGTTCTATTGCTTCGTATGGATTTAGGGTTCCCTTTTACAAAACCTTGGTTACCAGAGGGGCAACGATGGGTTTCGGATAAACTGCAATTAAATGATGCCGTTTTTAATTTGGCTTTTGGTTATTCTTTTTAAGGCTGGTTTAAACTTCTTTGCTAAGCTGAAGGGCAGCAGGAAGCTGCGCCTCAGCACTAAAAGGTATATTAATTTTAAAATGTCAACTTGTAGTATAATACCGGGAGAATCGTTGAATTTGTTTGCCCTTCACCATATTGAACTAACTGTTTCGTTGCCGGGGTTATACTCCCATCATAATTCAGTTTTTCCTGCACGAATATTTCATCAATATAATTTTGCTCGAATAATCTAAAAACATCCAATTTAACTTCATGAGCTTTTTTGGGACGTATCCACTTATGACTTAAACTTAAATCAACCCCAATGTAGGGTGGCAATTGATTAAAATTTGCTCTTTTTTCGTCTCTAACTTCTGCATCAGCTGCAATAGATTCTTCCAATAAAACCGGTGTATAAGGCTTACCTCCCGAAAAATTGGCTCTGACATTTAAATTAAAGAACTTATTCTCTTTGAATTTGAATTCTTTTCCTCCAAGTAAATTTATAACATAAGAACTACCATATTTAGACTTTCTATAATAAGGTTCCATCAATTTATACTCACTTTGGAATAAAGAAACTGTAGCAAGAAAGTAATAAGATTGTGAAAATAATTTTTCTAAAGTAAGCTCAAGGCCATAATTCAGCCCTTTACCTTTATTGATCAATTTCAAGTCTGTAAAGGCAACTTCTTCATTGATCAAAGAAAAGTTGGAAGAATCAGCAGCAATAGGAACATCAAATAAGTATTGGCTATACACTTCTGCCGTAAAAAAAAGTTTTTCAGATAGTTTTCTTTTGTACGAAATAACAGTTTGCCAAGAGCGTGTCATATCCAAATTCCGTGTCTGAATATTCACTGAGTTATCTATAAATAAGTAAACCTCGGGGCTTTCAGTTGTACTATGCATTCCAGATGCAAAGGCTAAAGATGATTTATCCGAAAGGGTATAATTAAAACCAAGCCTTGGCTCAAGCAAATGTTGATTATTTAGGTTGAAGTATGTGTAATGAAGACCTGCAACTATTTTAAGTTTTTTTATTGAAGTGTTTTGATATGAAACATATGATTGAGTCAACAAAGATTTGTCTGTGCTTTTCAGTATCGTTTTGGTCGTAAAGTCAGGATATCCTTCAATAAGCGAAGAATTGAATGAACGAAATGAAAGGATTATTCCTGTCTGAATGGAGTTACTATTATTAAAATAGGTGTTTAAGGAAGGTTGGTAGCGAAATGTAGAAT
Source organism: Chitinophagales bacterium (assembly GCA_022360175.1). GTDB lineage: Bacteria > Bacteroidota > Bacteroidia > Chitinophagales > Saprospiraceae > JAKSDI01. Next base: position 14,923 of record JAKSDI010000034.1, read on the forward strand.
TCGTAAATCTTCCTTCCTCTTTAAGGTATGTTGTAAAATTGTCTTTGTTAACACCTGAAGATCTTGGAGCACTGAAGACCGCTGAATAATTAATGTGATTAGTCAAGATACTCTTTTCTCCCAATGGAATAATGTGCTTGAATCCTATAATTCCGATATTATACTTATTTAGGTTCTCAGCTGCAATTTCATTAAAACCATAGATGGTATCTCCCGCCATATTAAGACTGAATTGCGTTGAATCAATTTTGCGAAAAAAATCTTCTTCCAGATTTGTTCCTAATCCACCCATACCATAAACAGTAAATTTTCCCGATTTCATTGTAGGGAGATTCACCTTGAAGGTCATGTCCTGATATTCAGGAGCCTGATAAGCAATACCAAGATTTTTTATTAATCCCAATGTAGAATACCTATAATTAATAGTGTAATTCGCTCCTTTTGACAACTTAAGTGGCCCTTCAGATGTAGCAGAAAGTCCTATCAGACTCATTTCAACACTGTGCTTGTAATTGGTAGTATTACCATCACGGAGAGATAAATCAAACACACCACCAATTACATTTCCAGTATGTGCAGGAAATGCGCCCAAATAAAAATTAGACGCGCCTAAATTATTTGTATTCAAAATATTTAATAATCCTCCACTACTACCATAAACCCCAAAGTGATTTGGATTTGGTATCTCTAAGCCTTCCAATTTCCATTGCAAATATTTTGCAGAATTTCCTCTTATTATGATTTCATTATTGTCGCCTCCACTTGTAGCGACTCCAGAATAGGACAATGCCATTCTGGAAGGATCGCCCAAACTACCTGCAAAACGCTTAGTCTCTTCTAAAGAAATGCTCCTTGCACTAACAGTGGTCATTTGGTCTGTCGATTCAGTTGGGTTTTGGTAAGCCAAGACGACTACTTCATCTAGAACCTGTGAAATCTTTTTTACGGTTATTTCAATAAATACCCCTTTAGAATCATAAACACCAACATCATTGACCTCTTTGTCTTCGTAACCAATATATTTGATTTTGAGCGAAAAAGTTCCATAGGGAATTGAAGGTAATTCGAAGTTTCCATTTAGATCTGTTATCGCACCCTTTGAATTTGTAGTACCATCAAGTACAACTGTAGCTCCTATTAAAGGTTCTTTAGTATTATTGTCGGTGACTCGCCCCTTTATGATGCCAGCATTTTGGGCTTGAAGTGAGCATATGTAAATCCCGAACAGAATTGTAAGAATTAGCTCTTTTGACATATTCATTTTTCCACTGTAATAAATTCCATCAATGGATATAAGTAACGTTCGCCATGAGTAGTTACTTAAATATTAAATGTTTCTACGTCGAGAAAATTTCGGAGAATTTTCCATTTAACACAATCGATTAGAGCTAAATCCGATTTGTTCCATGTTTTACAAACTTCGGAAATATGCAAGCATTCGTTCCATTGCTTCCTCTAAATGAGCTGTAGGCAAAGCTGTATGTACGATTCTAAACAAGCCTTTTTTCTGGTGCTGAAAACCTGCTCCCGGAGTCAGCAATACACCTGTTTTTCTGTAAATATCAATCCATAAGTTTTCCTGGCCCTGGGCACTATCTTCTTTTAGATATTTTGAAAAATCCGCCCATACAAACAAACTTCCCCGGCTAGGGATATAGGATACTCCAATTTTATTTAGAGCAGCTACTACCAGTTTATAACTTTGAGTAACCCGTTTCTTGTTTTCCAGGATGTAGTGCTCTATAAAATTGGAATCTTTCATCATCTCACTTACCCCCCACTGATTAAGATTAGATACCATATGAGGAATATTGGCATTTCCCAGACTGTTCAGAAAAGCCTGGTTTAAAGAATGAACAATGCCAAATCGCAAACCTGACATGGCAAAATCTTTAGAAAGTGCATACCAAAGATGGAGGTAATCACTTTGTAATTCGGCCATAATTTGAGCAAATGAGCAGAGGCTTGCTTCTTCAGGATAATCATGCTGCAAATCTTCATCTGTAATATCAATCAATGAAAGGCCATAGATTTCGTTAACGATTAGATGTACCTTGTGAGCAATACACCATTGAGCAATACTTTTTAATTGACCTTCTGAGTACATACATCCTGTTGGGTTATCAGGAGAAGTGAGGAGGACTATTTTTAAGCCTTGTCCCCTGGCATTCAATTCCGCCCATGCTGAATCCAGATTTGCTGTCGTCAGTGGAGAAATAGAACCATGTTCATTTAGATGATAATGAGTTTGTAAATCATAGCGCAACACGCCACTTTTCACCCCAAGGTCATTAGTATACATTGGATATGCAGGAGCAGGTATTGCTACTACATCTCCGGCATTCGCCAACACAAAAGAACTAGCTTCTATAGTAGCAGCAGCCCCGGCAGAAAAGCAAATCGAATCTGGAGATACAGGACATTTGCAAAGATGTTTCTCCATAAAACCTGCCAGTATTTCTCTTACCTCCGGATGTCCCTTAGGATCGGTATATTTAAATACCCACTCTGGTATTTTATGATTATTTAATACCTGTTCCAGCCGCTCCTTAACATCAGGAATCATCAGTGTATTTTCTGCTACATTTAAAGGGAAAGCTCCCGCTGGATTTTGATCAGGACAATACAGATTTTGAACCGCTTCCATAAACAATTCGAAATCTACCCTTGCTGATGTAGATGCCAGGTCCTGCCCTCTTAAGGAAAGACTAGTAGTATCAATTGTCTTGTTGTTATCCATTTATTCTTCTGGTTGTTGCTGAGTAATACAATGTATCATGCCTCCATTAGCATATACATTTCTACAATCTATTCCTACAACTGTTCTACTGGGATATAAAGTCTGAAGTTTTTGTAATGCAATTTCATCATTAGGATCATTTTAGAATTGATGGCTGTTTTAATTATTAAAGAGAAACCAGCATAATATACATTACAAGCTATCACCAATGCTATCTTACAGATCTTTAAGCTGCTCTATCCCCAATTGCACCATATTATTCTTTAAATCATCCATTAGTATTTCTGTCACGTGATGTCCTCCGTGTTGCCCCAGAGCAGCCACCCCATAGATAAAAGAGCGCCCCAACAGCACAAAGTCAGCTCCTAAAGACAGAGCACGCATGATATCCAATCCATTGCGAACTCCACTATCAAAAAGGATAGCGGCTCTACCATTTATCGTTTTTGCTATAGCAGGCAATGCATCAATAGCAGCTATTGCTCCATCAAATTGCCGACCGCCATGATTGGAAACTAGTATACCATCCAGGCCAATTTCTACTGCCTTCTCTGCATCTGCAGGATGTAATATCCCTTTTAACACCACGGGGCCTTGCCAAATATCTTTAATAGCTTTACAGTAATCCCAATCTAAAGTACCTCCCAATCGATTACCAACATAGCCACTTACGAATTTCATGTCCTTGTAATCAGTATAAGCCGCTATAGTCCTTAGCCGCGGTAATCCTCTTTGAAGGGTAGCAACGGTCCAGGCCGGATGGGTCATTCCCTGCCAAATGAGTTCAGGCGTTATTTTCGGAGGCATTTGTAAGCCTGCTCTTTTAGTGCGTTCTCTACGCCCAGCCATAGGGACATCTGCTGTAATTAATAGTGTATGAAAGCCTGCTGTTTTTGCCCTATTCAGCAAGTCTTTGCATAGTTCCATTTCCCTGGGTGGATATAATTGAAACCAGGCCATTTCTCCTGCTACAGGGCCTATCGCTTCTGGTGTTTCAGTAGCTACTGTACTTAATGTATAGGGAATATGATAATGTCGAGCAGTTGCCGCCAAATAAGCTTCTGTACGAGGCCAAATTAGTCCTGTCAGGCCTATAGGAGCAATACCAAAAGGAGCATTATAAGTTTTACCCAATATGCTGGTACTAATAACTGGTTTTAATACTCCTTTACAAAAACGTGGAGTAAAAACTATTTTCTCAAAGGCTTCCAGGTTCCGTTTGGTAAGGCTTTCATTACCAGTACCAGATTCTAAATATTCCCAGGATACTTTCGGTACTCTTTTTTTAGCTTTTTCTGCTAAATCAACAATTGCCGGATATTGATTAAAGAGTTGGTTTTTGTACTTGTCGTATGCCATTTGCTGTGAATCTGTAGGAAAGCGGTAAATATATGGCCTTCTTTAAGAATTTGTTTAATTTCATAAGATGTTCTCTATTCTATATTGAAGATGGCATCTTATTCTCCAACAATCCAATCAACTATAGGAGACTCCCAAAGCTGTGGCACCTCTAGCTTATCAATTAAGCGTTCCAATACAATCTCAGGAACAGGATATGTTCGTTCTTTATTTTGATATAATAGTTGAGTATAAGGAACTTCATGATAAATCAGACGAGTTTTGGCGCCATAGTCCTGAAACAGGGCGATGAGCGGTTGGCGGAGGCTACGAGTAATATTTGTTGCATTCCATACAAATGATTGTCTTTTACGTAAAAACTGCCTTGCTTGCTCTTTAGCTTGCTGGACTACCCAGCCATTTTTCCTTTTATCTGTAGGTTCAATTTTACGTTTCCTTCGGATAGCATCGAGGCTCACCACCGGCCAATCTGTATAATGCTTTGATAAATAGGTATCTTTTCCTGCTCCCGGCAAACCTGAAAGCATGATTACTTCAAAAGCATTCCCCTCATAGGGGATATATTCTGGAGCAATATCTTCTTTACAGAAAAACTCATACCTCCCCCATTTTGAACCAAATGCTTTTGCCTTTCCCCAACAATCATGTTCTTCGCACAGTGCTTTAAATAATTCCAAACGGTAAATCAACTCATCCTGGTCATTACAAATTCGGCCTAATACATCTGCTTTCGCCAATATATACAGCAATTGGGTATCTACTTCCAGGCTAGCATGATATAATGCCTTACGAGTATCTGGTTTTTCAAGTATCCATAACGGAAGTCCATGATAGCGCACCAATTTAGATACAGTTTCTTTCAGTAAAAATGGAGCGTGATGTTCTCTGTATAATAATGAACGAGTAGTATATTCTCCTTTTTTTGCATGCCCTCGTGAAGTAATACTGCCATCTACTTCCGAAACAGTAGTTGAACGTTTCTCAACGTCATGCAATAATGCTGCTGCCCTGAGAAGATGCTGCTGCTGCTCAAATAATGCGTTAAACTCTCGTAAGGACTCTAATGCTTCAAGAACCATTCTGGTATGGACAGCCACATCCCCCTCTGCGTGATACCTCTCATCTTGAGGGACCCCTTCCATATCTCTTATCCAGCTAAATGCAATCTTATAGGCCTCCCAATCATTTTTTTCATTTATTCTCCACATGATCGTTCCCATTTTAATTTTGCGCGCCTCCAGTTACGAGTCCAATGTACATCTGTCTGTACATGATTTCTCCTTACATATTTGAAGACATTATGAGCAAATTTTCCTACTGAATATTCTCCGGTATTGCGGCTTACAATACCTTCCATGATGCATGCTTCCTGCGTAGCGGCATCAAGCGATCCTAAAGTGCTTTTTTGATTTGCCAGTAAGGTAACATCATTCCTCAACTCAGAAAAAGCAAAGGGGGATTTCTCTATTCGCAATACTGGCACACATGGAAAATCCAGCATAAATGCATAAAAACAGACCTCCTCCCAACACAACCAAGTATCGAGATGACGAATACCAAAGACATAAAAATGATACTCCAACTCAGGATATTCTATAGAATGTATAGCATACAGGTTTTCACCAAATATCTCTAAATTTCCCAAATCATTTTTAAAGCTTTGCCAACGTTCTTTGAGATAATTTGCCCAAGGATGGCGTGTAGGAGCTGCATGTGAGCGAGCAAAAACGCCATATCTGTTTAAGCAGGTGTTTTCTCCATCTAATTTCTCTGTATGAATGAGTGTATCTATGGCGCTGATATGTTCTACATAATCATGATTGATGCGGTCATCATTTGTAGCTCCGGGAGAAAAAGGATAATGATAAGTACGTCCGTACTTTCTTGACAAACTCATGGCTTTCAAAATTATGAACAAGAAAAGAGCAATTAGCAACTAAAAAACTATTGCTATTGCATTGAATAATAAATCATATGAAAACCTGAGATTACATGACTATCTTTTTGAGGATTTGAAGCTGTAACGCCAAATCCTCCGAAAAAGGTTCCAACGTCAGGATAAATTTCTCTTTATTTTCTTACCTGATACTCATCCAATAATTGACCATTTGTATCATAAGCAGAGATTCGTATTCTATTTTCATCAATCTGAAATCTTGCAAAATGATGCGCTTTGATAATGGTATCCATTTTCGGATATGCAGAAGATTCAGGAGGTTCCAAGCCTCCACCAGCGCCACCCAGAACAAAGAAATGGGTATTTTGGGAGCCATATACTTTAGTAAGTCGCTCATAATCATGGCTATGCCCAGAAAGCACAAAATCTATTTGTTTGGCTTCAGCCAATGAATCAATAATTTCACGTATAAAAATATCTCCATGATATCCAGGCCAGCCCTGTGAATAGGGTGGCTGATGGATCAATATAAAACGCCAATTTGCCTGTTGCCATTCCTGGCTATTCATTTGGGCCTCCATCCATTCTTTCTGATCACCTGTAATTCCTATTGGAAACGTACTATTTGGATCCAATGCCATAAAGAAGGCATTGTCATAGCTCCAGGAAAAATAAGTGGGTATGTCCTTTCCTTCCAAAACATATTTGCGATAAAGCAATGGATTCAGGTCATTATAATAACCGTCATAATCATGATTGCCTGCCACTGCAAATACTGGCTGATCTGCCAATAATGATTGCAAACACTGCGTAAATGCCAGCCATTGGTTTTCATTGACCCCATCCGCTACTAAATCTCCTAATCCTATGCTAAAAGCATTTGATTGTCCCTTGATTTGTTCAACTATCTGGTGGAAGGTATTCCAGCCTCCCTGACTATCTCCCCATGCTGTAAATGAGAACTTTTCACTCGTAGCTAGCGCCATAATTGAATCTTGAATTATAGGAAGCTGCAAAGGCATTATTTCCTGAAGGGCAGTTTTCAGATAAGAAGAATCTTGAGCTTTCCATGCGCTATTAATTTGTCCTAATTTTGAAGCTCTATTAATACCTTCATATTGATCAGCCCAGTACAAAAGCTGTCGCCCTATCATAGATTTATGATGAGTATCTTGTAGTTGTTGAAAGGATTCAGATGTGTAAAGTGCCGCTTCCCGCAACCCACCTTTTAATGCATTATTCAGGACTCTGAGTGTAATCAATACGGAATCATTACTAGCCTCTAATCTGAAATAGTTCCCCATCAAAGGTTCCTGCAATTTACCCTCCAGAAAACACTGCACACCATCATCTCCATTAGCATAGAGATAGGCCGTCTCAGCAATGGCAATTGAGCGCTGGTACCATATTGGCCAATCTGGTTTGTTGATCCTGTGAGGTAGTTCAATGAGTGTATCACATAATGGGTGTTGAACATAGGCCGCGATTAAACCATTGGCAGGATCACCTAATCCGTAATGCCATTCTTTTATCATTTCCTCAGCAGGCTCTGATGGTTTAGCAACAGATGCTAAATAAGTAGTTAACAAGTTCATATATGCTTCATCCTGAAGATCTGTACTATCTATAAAAAACAAACCCAATTGGTGAAAGTGATTGATATCAAGGTCGTTGGAGATTGGAGGTTTCTGTTGGCAGGAACAAAGTAAAAAACAGGAAAGTAAAATAAAAGGAAGTAATTTCTGTAGTGGCATGTCAAGGTAATTATGATTGTACTCAATGCCACAATTTTAAGCATTAATGCTTCATAGCTATCTATTCACTATGCTAAATGTATATTAAGAATTGGTTTATTTATAAGTCTTATAAAAGTTGTAAAAATCTCCAATCCTATCTGTATTAATCAAGTCTACACCACTGTCTAACAAAAACTCCCAGGCTTGCTCATTATCAGGAGCAGCCCATAAGCGTAACTTTTTATTTTGGGTATGGACGGCTTCTACTAATTGCTTTAATTTTTGCCTGTCTTCTTTAGATATATCTCCCACACCATCCCAGCTAAGAACATTGTAAAAATTGTCACTCACAACTGGCATATATTGATAAGAAATATTTTTATCCAAATCAACAGGCCTTCCATCCAATACCGCCAGAGAGAATTTACTTTCAATAATCGTTTGTATGGCTCTATTGCCTGACACAAATACTGTCAATGGGGCGGCAGTTTTATCACTTGCTACTCTAACAATATCCTCATAGTTAGATAAAACCTCAATTAGTTGCTGATAAGTAGACTCCGCTTCTGTTTTCACATCTACCATTAGATAAAAAGGGCCTGTATAGTCCGTATAAACATTGCCATCATTTGCTTTGACATGTTGTTGTAATGGCTGCAGATACATCTTTCCCAAAGTCCTGTTTGAATCTAATACTGCTGGCAGGTCATGAGATACGTACAAACTCCCATCAATCAGGTGTACATCCACTTCAACAGATAAGAAGTGATGCTTCAGCGCATCCTGCAATGGATTGGAATGTTCATAGTCATTATGGGCATGCCCGGGAATAATTTTAGAGGAAGTATGACAGGAAAACAAGAGAAAAAATGAAAATAAAAAAGGGAAGTGTATTCTCCAGCTCATATATTGTTCTATCAGATTAATTTAAAAACCACTTAAGCTTTTATTTGAAATTTACATCCCTATAAATTTCGCTAAGTGGTATCTGTAAATTTAGAGATTTTATTTCTAGTGTCCCTTCTATTCCTTCGGATTTAGTAATTCTCCACAGATCACCCTTCCTTTCAAAATTATCGACTTCTCGGATCAATATGCGCATATGCCGCATATAGTTTTTCAAACTTTTCTGAGTTGACGGGTTTGTGGATTCTTTTAGTGCTCACCGGATGATTCTCTACACAGTTTCGAGTAACACAATTGGTAGGCCTTGTTGGGCGGCTTGTAAAACCACCTCCACAATTAGGGCATACATTCTCCAATACATTTTCTACGCAGTCTTTACAAAAAGTACATTCATAAGTACAAATCATCGCTTCACTGCTTTCATTAGGCAATGGTTTTGCACAATTTTCACAAATAGGACGCATTTCCAGCATGATAATTGATTTTTTATGGCCCACCTAAAAGATGAGCCAATTGTATTCTTTAAAATATTATCGTTTCTCCATCATCAGGAATCAGAATAGGAAGATTTGCTTCTGCTGCAGCTTTCGCTAATGCTTCTCTGGTCACCTGACAATGATCCAGTGCTTCTATATGAGTAGCTATAAGTTGGGCTTGTGGTGCTTTCCTCGCAACTTTCAGCGTTTCTTCTTCATTCATTAAGATACGATCTTGCCCCATAAAAATAGCACCTCCTGAATTAGTTATAATAATATCTGGATTATATTTTTCTATTTGCCGTTCTATCGTTTCATCCCACAGGCAATCTCCAATGATATAGATTGTGGGCCAATTTTCTGCTTGCAATACAAAACCTGATACGATCCCTAGTGTTGGTAACAGCTTATCGGGGCCATGCTTACCATCCGTTCTCAGGATTTTGATAGGATCGTAATTCGCCATTGACTCTATTGCTTCAACATTAGTAAAATCAGCTTTTTCTACCATTTCTTTGTCAGATGGCTGCACATAAAAAGGTAGATCTTTAGCCAGTACTTCCATTGCTTTTTGATCAAAGTGATCAGGATGCAAATGAGTCAATAAAACTGCATCAACTCCTTCAATTACCTCTTCTACAGACATAGGAAGGCCTACTGTTGGATTCAAATCTTTACCTGGCTCTACAAATGACATAAAACTATGTCTGGATGACAACATAGGATCTACTAATAACACCTTTCCAGCATATTGAATTTTTAAGGTGGCATTTCTCACCAATTGAATTGCTACTTTTTCCATTATTGTACTTTGTTTGAAGTAAAATGAGAATGCAATAATGAGCACATTCCCCTACACTAAATCATCAATAAATTGACATCACAAAGTTGGAAAACAGACATGTGGTGTAGCCTACCTATTTATATTTATATGCTACCATTTTGATAATCGGCTCTATATTGAACAGGGCTTAATCCTGTTTTATTTTTAAAAAAACGAGTTAAATGATTAGGTTCGGAGAAGTGATAGGTATTTGAAATTTCAGCGATCGTTTCATGTGTATGAATCAATTGCATTTTGATTTCGAATAGCAGCCGTGATTTAATGAAGTCTGTGGCGGTAAGATTAAAATGTTGTTTAACCACCTTGTTAAGTGTGATCCTGCTGATTCCCATCATCTCAGTATAATCTTCTATTCTTTGCTTATACAAAATATGTTGTTCTACCAACTTTCGAAATTGATAAGCCGTATTGTCCTGTGAAATGGCACAGGCAATGCCATGCTGCTCCGTGTAAACCCTATTGAGCTGAATGAGCACATAATACAGAATAGAACGAATCAGGTGGACACTATCACTCTTAGCATTTTTCAGTTCGTGTTTAGCTTCTTTTAACCTAGCCAGGTAAGCATCAAAAGCCGTTTCTGACAAATTAATCTTAAGCGGAAAGTGTGTTTGATAAAAATAATGCAAGCGGAATGTAAAATATTTATCCGCAAAAAAATCATTTAAGAAATCTTCCTGAAATATCAGGATCGTAGCATCAAAAGTTTCTTTGTCAATTACCCATTGATATTTTTGATTACAGGAAATAAAAAATACGGTATAATCAGAGACCTGCATCTTACTATCATTCAGATATAAGTATCCGTGTCCTTTTTTGACATATACTATTTGAAAAAAATCCGCAGTATGGATTTCATCGGAAAGTTCGAATCTACCAATATCTTCAAGCTGTAAGATATTGAGCAAAAAATCTACACCACAAATGGTTTTATCAAACTGAATATGCTTCATCTATTTAAAATTTTTCCGCAGTCAATAGTTTGCAGAAAAATTCCTGCATAGATGCAACCACTTCGCTCTCTCATAATATTTATTAATCATTTTCTTCTGCGTAATTTATGATTAATAAATATCATACTCGGTTCATCTATTTTACTTTTCTACAATTCCTTCCATTGCCATCAACTCCAAGCCATAGTTCCTAATTGTCTCAATAATAGGAATGGCTGTTTTGCCTTTTTCGGTAATGGAATATTCTACTTTCGGAGGCACTACTGGATAAACCTCTCGATGTATAAAACCTTCTGCTGCTAACTGTTTCAATTGAGAAGTCAACATCTTATCTGTAATATGAGGAATATCTCTTTTCAACTCGCTAAACCTCATTACTCTATCTTTCAATCGCCATAGAATTGGCATCTTCCAGGTTCCTCCTATTCGATCCATTGCAAACTCGACAGGATTATAGTACAGCTTATTGTCATATAAAAATTCAGGCATAATCAATTGTTTATCAGCACACTTTCCAAAACGTTAGTACCTCTCACTTGGGTAAGTATATTGCCAAAGGTAAGTAGGCATTTTAATTTTGTAGCATCATAAATCAAAAAAATTAAAAATGACTAAAAGCATATTCCATACTACAGTGGCATTCCTGTTTTTCATAACACTTTGCCAGGCGCAAACGCAAAATGTCAATAACAATTCGGAAAAAATGATGCAATCAATCAAAGAAGAGCAGGCTTATGTACATGCTCACGGCATGCCTTATAAGGGTAAAATACTCATGGTAGCAAGCAGCCCTTCTGTATCTAAACAAACAGGATGGCCAATTGGGTTCTGGGCAGCAGAACTAACACATCCCTTGCATGTATTTCAGGAAGCAGGCTTCGAAGTAGAATTAGCATCTACTAAAGGCGGGCAAATAGTAATGGATAGCTATTCCAACCCTACAGATGCTAGTGGCTACTCTGCTCATGATGTAATCTCATTAGGTTATATGCAACTGGACTGGTTCAATGAGATGTTGGCAAATACTCCAAAACTTACTGATATTAACCCTGATGATTACGATGCTATCTTTTTGGTAGGTGGACAAGGCCCTATGTACACATTTAGAGGCAATCATGATTTGGAAAAACTATTTGCTCATTTTTATGAGTCGGGTAAACCTAGTGCAGCAGTATGCCATTCAGCTACCCTATTACTGGAAGCCAAAAAAATGGATGGCGAATTAATAGTAGCAGGTAAAACCTGGACTGGTTTTGCAAATGCTGAAGAGCAATACGCTGACAAAGCTGTAGGCCAGAAAATACAGCCATACTGGATTGAAGAGGAGGCCCGAAAAATTGAAGGTACTACATTTAAAGTAGCGGCTCCTTTTTCATCCTATGCTATTCAGGATGAAAATTTAATTACAGGCCAGCAACAAAATTCCGGTGCGGCAGCCGCGAGATTAGTGGTAGCACAATTGAATCAATAATAAGTATCATATAAATTCCCAGGACTATAAAAACAGCCCTGGGAATATATTCTTCCTATAATGAAAAAGATACTATTAGGGATTTCCCTATTAATCATTGCTATAACCGCAGGCCAGACTCAAAGCTTTGAATTGATGACCGGCACTGAGCGAATTTTCATTGATGCTCAATACCTAAAGTTCTTTGACGATGCTAACAAGATTTCTTTGTTTAGCAGAGCCAGAGCAACTACTGGATATGAACAATCCAATACCAATTTGTTTACAGGAGCTTACTTAAATTATACAACAAAGTCTGGCTTTGGAGGTACTTTACTGGGGCGAATTTCCAGTTTTAGTTCAGGAATAGATGTAGGAGCACACTATTTCAAAGCCAATAAAAGGCTTCTAGTGTATGCATTACCCTCCATTAATATTAATGACGAGCTCTTGTATAGTTGGTTTTCAATAGTACGCTTTACTCCAGTTATCAAAAATGACTGGAAACTCTACACCAGCCTGGAACTATTTTCTGCTTTTGCAGAACAAGGCCATTTGTCCAGTGTTCAAAGAATCCGCCTGGGCATGGATAAACATGGCTATCAATTTGGTTTCGCAATTAATTTATCTGAAAGAGGAAAAGATTTTAAAAATAAAGACAGTAATCCTGGGCTTTTTGTAAGAAAACAATTTTAGACTATGAAATTAGCATTTATTGGTATAGGGAAAGTTGGATTTGCGCTGGCAAACAATCTGGAGAAAAAGGGACACGAGATTACTATTGCTCATAATAATCCTCAAAGCAAGAGTGTAGTTAATGCTTTGCAAAAGAATCCTGAATTCAAAGTATTGCCTCTCCAGGAAGCAATAGATGCAGCTGATGTAATATTCCTCGCAACTCCATTTAGAACAAATAAAGAAATATTGATGCCTCTAAATTTTAAAGGCAAGACGCTCATTGATTGTACCAATCCTGTTGGCCCTAAAATATCTCATGGGCTGGAAAGTAAAATTTCAGGTGCGGAACAAGTGCAAGAATGGGCAAAAAATGCATTAGTTGTTAAGTCATATAGCATTTATGGCTTCGAAAACCTAGAGGACTCAAGCTTTTCCGATTATAATGTCCAACCAGTCATGTTAGTAGCTGGCAATGATCTTGAAAGCAAAGAAAAAGTAAAATTGCTCAATACAGACCTGGGCTTTGACACACTGGATGTTGGCAATTTATCTCAATCTCTGCATTTAGAGCACATGACCCTACTTTGGGTAAAAATGGTCAGAGCCAATGGTCATCATCCAAATTTCACATGGTCTTATCTAGAGCGGTAATTGATTACGGCAAAATCACTCTAACAATAGTCAGATCATCGCCAGGTACTAAGCCATTTTGGGCTTTCAGCTGCAAAAGTTTTTTATTAAGCATATTTTCCTGATCTGCTCCGATGATATCAAGTAGTAAAAAATCAATGATTGTAGCTTCACTTATTGTATCGTATTCTTTTATATCAAATGGTTTGAAAGTATATATTCCATCTGTAGAAATGCTTAAATCTGTAAAGCCATTTAAACTCAGGTATTGATCTTGTTTTTGATACCATTCATTAAATGATTCCGACAAATGATAGCCTAAATAATCTGGCTTGTCGTCCTGTTCATATTCAACTAATTGACCATCAACACAAATGACTCCATCCCCTACTGCTAATAATTCAGCTGTTCGTTTATCCTGATCTATAACACTTATAATCAATGTGCTCAACATTTCTTCTTTTTCGAGCATTAGTTGATGCTGTATATTCGACAATTCAAGAAAGAGGTTTTCCAATATCTCCGTTAAATATTCTTTTATTGTTTTAATCTCTTTCTGTATAAATACCCTATAACTTATTGCTTTACTTTTTTTTCGTAAAACTTTGGCTATCAATGTAGAAGCAAAATGACTTTCCTTGCCCATTGAACATCCATCCATTACTGCTATTAATAGTTTATTCCTCCCTAAATCTTCAATTACATAAGCGTCTTCATTATGATTGGTGTGAAAAGTTCCAATCTGAGATAGTTCATATATATTCATGCAGGAATTAACCAATAGATGTTATATTTAATTCCTAATATTTAAGTAAGTACACTGTAATATAAATTGTAATGAACAGTATTTATCCAGCTTAGCTTTGTATATGAAAACGGCTTTCCTATCTAAATAAAAGCTACGCACATATCCAAATCAGTTATTATAGTACAAACTAACTTTGCTACACATGAATTTTAAAGAAATTCTAAAAGAACTATTGATTATAACTATAGGTGTTTTTATTGGCCTTCTACTGAATTCATGGAATGAAAACCGCAAAGCTCAAAGAGAAGCAAGGCAATACCTCGATGGTATATATGAGGAGATGACACAAAACATTGAAGTACTCAATGAGGCACTCCCCTATCATACCAGCCTTTTGGATCAGTTAAGAAAAGATCCTACTGCTGCTCGCCTGGTACTGAAACCAGCCTCTGTTGATGACCTGGCATGGAAACTAGCAGAAAACAATATCTTCAAAAACAATATTGATAAATCTCTGTATTATAAAATTGCAAAAACCTATCAGATACACGACTTACTTATAGAGATGCAAGATCAGGCAAGTGAGAGAATGTCTGAACTAAACATAATGAGCCCATTCTATGAGCTTCAGTTTATGAATATCGAAATAGATGAAGAAATACAGGCAAGGGTAATCCAGGCATGGATACCTATTTTTGAGACCTGGACATCCTATGAAAGCGATTATCTGGAAGCACTGAAAAAAACAGTTGAAGAATTAAAAGAGGAGTTATAGTTGTACTTATAATTCTAATTCACAGATTTCATAATTTCCATTTCGGTAAGCAGTCAGCAATATTTTGTTGGCCTTAGGATGCCAGTTAGGTAATGTATCTCCGTCCTGATTATATGTAATTCTTGTTTGATTACTTCCATCTATATCCATGATATAAATTTCTGGCCTCGTATCTTCCATGGATGTAACGTAGACTATTTTTTTACCATCTGCCGACCAGGAAGGACAAAAATTATGTTTGTGCCAATTCGTCAATCTAACATCATTACCATTTTTTATATTCAAACGATAAATTTCATCATCCTGATTATCTGTATCCTTTCTTGAGAAATAGATTATCTCTTTTCCATCTTTTGACCATCGGGGATAGAAGTTTCTTTTTTCGTTATTCGTTAACCACTTCTTCAATTTACCATTTCTACTTAGTACCACTATATTGCTTTTCTCTTCCGTTTCCTGCAAACTAGCAGCTATCCTTTTACCATTAGGTGAATAGGATGCAAAAACCAATTTTCCATTCTCAACAATCTGCGTTAGTTGCTTTTCTTTCTTATTCTTTATTTTGATCGTATACAAATTCCAGCTTCCATTTCTCTCCGATTCGAATAGTATTTTTTTTCCATCTGGATGCCAAAATGGCCTTCTGCAATCATAGGTATCAATTGTTAATCTTTGCACGTCTTTTCCGTCTGTATCCATTAGATATATTCCCCACTTTCCATTTCTATTTGATTCGAATATTATCCAATTTCCATCTGGAGAATAAGATGCATATCTATCTTCAAACTGATTATTAGTCAGACATTTTTCACTATGCGATTCATTCTGTGCCAGCACGGTATTACACAACATGAAAACTAGCAGAATTAGTATTGATTCTTTCATTATTCTTGTATCCTATTAGTGCAAATATTTTCTACCTTTTCTTTAAAGTGCTTAGGTTCATCTATATGAAGTCCAATCACTTTGAAATTCTTTTTAATGCCATAAAACCCCATTAAAGTACACTCTCTTTTCAATCTAATGACTACATTATGGCTTTCAAATCCTCCAAGTGGGGATAGTGTAGTCGTTAAATCATTTTTTTCAAGTGCTTTTCTTGACAAATGCACCGATTCTATATCTTCATAAGGAATCCTCGCCTCATTCATAATTCCGTATCTCAATATTAAATCTGAACAATCCAGGGAAATAGGCCTTTTTGAAAGTGATTTTGCAAATCCCAGAATTTGAATAGCAGTATAAATACTTAAACCAGAAAGCACCCAGGCAACATATACATTCCATTTTTCAAGCACCAGGTGTAAAGCAAAGGTTTCGATTCCAATAAGAAAGATAAAGATTCCCAATAAAGCGGGAGTTCCACTTCTCTTATGATAGGAAAACTCCCCTCCCTTTAGCACTCTCCTTCTCCAGTGAATGAAACCATAGTAAATTACTCCTACTTCCGTAGCAAAAGGTACAGCCAGTTTTTTAGGAAGAATCTCAAGACATGTACTTCTTAAAGCAGTGTAGAAGTCTGCTGTTGAATTCTTTAAGCTCTTATACTTTTTCGTTGCTTTGCGTACATTAATGATTACATAAGCCAATATCGACAACTCTATTACAGGCAAGAACCAGGTTTTAAAAAGATTTAAATAAACCTGGTCTTCTTTGGGCAAAAAGTAAGAACCAATTAATAAGCCTATTATCATTACTGGGACAATAGTAGTCTTGGGTATTTCCGTTTTGCGGATAAGTAAAAAATAAATCAAGGGTGTAGTAATCAATAAATCAGCTGTAATTGCCAAACTCAAGGTATCATTTCCTACAAAAACAGAAGATTTCATTAGTAGGATGAGTACTCCTAATAAGCTTAAAGGGACTCCTAAAATGATTAAGTTTTGGTTGATACTAATTGCTTTCATATTGTAGGTTGTCTATTGTTCTTCAATTATCCAAATAGCCTTTTTCCCAAACTCTTTCCGAATGGTGGTTTCTTAAATCTACGCCAAAATCTACAGCAGCCTTCATTGCCATTAAGACAGACACCCAGCCAGCCGTCATTTCCTGCTTCGTATCCTCATTCGATGTCACTGCAGTCAAGCTTAAATCAGTGCCTTTATCACTTGTCTGTTTTAATTCAAAAGTTACATCTGTTCCAAAATACTCCAACCTAAATAATTCAGGTGGTTTTGCCTCAATTATTTTTGCTTTATAAGTTGGATAGTTCAGTATTGTAAATTCAATAAATCCATTGTCTTCTCTGGCCTCTTCTGCCCAGAACCGACTTCTGCCCTCATCCGTTGTAAGTGCATTATAAACGCTTTCAATGGAAGAAGAAAAGTGAACTTTCCATTCTATTATTCCTTTTTTTGGCTGGAATGGCATGATCTATTTTCTTTTATTGAGAAACCCTTAAAGTCATAGAGGTATAATCATAAGATTTGCGCTCAATTCTAAACATATCTATGAAGTTTGCCAAGACTTTAAAGTTATTTTTGGAGTATAATGAAATCGCTGGAATATTATTGGTAAGCACTTCTAAATCTAGCCAATCAATTTCATCATGCTTTTCACAGTAGTTAATCACAGCTTCCAGCAATCCTTGTCCAATTCTCATTTTCCTAAAATTACTATCTACTCCCATTCCAAGCAGCACCCTATGCCTGGTATTTAATTCATTACGAGATCGAATGTCTATATGTCCTATTATTTGATTTTCATGGCTTTTCGCAACCCAGAGCTTTCTCCACCCTGCTTCCCCAAACTCCTTATTGAATCCTGTCATAAACTTTTCTTCCCATTCATCGCCTTGCTGCAATTGATCTTTAGATAGTGGGAGAAATAAAATATTATTGGCCATTCCATTTTCTGACAAATGCTTGCTTAAATACATAAAGAACTCTGTGAATTCTTCTAACTTTATTTCTTCTACAGTAATACTATTCATTTTTAGTTAAATTGGAAGTGTTGTTTCTACAAAAATTCACGGAAAAGAGATTACAAAATAAAAGATTCAAGCTAAAGAATCTGGATTTCTTTGGCTAAAAAAATACTGAATCACTATGAATTTAAAAAAGCTATTTTCTATTTGCTTAACCGCTCTTACATTAATAGCCAATGCCCAGGATAGTATCTCAAATAATCCAATAATTAGTGATTCAATTCTAAATTCAACATTATCCTATCCTGATAATTTTGATAAGGCTTTTCAGCTCATGAAGCAACAGAAAGGCAAAAACCAGCCTGGTTTAATCATAGCAATTGGAGATCAAGCCTTAGAATGGGCAAAAGAAAAAGAGGATCACCACAGAATGCAAAGGCTATTGAGGTGGATTACACAATATTATGTATCCAATGGTGCATATGAGCAGGCAGATTCCGTTTGCAATATTGGCTTGCATCTAATGAAGTCAGATACAAGTATAGCGATTTTTTACTTGTTAAAAGTACGCATACAATTGCGTACACTCGATTGGGTTGATACCGATTTTTATTTTAATGAAGCTCGAAAGCTAATCGGAACAGATACGCTTACCCCTACGATGGTTGAATATTACCACGCAAAAAGCCTTTATCATTTCCAAAAGGGGCCTGATTTCTATAATGCCCTGGTAATGCTGCAAAAAGCGAAGAAAATTTCCAGGCTATATCCTGATTTAATTTCTACCATTAACCATTCATTGAGCAATATCTATTTCTTACTCGAAGATTACCAACGGGTAGAGCAAATATGCCTGGAAAATCTGGAGATTGCTCGTCAAAACAATCACTCTGTAAATGAGCTTTTTGTTTATTACACATTAGCATCCAGTGAATCCGAACAGGGAAAATATGAAGAAGCTATCGATATCGGACATAATGCAATTCATCTACGTCAAAAAACAGGTATAACAGCTGCTTTTGGCTGGATTTATTATGTTATGGGAGATGCCTTTCTGGCAATGGGCCAACTCGATTCGGCAGAGCATTATTTTCAATTAGGACTGGACATTAGTGAAATTCAAAACGATGGAAAAGAATTGACTGATTGTCTGGTAGGGATGGTCAACTTGCGAGTTAAACAAAAAAAATATGCAGAAGCGGTAGTTTATGGAGAACAAATATTACAACAGGAAAATTATACCTATCAGGTATTTGAAAATGATTTGGCTACTGCTTATTACGCCTTAGGACAAACAGACAAGGTTCATCAAATGCTCCAACAAAGAATAAAACGATTAGAGCAGGAAGAGAAGGGAGTATATCTGGCCATTCTTTCAAAATTATTAGA
The DNA here is from genome assembly GCA_022360175.1 of Chitinophagales bacterium. Taxonomy (GTDB): domain Bacteria; phylum Bacteroidota; class Bacteroidia; order Chitinophagales; family Saprospiraceae; genus JAKSDI01. The sequence continues at coordinate 34,370 of JAKSDI010000034.1, forward strand.
ACAACAATTTAGGCAGGAAAAAGAGCAAGACAAAAGGAATTATGAACAGCAACTACTAACTGAACGCCTATATTCCATCATTTTTGTCTTAGTACTTTTATTAAGCCTTGGTTTGTTGGTTTTTTATCTCCAGCATAATAGCCGTAAAAAACTTAAAAAATTAAATCACTCACTATCCAAGAGTAATGCTTCTTTGCAGCACTTCGCTTACATCACTTCTCATGATTTAAAAGAAAACATCAGAAATATAGCTAGCTTTTCAGGGCTTTTGAAGCGCGAGATAAAGAATCGCGAACACAGTCAAAATGAGGAAGACTACATGGGTTTCATTAAAAAAAATACGGCTGTATTAGGAGAGATCGTGGAATCACTCCAAACTTATACCCAAATCTCTTTTGGTAAGCTGGCTTCAGAAAATGTAAGCCTTCCTGATGTATTTGCTACATTGAAACAAAACTTAACGACAGTAATAGAAGAAAAAAATGGCCAGCTAGATATTATCAATTCTCATCAAATCGGAGAAGTAAGGTTCTCTCGGTCAATGCTAATTTTGATCTTACAAAACCTGGTACATAATGGTTTTAAGTATAATGACTCGAATCCCCCTAAAGTCACTATTAGCATTAGCAGTAAAAATGAAAAAACACTTTTCAAAGTACAAGACAATGGAAAAGGAATCGAAGCTGAATACTTTGACTACATCTTTTCGCCCTTCAAAACACTTGAAAACAAAACGATTACCCAATCTTCTGGCTTAGGTTTGTCTATTTGTAAAAATATTCTGGAGCGTTATGATCGTCGGATATGGGTCGAATCCGATGGCAAGAATGGAAGTGCTTTTTTCTTTGTCATATAATTTTCATTACTTACTTAACAGTCTCCATAGCTTTTCGCATCACAAAATCTGAAAATCTATGTTCTGGAAAAGTACTTAAAGATAAATTACATGCCCCTTCAATCCGATTCAGACAATTATCACTTCCACATGCACAGTCAAAAGGCTCTGTCATTTTCCACTCGGTAGAAGGGTAGAAAAAAACAATTTCTTCACCTGATTTGATTTGCTTCAAAGTCCGTATTTCTTTTTTGTTTAAGTCGAAAAAAACATTGGGATTGCAGCTGTGATTAATGTACTTCAGATAAATTGGCTGGAGAATGATATGCTTATTTTCATCTAACTGTACTGAGTGCATATCTGGTGAATCTAATACTTTTTCAAAATCGAACGTTGACAGTTTCACGTCCGCTTCAAAATTATGTGCAGCAAAAAGAGATTTAAAACCAGTCTCAGCATCCTCATGTATTTCAAATTGAGGCGCAACATCCATTTTTATAATATATGACATTCTTTAGGGCTTTAGAAGTGTTTTCAAATTTAAGCAAGAGAGCAAATCTAATTTATCATTTTATGGTGGCATCTTTTTAGGTCATACTTTGTTGAAAAGCCTCGCTGATGCGCGGCATCGCCTACGTTTTTCGCCTTGTCTGTACCCAAAAATCTGCTCGACCAAAAAAGCAATCTAAATTTGCTCTCTTGCTTAATTAGAAAGGATATATTAGGATATACACAAAGTAATATGAAAAGTGGAGTGGTTCAACTTTAAGCGGGTATTCAGACAAAAATCACTCTTCTAAAATTTTAGAGCATGTTTGGGTAAAGCTTATAGTGTAGCGCCTCTACAGTACTGTAATGATAAAGCCATTCAATCTAAAACGATTGAATGGCTTTATCTATATTTCCAAAAGGAAATAATTATGAATAAGTGATCAAATTTACTTCAATACAACTAATTTCTTAGCTTTTGTAGCACGTTGACCATCAGACAATTGGTAATAATATACTCCATTATCCAAATTCTGAATATTCATTTCATATTGCTTGCTCCCCTTATCTACATTATAGGTAGCAATATTTTGACCAAGATGATTCTGAACGTTGATCGTTATTCCTTCTTCAAGAGGCACATTTTTAAAATCAATAGTAACGAAAGACTGTGCCGGATTAGGGAATGCAGAAACATTCAAATTATCTATAAGAAGATCAAATTCAACAGAAGTAAGGTTGCCGTGGAACCAATCATGAATAACCCCCATGAGTTGATCTCGTGTATCTTCATTTTCAATTTGCTCCATACCAAAGCCTAAAGTAACAGCTTTGTAAGTGTCTGAATATCTAACTCCAGCTCCCAGGTTACCACTATACTCTAAGAACAATTTACTTTCAGAATCTCTCGGCTCGATAACATCCGGTGAAGTTTCATCTTCGTAAATAGATTCATTAATATTAAAGTCAGCAATATTTGTCACCAATGGATCACTATCTATGGTATAAACTTCAGACATAGAAGATGTTCCGTTTTCTACGAATTTTGCATTCATTTTTGTGACCAAAAACAAGCGATCTTCTAAAGGAGCACCAGTATTACCTAATTCGTTTGCTAAATCTTGTCCCGCTATCATCACATTGCCTCCATTTTCAACAAATGCAGTTAGTTGATCACTCAATCCATCCGCAAAAGCCTGCTCTGTCCAACCTGCAGAATAATATATATGTTCGACAGCATCAAACACTCCTTCATTATATAGCCTATCCCACATTTGATCTGTCAATGCTCCAACTAAATTATTTCCAGTAGCTCTTAATCCTTTCACATAAGGAGTTTCAATATCATTTTCATCAGCAGGATCAACAAAATCGAAAGAATTGGTAATCACCAAAT
>JAKSDI010000032.1 GCA_022360175.1 Chitinophagales bacterium
AAAAGATATTTTTAGCGGCCATTAAGATGTTTTTAAACAACTTCAATTTATGCTTTTGGAGACTGTATTTTGTACCAAAGGCTTGAACTTATCAGAACTGAATGGGAAAGCGACTTGCCAAATTTTTACTCTGGCTATCTGGCTGGAAACTGAATATGGATATCCCCAAGGAAGTATATCGTTGTGTAATTATCGCAGCACCTCATACTTCAAATTGGGATATCTGGTATGCCCGCCTTGGTTTTTTTATTATGGGAATCCCTTTGCGTTTCACTATTAAAAAAGAATGGACACGCTTTCCATTTGGACTATTCGTCAAGCCCATGGGAGGTCTTGGTATTGACAGGAGTCCACGCCCCGATACAGGAAAACGCCCAAGTTATGTAGAACTCATGGCTGCCTTGTTCGAGGAGCATGATCAGATAGCAGTAATGGTGACCCCGGAAGGTACCCGTTCGTTGAGCCCTAAATGGAAAACAGGCTTCTATTATGTGGCAAAAGAAGCAGGAGTGCCTATATGTCTGGGCTATCTGGATTACAAAAATAAAGAAGCAGGAGTAGGAGGATTTGTACATCCTTCCGATAATATGGAAGCCGATATGAAAAGAATAATGGATTTTTATCGACCTATTCAAGGAAAATATCCTGAACAGTTTAGCCTGGACAAGCGATTTGAATAATTAAATTATATTCGATTCTTATTCCCATTTACTATTCCTATCTTTGCATCCCGTAACAACAATTTTTTAGCATACAGCTAAAAACTGCAAAAAGCAAATTCCATCAATGACTAAGTATATTTTTGTTACGGGAGGTGTTACATCCTCACTTGGAAAAGGTATTATAGCGGCTTCTTTGGCTAAGCTGCTTCAGTCTCGCAACTTTAATGTAACCATTCAAAAGTTTGATCCCTACATAAACGTAGACCCGGGTACACTCAATCCTTATGAGCATGGAGAGTGTTATGTGACAGATGATGGCGCGGAGACCGATCTCGACCTGGGGCATTATGAACGTTTTCTCAATAGCCCTACTTCCCAGGCGAATAATGTAACAACTGGGCGTATATATCAGACAGTAATCCAAAAAGAACGTTCTGGTGATTATCTGGGAAAGACCGTACAGGTTATTCCTCATATTACAGATGAAATCAAACGCCGGGTACAGTTGTTAGGTAATACAGGAGACTATGATATAGTCATCACCGAATTGGGGGGTACTGTGGGCGATATTGAATCCCTACCATACCTAGAAGCCTTGCGCCAATTACGTTGGGAGCTGGGAGCAGATAACTGCCTGGTTATTCATTTGACACTTATTCCTTATCTCAATGCAGCTAAAGAACTGAAAACTAAACCGACTCAACACTCTGTAAAAGAATTATTGAATACCGGGATTCAACCAGATATACTAGTTTGTCGAACAGAGCATTCCATCAATATGGATATTCGGCGCAAACTGGCTTTATTCTGTAATGTAGATGTGGGCTCAGTTATAGAAGCTATTGATGCAAAAAGTATTTATGATGTCCCTCTATTGATGCTGAGAGAGAAATTGGATACAGTAGTAATGACCAAGCTACGCCTGAAAGATCGTCGAGAACCAGATCTAAGAGCATGGAAAGGATTCCTAGGGCAATTGAAAAACCCTACCTACGAAGTGAAAATTGGACTGGTGGGTAAATACAACGAACTACAAGATGCTTATAAATCGATTCACGAAGCTTTTGTTCATGCAGGAGCAGTCAATGAATGTAAGGTAGTTGTAGAACCGATCCACTCTGAACAATTGGAAGGAGATTATAGTGATGTGGCCAAACAATTAGCAGGGCTGGACGCGGTATTGGTAGCTCCTGGTTTTGGAGAGCGAGGTATTGAAGGTAAGATTAAGGCTATCCGATATGTCCGGGAAAACAATATTCCATTTTTTGGTATTTGTCTGGGAATGCAATGTGCGGTAGTAGAGTTTTTCCGTAATGTTGTTGGATTGGAAGGAGTCGCTTCTGCTGAAGTAGCTCCAAATGCACCTCATCCAGTAATCGATTTAATGCCAGAGCAGAAGCAAGTCACAGAAATGGGAGGTACTATGAGATTAGGAGCCTACTCTTGTGAGTTGCGCCGTCGTTCTAAAGCAAGTCAGGCTTATGGTATTTTGAAGATAGCAGAGCGCCATAGACACCGTTATGAGTTCAACAATAAATACCGGGAAGAAATGGAAAAGACAGGTTTGATACCTTCTGGAGTCAATCCCGAGTCTAATCTGGTAGAAATTGTAGAATTAAAAAATCATCCTTGGTTTGTAGGAGTGCAATTCCATCCAGAATTGAAGAGTACGGTAGAAAATCCTCATCCACTTTTTGTAGCCTTCATTAAGGCCGCTAAAGAAATCAAATACAATGAAAAAGAAGGATAAGGTATTCTTATCCATTCTTTGCGTACTGGCTTTGGGAGTTACCTGGCTGGTACGCAATCATGTTTTCTTTTGGGATACTGTTCAGTTAGGTTCCAAGCATGCCCATTGGTATTACGAATCTGGATTTAAGCAACTCTTGCTGCCAGATGAAATAGATAGTGGACATCCTCCGGCATTTGGTATCTATTTGGCTGGGGTTTGGAAAGTATTCGGGAAAAGCATTGCTATTAGCCATTTAGCGATGGTTCCTTTTATTTTTGGGATACTATATAGTCTATTAAAGTTGGGGCAATATTATGGAGGAGAGCGATGGGGGCGATGGTTTCCTCTCCTGGCATTAGCTGATCCTGTATTGCTTACTCAAACAGTACTCATTAGCCCTGATGTGGTACTGATCTGTTTTTTTCTTCTGGCATGGTATGCTATTGTTTCTGGTAGGAAAGGCTGGAAAGCTATTGCTGCTATAGGAATGGCTTTAATTAGCACCAGAGGAATGATGGTAGTAGTAGGGCTATACCTATTTGATGTACTAAGCAATCGGGATAATAATCTAAAGAAATTCTTTATTCGGGCTATACCATATATCCCATCTGGTTTGATTGCGTTGGCATTTCTTGCTTATCATTATCATGTAAAAGGCTGGATAGGGTACCACCCTGATTCACCCTGGGCACCTAGCTTTGAAATGGCCACATTTCCTCAGTTTTTAAGAAATACTTTAGTACTAGGGTGGCGTTTACTCGATTTTGGAAGAATATTCATATGGCTGATAAGCCTGGGGGTATTAGCTGCATTATGGCAAAAGGGCCAGTTTAATATCCGCAAGATCACAACTTTTAAGGCACTGTGGTTACTCCTAATTATTACGTTTAGCCTCAGTCTGACTTTTTTATTATATCAGGGCTTACAAGGGCATCGCTATTTATTGCCAATATTCGTTACATTCAATTTGGTATTCTTTGTGCTTATCGCAAAAAGTACATTTGCCGAAAGGACGAAAAAAATACTGCTAGGCTTGAGTATGCTAGGTTTGGCTACAGGCAATTTGTGGATATACCCGGACAAAGTCTCACAGGGATGGGATAGTACATTGGCACATTTGCCTTATTATGAATTGAGAGATGATATGCTTCAATATTTGGAAGGTAACAATATCCCATTAACTGAAGTAGGCACTGCTTTTCCCGATATTGGAGCATTAAAATATCGGGATTTAAGCGATAGAGGGGACGGAATGCATGCTAAAAACTTACAGACAAGCACTTACATCCTCTATTCTAATGTAATGAATGATTTTACAGATGAGGAAATTGATTCATTAAAACGCTTTTGGAAGGAACGTCATGTTTTGAAAAATGGAGGAATACGTTTTGTTTTGTATGAAAAGAAATAATTTATATGCGGAAGTTAAGCCTTAAAGAACTAAATCGGGTAAGCGTAGAAGGATTTCAACAACAGGAGAAGACACCTATTGTATTGGTATTGGACAATGTACGTTCTGCGCTTAATGTAGGGTCGGCTTTTCGTACTTCTGATGCTTTTGCACTGGAGAAAATATACTTGTGTGGGATTACGGCAACACCGCCACATCGAGAAATACTCAAAACAGCTATAGGCGCTACGGAATCAATGGAGTGGTCATATGCCAAAGAAACTGCTGCACTTGTCCAACACTTAAAGGCAGAAGGTTATCGCATATTGGCAGTAGAGCAGGCCGAGCAAAGTATCTGGCTTCAGGAGTTTGAAATGCCGCGGGAAGAAAAGATTGCGCTAGTATTTGGCAATGAGGTAAGTGGCGTGAGTGATGAAGTGATGGAGGTGATAGATGGAGCCTTAGAGGTTCCTCAGTTTGGCACTAAGCATTCCCTCAATATTTCTGTTTGCATTGGCGTTGTTGTCTGGGAATTGTTCCAACAGTGGAAATATAGACAGTAAATACATGGCCAACAATCACTGCTAAAGCATGCAACTACCTTTTTACCAGCCAGATATTTTTAAGCAATTTCCCGAAATTGTAGCAGCCGAGAGTACCCGGCATGGGGGACTTAGCCCTGTTCCTTATACCAGTCTGAACCTGGGCATCAATACAGAAGATAAAGCCGAGCGTATTGCTAAAAACCGGCGCATATATTTTGATGCGATAGGGTGGGAGAGTGGCGCTTTCGCAAGCTCTTATCAAGTACATAGTGCTAATGTAATGATTGCAACATCAGCAGGACAAACCCATGGTTATGATGCAATTATTACCCAGCAAAGGGATTTATTGGTCGGAGTAACGGTAGCTGATTGCTGCCCTATATTAATATATGATACCAAAAAAAAAGTAGTAGCTGCTATACATGCCGGATGGAAAGGGACGGCAGAAAAAATTGTATTGGTGACACTCCAAAAAATGCAATCAGCATTTAAAACTGATGCCAGCGACTGTTATGCCTATGTAGGTACCTGCATCAGTCAGCGCCAGTATGAAGTTGATGATAAAGTAGCTCATTATTTTTCCTCTGAGCACAAAATCGCTCGAAAAGAAGCAGGCAAATGGTTGGTAGATATACGTGCTACCAATCGAGATTATTTGGGATCATTTGGCATTCCTGCTTCACAAATAGAAGTATCCCCATTTTGTACCTGGATAAATAATGACAATTATTTTTCTCATCGTAAAGAAAAGGGCACTACTGGCCGTATGCTGGCAGTGATCGGAATGAAAGGAAAGTAGAGCTTTTTTTTGTGAAAAGCCGAGTTCGGTTGGAGCATTGATTTCGGAGAAATCGCATCTTTTTTGCCTAGGCAAAAAATCTTTCGACTTCGGATGAAGTCGTATGTTGAATTATTTGTACGACTTCATCCGAAGTCTCTATCACTTATTTCAGTATTAAAGTAATACTAACGTAATCTTTCAATGGCTTCATTTAGTACTGCATCTTTCTCTGTGGCAATATCTTCTATGGTAGGATATACTACCACATCTGCTTCGATACCATAACCAACAAATTCTTTCCCATCAGGATAAGCATCTCTTTTAAACGTAACCTGGCCATAACCACCACCGGGAAGGTCAAATTCTAAAGAATTGCCGGTACTTCCGGCTGTACTGGAGCCTATTTTGAGTCCTCTTTTTGCGTTGTCAAAAGCAAGGCAGAAGTCCTCAGCCGCAGAGAAAGTGCCAGGCCCGATGAGCAACATTACAGGTTTTGTATATATAGGGTTGTCTTTTTGAGGTTTTATGTATTCTGCATCAAAATGTTCCCATTTGTTTTCCGTTCTGGCTCTCCATTTGTATTTGGCGGTCAGTACTGGCTCCTGGATGAGGTGAGATAAAACATAGTTGGCTTGTAAACCTGAGCCACCACCATTATTACGCAGATCGATGATTAATGCTTCTGATTTTAGTATATCCTGATACAGGCTATCAAAAACAGCTTTATACTTTTGGTAGTAGAAGGTATTGATTTTTAGGTAGGCTATTCCTTCCTTCAATTGTTTATACTCGTAAGGAATGAAGGTGGAGTATTGCTCCATGACTCTGCTTATAGTGAGCTTAAGCAGTTTTTGAGAGGAGTGTTTTTTGATACTTAGTTCTACCGCTTTATTGATATCTCCTAAAAAAATGTCGTAGGTATAGGTCCTTAATATCCTGTCTTGTTGTGTAGAACTGGATACATATGGCATGACTTTTAATCGACCATATTCAATAGCATCGATGCCGTCAATTTTTACAATTTCATCTCCTACAGATAGGCCCATTGAGGCCAGGGTATCATTGAGTATTTTGCTTACAATGAGCTTGTTTTCAACTAACTTCGTTTCAATAGGAATAGTATTTAGCTGATCATTGATGTCATCAGGATACCATATCCATGTATGCCCGTCATTCAGAAGGCTATACATTTGTATCAAGACTTCATAATAAGCTTTAGTAGAAGTGGTTTCAATTACTTTGGGAATGGACTGCATGTAAATGCTATCCCAATTGCCCGATGCCTTATCAAAGTGGGCAAAATGGGTTTTAGCTTTTTCCCATGCGAGAGATAAACCGTAAATTTTTTCACTTTGTGTTAACTCCTGAGTTTTAGCGAAAAATGGCAATGCTAAAACTACTAAAAGTAAAAAGTGCTTTGACATAGAATAATTGTTATTGGTGAACAATTATTTCTATTGAGAGTGAGTTCGTGCCTATACGTTATTGTCCATTCTTTGCATCCTGCTCGTCATACTTATTCACCTTTCGGCGGCTTTTTAGCGGCATATAACGATAAGGACGGTCTTGAATGTCATTAACTAAAGAATCTGCATTATTGCTTAATTTCGAAATGCGGTTGTAAAGATCATCATCGCTTAGTAGCTTACCCAGAGATCCTTGTCCACCTTTAATCTGTCCTACCACATCCGAGATGCCACCAATCGCTTGATTAGCCGTTTTTAGAGTGGTTTGGAAATCAGTAATCGTACCGTTAATCTCAGTCAGCGTTTTTTGTAAATCAGCTGCTACTAATTGACCAGTCAGGCTATCTGCATTACTAAGGATAGAGTTGATTTTGGCATTGTTTTCTTTCAGATTGCGAGTGATCGCTTCCATATGAGCCAACGAGCCATTTATATTTCCAGAAGAAGTACGCAATAGTGCGTCTATTTGAGTGGTAGTACTTGCCAGATTAGCCAATGTACTATCCAGATTTTTCATAGAACGAGATAAAGGACTGTTACTATCGTCGCTTAATAAGGCATTATTGAGTGTATCAATAACATCTTTTAGGCCTACTTTTACAATTTCGAGATAGTCTTCCATTGCATCTTCGCCAACCATTGATCCCAACAAATCGCGAAACTCTCCTTTAAAAGTATCTCCTGGTTGCGCACAATCATCTCCCGAACAAGGCTGATCGTACTCCAGCTTAACAGCTTTACCCCCCATAAAACCAGTAGCAACAATAACCGCTGTAGTATTTTTTGGAACACGCATGCCTGGTTCTAAGTCGATAGTCACTTCTACCGTACGAGCCGGATCATCCATCAACTTTACACTGGCAACATTTCCCACATCCACACCATTCACAAATACCACCGTTCCTACCTGCATCCGGTCTACTCTTTCATAGTAAGCCTTGTAGGAATTCGATTTGGAGAGGAGATTCTTACCAAGAATAAACTTGTAGCCCCAAAAAGAAACAGCAATTGCAACAATGGCCAATAGGCCTATCTTTACTTCATTCGACATAATATCGGGTTTAAGCGCCGCAAAGGTATCCTATTTTAATTGAATTATCAATAAGAAGGCATAAAACCTACTGAATACTACGTTTTACAAGGATTGTTCGTTTTTAAATCTTTCTGTTATTGACCATTAAGGCTATCTTTTGACTATATTAGACCTTTATTTTTTAAGTTATTTTTAAGGTGTGACATTTAAAAACATCATCTGGAAATACGAAAAGAAAGCTGACGATTCGTGTGCAGTTAAGATATATGTGCGTGTAAATAACAAAGTCCGATATTTACAGGTAAAAGGGGTCTATGTAGAGGAGAAATACTGGGATAACAAAAAAGGCCTGGTAAAAGTTAAACACCCTCTTCATAATACTTACAATAACCTCATCCGAAAAACGCGCTTCCAGGTAGAAGAACACTTCCTGAATGGAGGTGATTTTGATAGTTTCAGGTACGGTCAAAAAAGTCCGCTATTGACGGATGTATTTGAAAATTACATCAAAAGGGCAGAGAAGGGAGAAATGAAAATTAGTAAAGGGACCATCACTAATTTTCAATCTACCATGAGTAGGGTCAACCAGTATTGTGAGCATCATGGACAGGAACTTTTTATCAATGATGTGGATGAGCGCTTTCAGGAAAAGTTTATTTCGTTTATGCGAGGGAAAAGTGTTTCTCTTTGGACGATCGGCTTGCACTTTGAAAGAATAAAAGCCATCATCCGAAAGGAGAAACACCATAGCAACACTTATTATGAAAAACTACCCCGCTTTGCTAAGCATTACGGATCAAAAACACAGATCTATCTTACTGCTGAAGATATTGAGAAAATTGAAGAACTGCCATTAAAGGGTAAAGAAAGCAAGTTTCGGGACCAGTTTTTAATCTGCTATTACTTCGTGCTTCGGATCAGTGATGCCATGCGCATATCAAAGGCTTCTGTGATGGTATCGGACGGGCACGAATACTTAGTCACCACACATGTGAAAAAGACAAAGGCGGAGCAAATTGCACCAATCAGTGCAAAGGCAAAAGCCTTACTGGAAAAGTATAATTATGATTTTGACTTTGGTAATAACCGATCAGCCAACAGATTTTTGAAAAAAATAGCACAAAAAGCAGGAATAGATGACCCTATACATACCAATGATGGCAAGATCGTACCTAAGTATCAATTGGTAGGTACTCACTCTGCCCGTAGAAGTGCGGCTACCAATTTGCGGCTTAACGGAGCTAGTCTGCGTACTATTGCAGACCTGGGAGGATGGAGTAATATCATCCAGCTCAAAAAATACCTCAAAGCATCCGGGCTGGATAGTGCTAAAATAGCTCGTGATCTTGACCATTTCAAATAAATAGCTATGTGTGCGAAAGCGAAAGAACAATACCACCATGTACCAGATGTCATTGAGCAATCAATAAGCCAAAAAGATCAGATCATCAAAGAGATGGTAATGCGATACAAAGGAAAAGGAATACGCCGCGAATGGATAGCAGACTCCTTGGGAATTCCTCCCAGTAGTATGCTGCGTATAGAGCGTGGAGATTATAAGTTGTCCCTTGATCGTTTTTTTGCAATTTGTAGTATTATAGAGGAAGATCCTCTCGATATAATAAAAAAGACCACTGCATCCAGAATTACCAGCTAATTTAAAACTGGAGGACTTTTGGTCTGATTTTCGGGCAGAAAGCGCGGAAATCAGACCACCACTCAACGATATATAAAGATTAAGATCAAATTTATTATTATACTTGTAAGGTTGGAGGAATCGTGAGTCTTGTAGATTTAAACGGAGAGGATATTAAAAAAGGGAGAGTAATGGTTTGATCAGTTTCTTTAAGCGTTTGTAATCGGTTACAAACGCTTGAGGATAGATGAAACAGAACAAATTGGTGAAATCACCACATCCACGTAAAACATTTGTAATCAACAATTAACAAGCCATACTAGCTTGGGAGCGTAACGGATATATACGCAATGTGAGAATACAAATGTTCGCTTTCATCAGAAAAAGAAAAACAACAAAGAGAAAAGGAATTTTACTCGGCTTAACCAGCGAAAATTGAAAAATTCGTATTCGTACTTAAAACACAAAAAAAGGGGATTAAAATTTAAAAAAAATTGCTAAAATGTACCGACACTATTTTGACAGAAGTAGCTCAGAATTTTCAAGTTATAATCCTTCAAAAAGAGCGAAAGAAATAAAAGATTTGGTTTTAGATTATAAACATCATGACGTTATAGATGAATTTGTAACCTACTATCTAAATGGACCAAGTGGTTTCAAATTAGACTATGTTCATAAAAAACTTGCTTATGGAATCCTGACAATAGCAGAAGAGATATTAGA
>JAKSDI010000052.1 GCA_022360175.1 Chitinophagales bacterium
AGAAAAGGGAGAACAAAAGATAGCCGAAGGTGTTGATAGCGAATACATCGGACTGATCAATTATAGTATAATGGCTAATCTGCAGCTAAATTTATCTGAAGATATTCCGCTTGAACTTGACGAAAAGGAAGCTGTATCTATGTTTGATCAGGAAGCAGATAAGGCTCGTACATTGATGATGGCGAAAAATCATGACTACGGAGAGGTATGGCGAGAAATGAGAATTAGTTCGCTGACGGACCTAATACTCATGAAATTGCTCAGGGTGAAACAGATTGAAGACAATCAGGGTAAAACCCTGGTTTCTGAAGGCCTTGAAGCCAATTATCAGGATATTATCAATTATGCTATTTTCGCATTGATTAAAATAGAAGAACAAAAACAGCAGTAATGACAATAGGGATACTCGTTCTTGTTATAGGAGTTGTAGCATTCGTACTTACGGGCATAATGATTGCCGCTACTAATCGAATTGAAAACTGGATAGTAAGTTTTTTACAAAACTTCTGCGGTGCTTTATTTGTGTTTTCTGGTTGGGTGAAAGCCGTAGACCCATTAGGAACTGCTTACAAAATGGAGCAATACTTTGCAGAATTTGAAGCTACTTTCTCCGGAACATGGTTTTCTTTCCTCGCTCCAGTATTTCCTACTTTGGCGGAATATGCCATTGCCTTTTCTGTTTTTATGATCGTTTTTGAAATAGTGCTTGGTATCATGTTGTTGATTGGAGCAGCTCGTAAATTAACAGCCTGGGCATTTTTTCTGCTGGTAGCATTTTTTACCTTCCTTACAGGCTTTACCTTCTTGACTGGTTATGTTCCTGAAGGAGTAAACTTCTTTGAGTTTGCACAATGGGGAGCTTATGTAGAGACAAATATGAAGGTGACAGATTGTGGCTGCTTTGGAGACTTTATCAAATTAAAACCCAAAGTTTCTTTTTTTAAGGATGTATTCCTACTGGTACCTTCCATTCTGTTTTTGTTTGCTCATCGTTCTATGCATCAATTGTTTTCAGTATCAGGGCGTACCATTATTACCGTACTGTCAACAATTTTGATTACCCTATACTGTTTTAGTAATTATGTATGGAATATCCCTCATACTGATTTCCGCCCTTTCAAAGTGGAGAATAATATTCGTTTGCAGAAGCAATTAGAGAGTATGGCTGAAAGTAATATTACTGTAGAAGCATACCGAATAACGAACAAGGAAACAGGAAAAGTCGTAGAACTTTCACTAGAAAATTATCTGAAAGAGTATAAAAATTACCCAAAGGAAGAATGGGATTTGGAACAGGTGAAAAGTGAGCCTACTATTACTCTGATCAAGAGTGCGGATGCTGAAAATGCTTATACTATTCCCGTTGCAGAAGGAGAATCTTTTGAGCAGGAATTGGTCGCATATCTGGGAGAAAAGTGGGGATTAGAAGGTGATACGATTACAAAAGTTGTCGAACATACAAAGATTAGTGATTTCGAAGCCGTAGGGCCAGATGGTATTGATGTTACTTATGATATTTTGTCTAATCAGGAATATAGTTTTATGGTCATTGCGTATAAGCTGTATCCCGAATCTGAGACAATTACAACAGAACTGCTCGTTGATACGATCTACGTACAGGATACTATTGCAGTAGAAGATACGATCAAAGTAGTAGAACGTATTGACCGCCTGGATAAACGACAAATAGAAAAAACTACTTATACTTGGAAAGGCGATTATACAGAGCCCTGGGTAGCTAGTGTCAATCCAGAGATGGACAAAGCACAAGCTGATGGTGTTAAAGTATTTGCGATAACTAGTTTTGCCGATCCATCTAAACTGGAAAGTTTCCGCCAGGCAACACAAATGAGTTATCCTTTCTATACGGCAGATGATATTTTGTTGAAAACGATAGTACGCTCCAATCCAGGAGTAGTCTTATTAAAGAATGGAGAAGTGATTCAAAAGTGGCATCACAAAAAATTACCATCTTATGAGGAGATAAAGGCAAAGTACCTGAAATAGAAAGCTGACAGCTATTTATGAGTGAAAATTACTTTTATCTCTCTATTATATTTGCAATCCATAGATGTGCGTGTATATTTGCACACTAGGAACAATTTGAAATTATGCTGAGTAGAAGAAACATCCGCATTAAAGTAATGCAGATGCTTTATTCAATGAGTCAAGATGCTTTGTTAGGAAGGGATGATGCCATTAGGCGTTATCGCACTTCTATCCAAAAATCTTATGAACTCTATCTTTATACATTATCTGTATATGTACGTGTAGCAGGGTATTCAAAGATGGATGCTGCTAATAAAATGGCAAAACTGTTACCAACAGAAGAGGATAAGCAATTTACCGCTAAACTTGGAGAGAACAGGCTTATCCAAAGTATTGCTGCTAATGAGGGCTTCCAGCGTCAGCTAAAGAAGTATAAGCTCGAACACAGAATTGATCAGGACAATATTCGATTATTCTATTCGGATTTTGCCAAAACAGATGCTTACCGAGATTACATTCGCAATGTTGATTCTTCTGATGAAGATCATAAAGCTATCTCATTGGCTTTATTTAAGCATTTGAATGGTATGGAAGCTTTTAAGGATGCGCTCGAAGAGGTTTTCCCAAATCTTATTGATGATGATTCGCTTGTGGTTGGTGCCATGAAGAAAACCCTAAAAGCACTACCTCTAGATGAAGAATTTTATGAAGCTTATCGTCCAACACCCGAAACGGTTACTGATTTTGGTGAAAAATTACTGCGAAAGGTATGTGATGAAGATGAAGAACTTTTAGCAGTTATTGAGCCAACCCTCAAAAATTGGGATGCAGACCGCGTTGCTGTGATCGATATGATTTTATTAAAAATGGCATTGGCAGAGTTGACGGACTTCCCTACTATCCCTACAAAAGTTACGCTCAACGAATTTGTTGAAATTTCCAAATTATATAGCACCGATAAAAGCAAAGATTTTATCAATGGTATCCTGGATCGATTGATGAAGCAATTGGACAAAGACGGAAAAATAAAGAAGTCGGGGCGTGGTTTAAAAAATTAGCAAGGGAAGGCAGATATTGAGGAGTTAAAAATTAAGGATACTTACCAATTTGCCATTACTGCTTTTGCAGAGTGATACTTTGAACGTTAAAAATACAAAGATCACATCCTACAACACTAATCCCTCATATCCATAACTTCCGAAACCCTTATTAATGGTTGCCGAAAAAGATATATTTGTGGCATGAACGAGAAAATACTTATCTTAGATTTTGGCTCACAGTATACGCAATTAATAGCACGTCGTATTCGAGAGCTGAATGTGTACAGTGAAATTGTACCTTATAATAAAATTCCGGACCTGGATGATAGCTATCGGGGAATTATCCTGTCAGGAAGCCCTTTCTCTGTAACAGATGAAAAGGCGCTGCGTACTGATTTGGATAAAATAATAGGCCAGCGTCCAGTATTGGGTGTTTGTTATGGCGCACAATATATAGCACAGCATTTTGGAGGTAAAGTAGAACGTTCTCAAAAGCGAGAATATGGTAAAGCACAATTGAGCCGTGTGTTTAAACAGGATGCTTTTCTAAATGATATGCCTCAGGAATCACAAGTATGGATGTCTCATGGTGATACAATCATGGAACTACCAGAGCAATTTGAATTGCTGGCGGGTACAGAAAGTATTGATGTTGCTGCTTTTAAAGCCAAAGAAGGCGTATTTGAGCATCCAGTATATTGCATACAATTTCACCCTGAAGTATCGCATAGCCTTGATGGGATGACGTTGTTAAAGAACTTCGTTAAAGATATTTCAGGCTGCCATAGTGAATGGACACCTGCTTCTTTTGTAGAGCATACAGTAGAAGAATTAAAAGAACAGATCGGAGACGATCATGTTTTATTGGGCTTGTCAGGAGGGGTTGATTCTACTGTTGCGGCGAGTTTGCTACACGCTGCTATTGGTAACCAACTGATTTGTATATTTGTCGACAACGGCTTGTTGCGCAAAAATGAATATGAAGAAGTGCTACACTCCTATAAAGATATGGGGCTTAATGTAGTAGGAGTGGATGCTAAAGAAGCTTTTTATAAAGAGCTGGAGGGAGAAAGTGATCCTGAAGGAAAACGAAAGATTATTGGACGAGTCTTCATTGAAGTTTTTGAGAAGAAAGCACATGAATTAGAAGGGGAGGATCGTTATATCAAATGGTTGGGGCAAGGAACAATATATCCTGATGTGATTGAATCTGTATCTGTTCATGGGCCTTCAGTGACGATCAAATCGCATCACAATGTAGGTGGGCTACCAGATATTTTGAAGTTAAAGATAGTCGAGCCTTTGCGTATGCTCTTTAAGGATGAAGTAAGAAAAGTTGGTAAAGAATTAGAGGTACCTGGAGATATACTGCGTAGGCACCCTTTCCCTGGACCGGGCTTAGGGATACGTATAATAGGAGATATAACTCCTGAAAAGGTAGCATTGCTGCAAGAAGCGGATGCAATTTATATTGATAATCTAAAGAAGTTTGGATTATATGATGATGTTTGGCAAGCAGGTACTATTTTGTTGCCTGTCCAATCTGTAGGGGTAATGGGGGATGAACGTACCTATGAGCGTACGGTAGCTTTAAGAGCTGTTGATTCCCGAGATGGTATGACTGCAGAATGGAGTCGGCTACCTCATGATTTTCTGGCCACCGTTTCCAGCGAAATCATTAATAATGTAAAAGGAATAAACAGAGTTGTCTATGATATTAGCACCAAGCCACCAGCTACGATTGAATGGGAGTAGTATCTTACTCATTCTTGCGCTGGGCACGCTGTTGTCTTCCTGTGAGCTTTTTCGCAAAGCCCAGGCAGGTGAAGAACCTTCTCCTAATAAGGAAGAGCTAGATCCCATTCCCGGTAAAAAAGTCTATGACCCTGAAACGGGCACCCTGGTGATTGTCGAAGAAACACCAGTAGAATTGATGGATACAATCAAATGGAAAAACATTCCTACTGATTCTATTCCACCTATTCAGACTCAAACGGCTCAGGTAGAAGAAGAAAGTGGTAATCCATCGGAATTGATAGATCGTGGAGATTATGGTACAGAGTATTATACAGCTTATGATATTTCGATAATGCTCCCATTTTTGACAGACCGTTTTAACCCATTAAGCTCTGAAATATATGACAACTCATACTGGGCACTGGGCTTTTATGGTGGTGTAAGAATGGCACTGGATGAATTGAATGAAGAGGGCATTAAGCTCAATGTGACGGTGATGGATAGCAAGGCTAATGAGCGTAGGGTAGGGAGCCTATTATCTACAAGAACGGAATTATTCAATGCACATATGATATTGGGGCCTTATCGTTCGGATAATGTGCGCATGGTAGCTGAATTTGCTAAACGCAATAACATCACATATATCTCTCCTCATACTGCATCCTCAAATATCTCTAACAATAATCCTAATTATATTCAGGTTAGTCCTACACTGCAATCACATTGTAAAGCTATAATGAGACATGCCCGTCAAAATTATGAAGGCAACAGGATTGTTTTAGTAGCCAGAGATAAACCAGCTGAAAAAGCTCGATTTGCCTATTTCCAGGAGGAGAACTACCTTTTGGAAGGTACTCGAAATGACAGTGTGCGCCTGGAAGAGTATCTTATTGAAGATAATGATAGCGGTGACTATAGTAGCATGGATATTGCCCAATTTGTTAGCCCGGGAGAGACGGTCATATTTATTGTTCCTTCCTGGTCAAACGAAAATTTCATCTACTCTTTTTTAGCGTACGCCAAGGTTGCTAAAGGCTTAAACAGTAATATCGTGGTTTATGGTATGCCACAGTGGATGGAGTACGATCGCATTGACTTTGAGCTTTATGAATCATTGAATGTTCATGTTAGTGCTGATACTTATCTGGACTATTATGATACAGATATCCAGTTTTTCCGCAGCCGCTTTTTTGATAGATATGGAATTACGCCTCGTACAGAAGCATTTCTAGGCTATGATGTGATGAAGTATTTTGGCAAGATGATTAATAAACATGGTACTAAGTTCCAATACTACATGGAACAAGATCCAATGAAAATGTTGCATACTCAATTTGATTTTGAGCGCGTAGCTAAGGTTGGTACTACTGCTATAGAAAATGCTCCTATTGAACGCTTTGAGAATAAATATGTCCATATCCTTAAATTTCAGAATTATCAATTTCAACCGACGGAGTAAGAGAGGAGTGATAGGTGAGTGGTGATATAGTGAGTAGTGTGCTTGGTTAGAAAGATAGGTGATATTTCGCTTTGTGATTTTATACTGGAAATTATTAAGAAGGCGGAGTGTAGCACAATTTCTCATAACCGGAATCCGAAATCCAATATCCGAAATTAATCATAAAAGAGAAGCATCTGCTGAAAGGATACTACCTGCTGAAGTACTAGAAAACTGAACACAGAATAATATAATTATTGCGACAGGAAAGAATAGAGCGGCTTAAATCAGTTGCTGCAAGAAGACAGAATCTGACGGTAGTACTGGAGAATGTTCATGACCCTCATAATATCGGAGCGGTAATGCGTTCTTGTGATTCTGTTGGGGTACGTGAAATATTCATACTTTATACCGAAAAACACTTGGATGAAGAACGGATAGAGATGGGACGCCGGAGTAGTTCGGGGGCGCGCAAGTGGCTAGATATTCATTTGTATAGAGATGTTGATGCTTGTTTTGAACATGTGCAACGACATTATAGCAATATATGGGCTACCCATCTGGGAGAATCAGCCAAATCGCTCTATGAATTAAATCTCACCTCATCAGTTGCTTTACTTTTTGGCAATGAGCATGATGGCCTAAGCCAGGAAGCTTTGAGTTATGCTACCGGCAACTTTATTATCCCTCAAATGGGGATGGTTCAAAGTTTAAATATCTCAGTTGCCTGTGCAGTAAGTTTGTACGAAGCGCTTAGGCAACGTCAGGCTGCTAGTATGTATGACCAACACAAACCGATGAGCCTGCAAGAACAGGAACTTCTTGAAAAAGACTATCTGGAGCGTTCAGATAAAAAAAACTGGAATAAATTTATTGATTATAAATAACTGCATCACTTTAAGGTTATAGTGAAGAGCAGAAACCTGATTATAAGCACTAAACACGATAGGCGTTAAAAAAATCGCCATCATTTACCAGAACATTATTATTTTTGCGAGCTATGAGATTGAAGCAGCTCGAGATAAAAGGATTTAAAAGTTTTGCCAACGAAACAGTCATCAACTTCAGTGAGGATGTCATAGGGATCGTAGGCCCTAATGGTTCTGGTAAGTCCAATATCGTAGATGCTATTCGTTGGGTACTAGGTGAACAGAAGAGCCGCGAATTACGCCTTGATTCCATGTCAAGTGTAATCTTTAACGGAACAAAAAAGAGAAAAGCAGGCGGACTTGCATCCGTTTCTCTTACTTTTGAGAATACTAAAAACCTGCTTCCTACCGAATACCATACACTGACGATTACCCGAATGCTTTATCGTAGTGGGGAAAGTGAGTATCGCCTGAATGGGGTGACCTGCCGCTTAAAAGATATCACTTCTTTATTTTTGGATACAGGAATAGGTTCAAACTCCTATGCTATTATCGCATTGGGAATGGTAGATGATATTCTTTCTGATAAGGATAACTCCCGCCGAAAAATGTTTGAACAAGCCGCCGGGATATCCAAGTATAAAGTGCGCAAACGAGAAACACTTAATAAGCTTAAAAGTACTACTACTGACCTGGAAAGAGTAGAAGACTTACTTTTCGAAATAGACGGTAATCTCAAGTCACTGGAAAAACAGGCAAAGCGGACCAAAAAATATTTTGAACTTAAAGAGAAGTATAAACAATTAAGCACCGACCTTGCTATCTTAAAGGTCAGTAGTCTTAAAAATAAACAGAATGAAGTAAGGGCTAAGCTGCAAACGGAGGAAGATCGTTATAGACAGTTGGAAGTAGATAGCAATAAAGCAGAAGCAACCTTAGAAAAAGAACGCAAAGCCAATCTGGATAAAGAAAAAGCTTTATCTGATCGTCAGCGAGAGCTCAATTCTCTGGTAGGCAACCTTCGGGGAATGGAGAACGATAAGAGGATGTTGGAGCAGCGGCAACAATTTCAGCAAGAAAATACAACTAAGCTATCTCGGGATATAGAAGCTGCACGTTCGCGTATTCTTCAGTTAGAGCAAGATATAGAACACTATAGACAAGAGCTGAATGCGGAAAAAAGAATAGAAGCAGAATTTGAGAACGCACTTGACGAAGCAGAAGAACAACAAGCTAAGATAAAAGAAAGCCATGGTGCATTAAAAGCAGGCCTGGATGAGGTTGTTAAGGAACAGCAACAGCTAGAGCGCCAGGCATTTGAATTGGAAAAGCATAAGGCGATCAATGCCAACCAAATAGAAGGATTAGAGCAAGATTTAAAACGCAGTAAAGATTCCATTGCCAATAGAAAAGAAGAGGTTGTAAGCTTAAACGATAAAATGAATGCCTTAGAGGCGGAAACTAAGCAAAAGTCGGAAGCTATTGAAGCAATGGAAAAAGCAGAGGAAGACCGACAAGTTCAATTGGAGCATGCAGAGCAGGATTTAGAAGCACTTAATAAAAAGCGTACTACAGTAAATCGAAGCCTGGATGCCCAACGAAATGAATATAAACTGACCAAGAGTATGGTGGAAAATCTGGAAGGTTTTCCAGAGTCTATCCGCTTTTTAAGTACCACCAAATCTCCAGAATGGAATAAGGATACTCCTTTGTTGTCCGACCTGATCTATGTGAAAGAAGAATATAGGGTAGCAATAGAAAATTATTTAGAACCCTATCTGAATTATTATGTGGTAGAAGACTTAGAGGCTGCTTATCGTGCTATTCAATTGTTGAGTAAAACCCAAAAAGGTAAGGCAAATTTCTTTTTGTTGAGCGCATTCAAGGATTATGTGGCTCCTATGGCTTTGTTGCCAGATACTTTACAAGCTATAGATTTAGTAGAAACAGATTCTTCTTATCGTAATCTTTGTGCTCATCTGTTGGAAAATGTGCTCATAACAAATAAAGACGATATACAAGGACAATTGCAGGATGGTAATTATACACTGCTTTCCAGAAGTGGTCGTTTTATTCAGCGGAAGTACAGTGTTTCGGGGGGATCTATTGGCTTGTTTGAAGGGAAAAAAATTGGGCGTAAGAAAAACCTGGAAGTACTGGATAGCAACATCCGAAAATTGGAACGTGAAGAGAATCGGCTGTCAACAGATTTCTTTAATCTTAAAGCAATAATTGAAAATCTTAAAGCTCAGCGTACTCCTGCTCAAATACAGAATACACGCAATGAACTAAACCGCTTATTACAAGAAAAAGCTTCTCTGTCTGCACGCCTTGAAAATTTTGAAAATTTCATACAGGATGCGGTTAACAATCAGCAACAGATACAGGATCGAATTAAGAAGCTACAGGAACAAAACGAAGAAATAGAAAGGGGGCTTAAAGATAAAAATATTCAGGTTCAGGCTGTCAAAGACAGGATTGCTAATACGGATATAAGCTATAGACAAGTAGCAGAACAACTGAGTGCTGTTTCCACTGCTTTTAATGAAAAGAATATTCAGTTTATTCGCCAACAAAATAAGGTGGGAGCTTTACAGCGGGAATTGAGCTTTCGCGAAAAACAATTGCAGGAAAGCAAGACGAGCATTATTTCCAATGAACAATCACTGCAACGAACACAAGCTGAAATTAAACAATTGCAGGATCAGGTGGATGCCCTTACGGAAAAATTGCAAACGGCCTACGAAGAACGCAAACAGTATAGCTCATTATTATCAGAAGCAGAGCAAGCTTATTTCCAGGCTCGCGGAGGTATCAATGAACTGGAAGATCGTTTGCGTAAGCTTAATAAACAACGCCAGGATGCACAAATATTGGTAAACAACCTGAAAGACAAAGCCAATGATGTAAAATACGAAATCAGTGCCGTAGCTCAGCGTCTTCGAATAGAATTCAATGTAGATATTAATGATATCATCAACAAAGAACCAGAAACAGATATACCAGTTGAAGAAATAGAAGTAAAGGTTGATCGTTTGCGTAGCCGACTGGAAAATTATGGAGAGATTAACCCCATGGCAGTAGAGGCTTATGATGAGATGAAAGAACGCTATGACAATATTACCACGCAACGAGATGATATCCTTCAGGCGAAAGCTGATTTGGAAGAAACCATCAAAGAAATAGAAGAAACAGCTACTGTCCAATTTATAGAATCATTTGAAAAGGCCCGTCTTTATTTTATTGACGTCTTTCGAAGCCTTTTCACAGAAGATGATACTTGTGATTTGTTGTTGCTTGAACCGGAGAACCCTCTTGAATCTAAAATAGAAATTGTCGCAAAGCCTAAAGGTAAACGCCCACAGACAATCAGCCAATTATCAGGTGGTGAAAAAACATTAACGGCTACAGCATTGCTTTTTGCTTTGTATCTACTTAAACCAGCTCCTTTCTGTATATTTGATGAAGTAGATGCTCCACTGGATGATGCCAATATTGAGAAGTTTAACCGCATTATTAAAAAATTCTCAACAGACTCTCAGTTTATTATCGTGACGCATAATAAACTCACTATGGCTGCTGTTGATACTATCTATGGAGTGTATATGGCTGAGCAGGGAGTATCTGGTGTGAGTGCTGTTGATTTCCGTGATTTTGAAGAAACAGGAGCGTTTAAAGCAATTAATAATTAGCAGCGCAATGATGGAGATATCTATGATGTAATAGCGGCCTCTCGCGTTTATATGCAAACCAACTTGACTCCTGATTTTTGTGTTCACTTACTTAGAAATGCCAGCATAACCTCTCCTAGAACGTATTTAAACTTATATAACCTTCCCCCTCAGCCTTGCGGGCAGCTCTCCCGAGGGAGCACAGCACCTATACCCCTTTGGATGCTTGCGCTAAAGCTTCAGCGTCAGAGTAAGGGGGCGGCTGAAAGCCGGGGGAGGAGTAAATATTAAGGTGCTAAAAAGGTGATTTAATGTCCTGTTTTTTAGTGCTTCAATAAGAAAAATTTAAACCACTTCATGTTCTTAAATATCTTTGATCTTTCTTTTATTTTTTCATCATGCTAATCCAATAATTTTGTTTTATAACATAGTGTTCACTAATGTTATGTTTTTTATAAAAATGGCACGTTTTTTAAGAAAACTGTTATCAAAAACATAAACTTTTTAAATATGGCATCACAAGTGTATCCATGCACGTTATTATGCCGTCACAAGTGTGAGAACAAAGCCCGATAAGACAAATGACTTTAACACCACAGTTTAAATTAAGCTCAACAAGAATACTAACCACACTGCTATTCTTATTTTGCAACCTCTATTTTTTACAGGCACAAGTAATTACTGGCCGCATTACAAATGAATTTAGCGAACCAGTACCTTTTGCTAATATCTATGTTACTCAATTACAGACAGGTACAACCAGTGATGGAGAGGGGTATTATACCTTACCTCTTGATGTGGAAGGAGAGTATAATCTGGTATTTTCCAGCCTTGGATACGAAAGTATCTCTGAACGAGTCTTACTAACAAGTGATACCGCCTGGGTAAGTATCCGTTTAAGTACTTCTGCTGTAGAGCTACAGGAAATTGTTGTAAATGCGAGTGACAAAGACCCTGCTTTTGGCATCATCAAGAATGTTATAGAGCACAAGGAACGCCAGCTTAAAGCGGCTAAAAGTTATAAGACAAAGGTTTATCTTAAAGCAGTAGAAGAAACAGAAAGACAGGAAAAACTAAAAGCAGAGCCGCAGAAAGCAGAAGTAGATATCTCTGTTCCGAATGCGGACCCATTTGCCGAACAGGCAGCAGCAAATCAGGAGTTGCTACAAAACCTGAATATGGTAGAAATGGAAGCCACCCTGAACTACCAATATCCAAGAAGCTATAAAGAAGAGCGTACTGCTTATCAGACGTATGGGCATACAAAAGGACTATTCATACCCGTTTTTGCTCAAACCGATTTTAATTTCTATCGTAATCTGGTTCACCTTCCAGGTATATCAGATGCTCCTGTAATTTCTCCACTTAGCAATAATGCTATTCTTTCCTACAAGTACAAATTGATAGAAAGCAAGTATATCGATGGGGAATTTATCAGCCAAATCAAAGTAATACCCAGAAAGGAAGGTAACTCTACTGTAAAAGGCACTATTTGGATCAATGAAGAACAATGGACCATCCATAAACTGGAACTGGATTTACCTGTGGGAACTTTATTGATAGCTGATGATTTTCGTATAGAACAATCTTATACTCAAATACAGGACAGCTTGTGGATCGTAGACCGGCTGGCATTTCATTATACGAATAAACGCGGTAAGAAGAAAAGTTTCAAGGCTTCTACTATTCTGAGTTATTCCAACTACGAGCATAACTACAATTTTCCCGATAAGTTTTTTGGCAATGAAGTATCTGTGACTACCCAGGAAGCTTATGAGCGTGACGGTACTTATTGGGCAGGTACTCGTACAGAAAAATTGGCAGAACGTGAGGCTAAAATGGTACATCTAAGGGATAGTATTCGCAAAGTGCATAATAGCCCTGAGTTTAAAGATAGTATAGAACATCTCTTCAACCGTATTAGCCTTCTGGAAGTAGCATGGGATGGGGTTGGATTTCGTGACTGGAGAGACGAGTCCTATGTTTATGTAGGAGCATTGGCATCCATGATAGATTTTAGCCCGGTAGGAGGCTGGAGAGTAGGCCCTTATTTGTCCCGCTTCAAGCGTTATCAGAATGGAAGGATATGGAGCAATTCAGGGACGATTGATATAGGACTGCGCAATGGAGATATACAAGGAAACTTCAGCTCCTGGTTCCGATATGATCCCTTCCGTTTAGGAGATATTTCTATGAGTGGAGGGCGTTCCTTTGAATCTGTCAATCAATATGACGCCTATCTGAATTTGCTACGCCCCAGCAATTATATCTTAAGAGATGCATTCCGTGTAAGACATCAGATAGAAATACTCAACGGCTTACATTTATTTTCTGAATTTGAAATAAATGACAGAAAGCCAATTACTGGTTATGATGTAGGCTCTATTATTGATGGGGTTATTACAGATGAGGATGAATTGCTGGATTTTGACCGTTATCAGGCCTTTATTTCTACCAATATTATTAGCTATACACCGGGGCAGCGTTATATGCGGGAACCTAACCGGAAAGTAATTTTAGGAAGCAAATGGCCTACCTTCAGCATTCAGCATCGCCGAGGTTGGGATAAGGCTTTAGGTAGTGATATTCGCTTTGATTATGTAGAAGCAGCTGTTGAGCAGGATATTATCTTTGGTGCCCTGGGCAATTCTCACTACAGAGCTCAAATGGGACAGTTTATTAATACGGATGACCTTCGTTTTGTCGACTGGAAGCGTTTCCGCGAAAGCGATCCTATTCTTTATTCTCATCCATTGAAGTCTTTCCAAATGCTGGATACTTCATTATCTACCACAAACCTTCATTTTGAATTCCATTATATCCACCACTTCAATGGTGCAATCATCAATAATATTCCTTTGCTGAAAAAGACAAGGATTAAGACGGTAGCAGGAGGTGGATTCCTTTGGTTGCAAGATGGTAATTACCGCCACCAGGAACTCTTTGCAGGCCTGGAGCGTGTGTTCAAACTAGGGCCACGCCGTCGCCTTCGTGTAGGTGTCTTTGGTGTCTTTGCAGATGGCAATAACCGTAAACCTGACCAGTCTTTTAAAATCAGCTTTGACTTGATTGACGTTTGGAAGCGAGATTGGAGTTTTTAATATGTGAGTGGAGAACAAAAGATTGATTTTTGTAAATTAGGGATAGTCAAACTACTAAGGTGAAGACATAAAGTCATCATTTTAGTTGTTATGAATATAAAATCTCTATGATGCGCACACTCCACTTTTTCATTGTTTATGGTTTATGTTTAATTATTCTTTCTTGTAATCCTGCCAGGCAAAATACCTTAGATGGGATCTGGTATTTGGAACTTCAAGGGGCTGGTTTTCTACCTTATCTAGAAGAGGTAGAGTTGCCAAGTTCAGATGAAACTTTTTTTGAATGGGCAAAATCTTCCCCCATTAAACTGAATTTTGGTTATCCTTTTTCTTTTGTAGAAATAGAAAATAATCAAGGAATATGGAATCCAGGAAGCTTTTTTCTGAATGGTTGGGCATTTTCAGTTGATCCCAAGCTTAAGCGCTTGCATTTTTCTTCAGATAATGAAGACCAATATTTCATATACAATATTATAGATGATACCCTGAAACTGATTTTTAATGATGGTACATATCAAAGTGTAATGTTCATAGGGCATAAGATTGAAGAAGAAAGCAGGAATGAAAAATTAGAATTTTTAGCTAGTGCACCATTCCAAGATAGAATGGAGCTTCCGAGTATCCGAGATAGTTTATTAGGAAAAATATCTTTTACTATAGATAAAGAAAGTTTGATATTGTTTACTAGAAAGTATGCGAAATATGAAAACGCTCATAGATGGAAGCGATATAAGCTAATAAGTATTAGAGATCAACATCTAGGATTAGGAGGATTGTCTCGTTTGCATCGATATGCAGTTAAGGCAGATAAAAAAATCTTCATTTTTTCTCAAAGAGAATTTTTAGATGATTTTATTACTGAACTTAAAGAAGCAGGTTTTTCCCAAAGCGAAAATATTTTCATTTGTTATGAAGATACTTTGAACACAATAAATTCTTTGCACTATATACCACTCAATCAGATAATCAATGAAGAGTGACATGTGAGATTATGAGATCTGGTAGGCCGTTATTCCAGCCATAACTTTACAGTAGGCTTATTAACGCTCACTTTGATACCTAGTTATTTTACCGAATGAATAATAGTTATATTTTGTATCAAAATGAATAATCTAATCTCTACATGGTATATATCCAATACGCTAGACTGGAAGAGATAATGGCAGATGATCCATATCAAAAATTATTACAAAGGGTTCCTGGTTTAATACGACAAAAAGTAGAAGGCTTTAGTTTTAAGCGAGATGCCCAAATGTCGCTGATAGGAAAGCTTTTACTTCAAAAGGGATTAGAGCTGTTTAATTATTCAACAGAAGCAGTAATGGAAACTATTCAATACACCAATTATGGCAGGCCTTATTTTTCTTTACCTGTAGATTTTAATCTTTCGCATTCCGGAGAGTATGTAGTTTGTGCCATAACTAATAGAGGGAAAATTGGTGTAGACATCGAAAAGATTAGAGCCATTTCTTTGAAAGGGTTTAAAAGGTATATGACAGATTCGGAATGGAGCCGAATACAAACATCATCCAATTCTGAGGAAGCGTTTTTTACCTTCTGGACACAAAAAGAAGCCGTATTAAAGGCAAGTGGAGAAGGACTGAATGTGTCTTTGCAGGAAGTGCATTTGAAAAAAAATAGTGCAAGCGTTAAAGATAAAGAGTGGCAGCTTCACAAAATCAATATTGATCCCGAATACTCATGCCATTGGAGTATTGGAGCTAAGCAGAGAAATTGGGATATGCTTATTGAGGAAGTAGGCCTCCACTCTTTATTTTAAACAACTTCATTGTTTTTTACTGAAATCCAACAATTCTTTTGCCGACAAATTTTTAGCGATAATCTTCCCTTTTTCATCAATTAAAAAGTTGGTAGGCAGACTAACTACCTGATATAATTCATCAATCTTTGACTGGCCAGCCCAGGACTGTAACCAGGGTAATTCATCTTTTTTTACGGCCATTCTCCATTTTTTTTCTTTTTGATCAGTGCTTATACTCCAAATACGGATACCATTCGTTTTTAATTGATCATAGGTTTCTTTTAGTACCTTATTTTCTTTTCTACAGGGAAGACACCAGGAAGCCCAAAAATCGATGAACACCATTTGCCCCCTGAAATCTGATAACTTATGAGCGTGTTCGTTTTCATAAACGCTTAGCTCAAATTCAGGAGCTTTACTACCTACCTGTAATTTTCTGGCAGCTACAATCATTTTTTGTAATCCCGCTGTAAATGGTGAATCTGGCCTATCCGACTCAAAGGTGTTATACCATGACTCTATATTGCTCAGATACTTATTAAAATCCAATGTGCGGATAATCGCATAAACGCCAAGAGAAGATCCCATACTGCTGATCTTTTTATCCAGCGTTTGAACAAACAATGCCTTATTTTCCTGATATTTTTTCTCAATCTGCGCTATTTGAGCCTCATCTTTCGTTTTCATAGCTTTTTTCAATTTAGGTTCCAAAGGCTTTAAATATTTTTCTTGCAATGCTTCAACTGTAATCATATAGTCCAGCAAATTATTGCTAGCGGTCGACCCTTCGATTTTAAAAGGAGATGCACTGTTTTTTAGATCAATATGAATTTGGATATGCTCGTCATGATCATTCACAAAAACAAGCCCTTTTCCCGACAACCATAATTTGTATAGGTTGGGTGTTTTAGGTATCTCAAAGTGAAATGCTCCATCTTCTGTTAGCTCCAATTTTTTCTCAAATTGATATTTATTTGTTTCAAGATTATAAGTCCAAAGCTCTAGAGGATAACTTTTTCCTGGCAGGATTTGTCCTGATACTTCTGTTGTCTGAGCTGAAGTAACACAAGGAATTACGACCAGGAATAAGGTCAATTTGTAAAGAGCATGGACCAGGCTTGATTTTATCATTTTAAATAAGTTAGGTGATTAAATAAAATCAAACTTCAGGATTGAAAGGCAACCATCGTTCCGAAATAGGAAATTCGGAATGCCCGAATTATCATCTCGGCATAGCTTTCAATGTGTTTTTGTGAAAACCAATCCAATTGAGCCTAAATTGGATGTGTCGTGTTTACCTTTAAACCTCATTTCTTCAATCTCATTAGCATTAAGAAGAATCTATGCCTACATTCAATTTATTCGAAACCATAAGCTTTGCGCTGTTTTCTCAAACAGTCACTTATTGTTTGTTTCTGATGTTAAAACAAAGGCAGAAAGCAGATATTTTTTTGACGGGTTTTCTTGCTGTTTTAATCTTGATTGTAGTCAACCTTTTTTTGAGAGACCGATGGTTAAATTTTCCAATTCCCTATTTTTATTTTGAATATGTAGCATTGCTGTCGTCGCTCCAGTTTTTGTATGTAAAAGGAGTAGTGAATCGTCATTTTAGGTTTGAAAGAACACAACTTCGTCATTTTACGGGCTTTGCAATTGTTGTAATTTCCAGATTATGCTTTTATTGGTTAACTGATGATACAAAATATGTATTATTTGAAAAATACCTGGTTATCCCTCTTTTCATTTATTGCTACTACTACCTCTTTTTATCCATTCGAGAGATCAATCAATTCCATCATACCATCCTTTTGACACAATCTTCATTTGACAAATTCAATTTAAAATGGCTTAAATATGAACTGATCATTTTAGGATTTTACTTCGCAAGTTTAGGAGTGGAATCTATTGCTATTTTTGTAAACCTGGGGATGCTTTATGAATTTACAGTGCTGGTTTCTTTTTTGAGTATGCTGCTATTTGTAAATTTTCTCATATACAAGAGTTTGCAGACTCCCGTTGTAATTGGTGTATCAAAAGAAGATATTGAAATTGCACTAATCAAGAAAAACAAGTACAAAAACTCCAAGCTTTCAGTCGAAGAAAGTAAACAACTATTTGCAGGCCTGATCGCTTATATCGAAAAAGAAAAGCCTTATCGGCAGTTCATATTATCATTAGAAGAAATGGCCAGTCTGGTGAACCTGTCTCGTCCGATATTATCACAAGTCATCAATGAAAATGCCAACAAAAATTTCAATGATTTCATCAATCACTTTCGCATAGAAGAAGCAAAACAATTGTTGGCGGATTCTCGTAAAAAGTTACTTATCAAAGAAGTGATGTACGAATGTGGGTTTCAGTCCTCTTCTACTTTTAATGCCGCATTTAAGAGGATAACAGGCATGAGCCCTTCTGCTTACCAAAGGTCAAAACAGTAAAGCCATAAGCAGTGAGATCAGGAAGTACAAATAGAGAGAGTAATATAGATGTTGTGCTTCCTTGGGAGAGCTGTCTGCAGGACAGAGAAAGATATTCTGTAAGTTTAAACTACTTCAATGTATTGTTAATTTATGCCTGCTTTTGTAAAT
The DNA here is from genome assembly GCA_022360175.1 of Chitinophagales bacterium. GTDB lineage: Bacteria > Bacteroidota > Bacteroidia > Chitinophagales > Saprospiraceae > JAKSDI01. The sequence goes on from JAKSDI010000052.1 coordinate 18,196, forward strand.
TTGGGCTTTTAAAATTAAAACGTGCTCAATGAACAAGTTTGGCTTTCTCGTATGCATTTATATGCTTATTCCTTTTATGCTTTTAGCCCAGAAAAAAGGAAAATATAGTACAGCTATTAATGTGGCTACTACTTTTAATTATTACTCACCGATAGAAAAGTACTCCTATTCCAGGCAGTTCAATACTTCGGGGAATAAGTTGATATTACAGTATCTGACATCTACTTCTGGAACTTTCAAAGTGCAGGAAGGGGCAAAGATTATTATTGATCAAGAGAATTTAATCCAAATGCCTTCCCAATTAGTCGGTATTGGTGCCAATATTCAGATACTAAAAGGAAATATCTTCCAAGATATTACCCTGACTAGGCTGATTGGGCAAAAGTCTAGCCAAATAGCTACTTATATATATCCTGATTCTTTAGATCGATTATCAGAAATAGCGTTGGGCTATGAACAACAGTCTTTCGCAATTGGAACACGATATGAGTTCGGTGGATATTTTGGTGACAGTAAAAGGTCCAGGTTCCGTTTTGGCCTAAGCGGAGGAATAGAAACTACTTATTACAGGTTTAAGCATACACCTTATACTACAAGAGAATATCCTATAAATACCAGGTTGTTGATTGTGGAAGTCGCATTGATCCCCATGTTAACAGCTCAGCTTTCTAAAAAAATAACTTTAGACTTTAAGGTTATTCCCAATATTTTGGTGGCAGATTTTGGTTCCGTTCAAATAGAGCGACCAGATTTGCCAGAACATCAAAGAAAAATAGAAAGAGCTTATGATCCACCAGAAATTAATATGGCCTTTAGTTTGCTATTGCGTTATAATATAAAGGCAGCCAAGCGCAGGAAACGCTCAGCAGGTTAATTTTGGCTAAAGCTCTTCTAACCACCTAAGAATTTCGGGGTAAAAATCCTTCATTATAGGGTATTGTGTTCTATTGTGCATATACTGTTGTTCATAGAAGAGCATGAAATCATTAAATTTGATAAAACCCCTTCCATTTTCCATGGTATGCACAATTCTGGATTTCAGTTCGTCATATTCATTGGGTGTATGCTCATAAAAATAATGCAGGGCAAATGCCCAGGTCAGGTATTCATTAATAGTTGATACTATATTACCATAGGAGACATGCCCTGTATTATTTAGCTTACTTGTTTTAGATTTATATTTTAACAAGTCTTCTGAATAAGTGGCAGAAAGTGCATTGATAGGAGTGTGGTCAAATTCTGTGATAAATGTGAATAGTAAATTTACATCAGGGTAGTAGAAACGCTTTTTGTTGGTGTACATTATCCCACCAAAATAAAAGCATTCCAGGTAGTTGTCCAGTTCGGCCTTAGGCCCGTGTTGCCAACCTCCGTAGATGGGTGAAAAGTAGATATTGAAGCGGTTGATCTGCTGTTCAAAATTGTCATTAAAAAAAGGAATGATTTTGCTTCCAAAAGAATAGTTGGTGATCATTACTTTTTTCATCGCCTCGTAAAACTCGGTATTTTCTTTATAGAACTGCTTGAAGTTAGTTGCTTCCGCAAAATCTTTTACCAGTTGTGCTAATAGTGCATCTTTTTCTATCGGAAACCTTACTATCTTATTGATATCCAGTTTATCATAATAGTACAGTGTCCTTAAATTGTGATGTGCTCGCAAATTGTTGATCCATTCTTTTTTACTGCCAGGGTATTGTTTTTTCAGCGCTAAAAGCGAAGGGTGGTTTTTAAATGCTGAAAAATATTTATCGATAGCTTTAAAGTAGAAGTGCTGTTTTCTGGAGTTTACTAAAGGATGATTAGGATTGCCAAGGTAGAGCATGATCACATAACATTCCAGCATTGGTGGAACGTCTATTACAATCTCCTGAGTGTTGTTGGTTAATTTATACTGGAAAATATGATGTTCTAATGCTTTGACCCTGGTTTTAAATTCTTCTTCTTGCTGAATGTTTTCAAAATCACTGGATTGGCCTAGATAACCCACATCACAATATCCATTGGCTATTGCTTTGGAAACATATTCAATTGCATTTTCTTTATGATTCAAAAGAGATTCCATTTTGGCTTTATCAATCAGCCAATAATTGTTGTTAGGGTCTGAGATTAAAAGAGAATCCAGAACCTTTGTTGCCGATTTCCAATCCTCCTGAGCTGTATGCTCTTCATAAGATTCATAGAGCTTTTGTAAGCTTTGGGCAGATACTATAATGGATGAAAGGCATACAAGAAAAATAAGCAGGAAATACTTCCTGCTTTTTGAAAGAACATTCATATTTCAAAACAATTAGGGTTTAGGCAGATATTTTTCAGGAATTGGATTATCGGGTGTCTCCTGTGTGAAATAGACACTCAATACCCACCAGCGTTCACCATCGAAGAGTAATTGTATACTATTGATGCCACGCATAAAGGGGGCTTCATCGGATTCACTTTTAAAGGATTCATAGGTAGAAAAGACATGGGCTATTTGGCCAAATTGCTCCGTCACACGATGCAACTCGTTTTCAAAAAAGCCATTTTCCAGCATCCATTTTCCTGAGCTTTCAATGTATTCCTCAATACCGAGGTGCCTAATGCCATAGCTACCATCTTTCTTTTTACCTGATGCCATTAATTTTGCTTCTGAATGAAACAGATAGCGTAGAAAGTCCCAATCACGTTGCTGTCCTTTAGGCCCGGAAATGACATCATAAAGAGCATGAATTGTGTTGTCTATAGTAGTAACCTTTTTTAGGTAATCATCCTGAGTTGTTTGGGCATTTGCTGTTAGTGCAATGATCAGGGCGCATATTAATACTATTATTCGTTTCATATTTCCTTTTTTTATTCAAAAAACTAAATTTAAACACGGGATTGGTCTGAATTATCCTTGTTAAGGTGTTGAAAATCAGAATGTTAAATTGTCTTTTTAGTGCCTTGATATCTACTCTTCCCCCGGCTTTCTGCCGATCCCTTACTCTGAGGCTGAAGCTTTAGCGCAAGCATCCAAAGGGGTATAAGTGCTGTGCTCCCTCGGGGAACTGCTCACAGGGCTGAGGGGGATGTTCTATAAGTTTAAACAAGTTCACGTTCTAAGATGTAATGATCTCCTTTAAAATAGATAGTGGTACATCTCCATTTATTAATACTTTAGTATGGTATTCTTTAAGGCTTTTTGAGTCTGTGATTTCACCTCTAAGCTCATTGAGTACATCGGTCCCATATTTATAAGTAATTACTTGTGCAGGCCACCTTCTCATTCGGGCAATTTCGCGTTCGGCAATCTTATCTTGATCTTTAATGTGCTCTTGCCAAAACTGCATCGCTTTTTCATCATCCCAGCCATAGTAATTTATACCAACATCCAGAGCCACTCTTACAGATCTTATCAGATCCCATTCCCATTTTCCATATTCATCATAAAGAGTAGTATAAGCTCCTAGTTCTTTCCCATATTGCTCTATGTATGCTCCCCAGCCTTCCACATAACCGAGATAAAAGAACAAATCCTGGACATCAGAGCGCTGCATTTTTTCAGTAAGCATCAATTGATAGTGATGCCCTGGTACTGCTTCATGAAGGAAAATCCATCCCAATTGCCTAGTATTATAAGGTTCATCAAAGTAATTATAGAAAAAGGTACCTTCATTGTAGTAAGCCGGAACCTGCTTCAAGTTTTCATTGGTACTTTTTACTATTTTTACTTTTACAATCTCATCTACATATGGGAAGTAACTACTTGCTTTTTGATTGACAGTTATTCTTAATGCTTCATATGCTTCCTGGATACTATCTTTAGTATGAATGAAAAAGGAAGCTTCTTTTAATTTGTGTTGGAACTCATCAGGAGACAGCCCCGATTTTTCCTGAAGCTTTTGCATGGCAGTTTTTACCTTGTCTATTTCACTTAACCCAAAGCGGAACATTTCATCAGGAGTGGCAGAATCATTTATCCATCTTTTCAGGAAATGAGCATACCATTCTTTCCCATTAGTTTGATGAAAGATGCCACTATCATCTGGATCGGATGCTTTGCGTGATATCCAATCCTTTTCAAGGCTTATGCGTTCGAGGTTTAAGTTCGTTTCATATTTTATGATCTGATAGTCAAGCCATTCTTGTTTTGTTAATTTATTTGGGTCAAATTGGGCCAAATCATCTTGAATTGCACTAAAAAAATCTTCTTGTGCGGTGACCTCTGCTTTTGTTTTAATGCCATTTAGATTGCCTACATAAGACATCTGAAGAGGAAGTACTTCCAAACCTTCGTAGCCTTTGACAAAACGTTTGCTAAATTGACCAAACATTTCATCAGATTTTTCTTGTGCGCAAGCAGGTGAGACGGCTAGTGGCATTAGCAAAGCCATGATGATATTTAAAGTATTTTTCTTCATGCTAATTGATTGTGGAACGTATCCAGTTTATACTTTCTGTACCTACCTCGGAATTGTAATTCTCTTTTGTATTCATATACTGGCCATAATTGCCACTATTGAGCATATCTACATTTTCCTGCATGCTATTGAATGATAAAAACAGATGATCGGTCTCTTTCATAAGCGTGAAATCAGCTCTTCCTTTATGGTCGTTTATCAAATCCACTAAAGCTTCAGCATATCTTTTATTGATGGCCTGAATGTCATACTCTCCGTGCATGACCAGTACATTAGTAGTTACATTTTTCCAGGCTTCCATAATATCTATATCTCCCAAAGACGCCCAAAACTTATAATGCCTGCCTATGTAGTACCCTCGTTCCAAATCAGTAGCGATATTCTCATCTATCAAATACTGCTTGTAGGTAGGATTATTTAGCATTTCAGTATTTGATTTTTTGTTGATCATCATATCCGTCATAAATGGTATGTTGGATTTCAGGTTTTCCTGAATTTCATCATGAGGAATATTGAAAATCTCCTGCTGTTCTGTGAAGATATCCTTCATATAGTCGTACCAATTCTTGCCTACTGTTCCGAATGTGATGAGGCCTTTAGGAGAAAGTTCTTGGGCCAGGAATGGCGCTATTACACCGCCCATAGAATGGCCAAATAGAAATATATTATCAGCATCAATATTGGGCGTTTTTATTAAGGCTTTATAAGCTTGTGTGAAGGCCTCCAACTCCTGGTGAAAATCAATGTCGATACATGGTATTTTACTATTGCTATCTCCCAAGCCTGGTTTTTCAACCATATATACCGCAAAGCCAGCATCGATATAATCATCAATTAAGCTTTTCATTGGGTTTCCATTCGGATACTCGATAGACTGGCAAGTGTATCCCTGTAAATAAAAGACAACAGGTGCTTTCTCTACTTTTTTAGGAGTGTATAGAATCGAGCGTAAATGATTGTCCTTATAAGCTACGACATCGTAATGAACATCCGCTTTGGGGTGAGCTTCTATCGGTCTTGCTATAGCACGGCCGGTAATCGTTTTTGAGCTTCCATCTTTGAAGTAACTAACCTTAATATTATCATCTGCTCTTAGATTGGAGATGGCTTGGTGTACATCGGATAGTGTATTGATTGTTTCACCATTGATACGCTGTAGGATACTTCCAGATGTTATGCCTATTTTTCCAAGGGTTCCACCTGGGTTGACGGCATCAATGTATATGCCACTTTTTCCAGTATAATTAGAAAGTTGGCTTAAGCTATCACTTAGAGGCATCATACGAATACCCAGCATAGCTCTTCGTTTGAGTTCCTGCCCACTGCATTGAAACGAAACTGCTATAGTCAATAGCAAGGGGATTATCTTTTTAAGATTATTCATGATTTAATGTTTTAAAACTGATAATCGAAAAAAGATAATCCGCTCTGTAATGAAGGGGGGAAAGTTGCTAAAAGGAAATAATGAGTTTATCTCCCACCGCCCTTTTTCTTCTTAAATGGATTCCATTTATCAAGATTGTCCTTGATTTTTTCTTCAGCATCTTTGCCGACTTTATCAAGGGCATCATCAATTTTTTTCTGAGTAGTAGAATCAACAACCTCTTCCAGTTTCTCTTTTGCTTTGCGTTCTGCTTCTTCACGAGCTCGTTTAGCAGCTTCTTCAGCAAGTCTTTCTAAAGAATCGCGGGTGCGTTGAGCGGCTTCTTCAGCAGCATCCTTGGCCTGTTGTTTGGCATCTTCAAACTGTTTTTTCGCTTCGTCTTTCACTTCTTCTTTTACACTCTCAGTTAGGGATGATTCTTCACTTTCGCCATCCATACCCAATAGTTTAATGCCAACTTTAGGATCTGTGATTGCACCAGTTAAATTGATAAGAACATTTACATTTTCTCCCTGATTGATATTGATGCCCAATTTAGAAGCCTGACCCTGTAATAGTCCTAATCCTTTGCTGGCAGCAGCGCCTATCGCATTGCCTTCTAACATCTTACGAGGTATTTGAGCTTTGATGTCCATATCCATTAAACTGGCAAGGCTGTAGCTTCCGCCAATCTTCATTTTAATATCGTCTATTGCTGCATCGTATTCTTTCAGCTCGAGTTTGCCATCAACTATTTCAAACCAGTTTTTGGTATTCGTAATGTCGATATTTCTTTTTAACTCGTTGATATTGAGTTTTTCTCCTATTGCCTGAGTAGGCCCAAAGTTTTGAATGACACCATTAAGTGTTTCAAGAAAACCTTCAGCATTCAAACTTTCCATTACTGGCATCATATCTTGCCCTAATGCACCATTCATAATCATGGTACTTGTAAAGCTACCATTGATGTATTTGCCGATAGGAGCCAGTTGCTCGAAGGTGTTAAAGGTGTTGAATGCTTTTTGAAAGTCCAGGCTTTGTAGGTCGTATTTGAAATTGAATGCTGGTTTTTCAATGTCTTTGGTGTCGTAGCTACCACTCATACCTAATTTACCTCCCAAACCATTAGCTGTGACATCATTAAGAAGAATAGCCTCTTCTGCAATACTCATACTGCCATTGACATTTTTTAGATTGATGTCTGTATACGTAAGATTGCCAACACGAGCATTGATCTGCATATCAATATTATCAGGAACAGGGATCGTACTATAAGTTTCTTCTCCGCCACTATCCCCACCGCTAGAAGCAGTTTCTTCAGTACTTTCATAACCTTCCATAAACTGATTGAGATTCAGGTTATTGGAAGAGATATTTAAATCACCACCTAAGCTGCCGTCTTCAAAAAGATAATCGAAAATACCTGTTATTACACCATTTCCAGCAAAATCACTTTCTCCCATTTGGGCTGAAATATTACTGACCTCTAGTCGGTTAGGGGTCATATGGCCTATGGCTACAGCTTTTTTGATTTCATATATATCGTAGTCGATTTTGTCAATTTTCGCGTCAAGCGCAAAATCAAAACGATCAAAGACTTCAACTGGCTCGCTGGAAGCTCCATAAGATGCATTTTCACTACTGGCTTCTGTATTTCCTGTTGTTTCAGAAGAAGTCATCCACTCATCAGCATTAAAATAAGAGGAAGTCATTTCTAATGTTCCATACATGGTTTTCTCAGGAGAGAAATAAGCCAAAATGTTATTAATAGAAGCACTGGCCTGAATATCACTTTGCCCTAATTGACCATCAAAACTTGGAATATTAACGCTTTGTGGGGTAAAGGCTGCCTGTAGAGAATTGATGAGTACTTTGGGAAGCCCTTCACCCTGGTATACCATTTGTTTTAAACTAATCTCACCAGCCATATTTACTTTTTCATAGGCTTCCTGTTCGATATAAGAAAGGCGAGTATTGACGTCTACATCCGCATTGATAATACCACTTAGTTCATCTATACCTTCTACAGGAAATGCTTTATTGATATCTGCCAGATCAATTATTCCCTTCGCACTTGCACGGACATCAGGATCTGAAATAGGGTGCCTCAAATAAAAACTGGCATCAAAAGGATTATCACCCAGTTTCATACTAAAGCGAGGCACATCAACTGTTAAATCATCAAAATCACTACTAGGGCTTTTGATTTGTACATCCGTATTAATATTGTTAATGCCAAGTGGAAGTCCGGGATACTGAACATTAGCACCACCTACAGTAAGTGCCGCATGAAAAGAAGGATAGGATTCTGTCACACCACTATAGGTACCTTTTACTGCTCCATCAAGTGTGAATTTGCCATCTGCCTTAACATCTTCGTATCCTTCTATATAAGCATTGGGGATCATTGACCACAAGCTTTTAAAATCATTTTGAGGGGTATTAAAAGCAAGGTCCATATTGATGTCATCACCCGCTAATTGCACATATCCATCTGCATTGAGCTTTAATGCATTGATAGTTAATTCATTATCCTTGAGTGTGTATTTGCTATTAGGTTGATCAATATTGAAAATAGCATCGAGCAACACCTTTGCTTCTTTCAGATATGCCACACCACTCTGCTCTATTGTCATCGCATCCACACTGGTTTTAGTATTGAGATCATATACATCAATCGTGAAATTACCCTTTCCTTCATGGGTAAGGCCTGTAGCTTCAAAAAACACATCCATACTTTTGTCATCGTATAAAATGTGTGCATCTGTGATGCTATACTTATCCAGATTGATTTTTAGATTACTATAATCAGCACTACTCGTAGTAGTCGTATCTACAGGGGCATCTGAAGGGATAGCAATATCGTAATTGGCTAAACCGTCTTTTGTGACGTACACATTAATATCAGGCTTTTCCAGGCTTACTGAACGGATAGACACAGGCCGATCGGCTTTTATAATAGACATCAGGTCTACGGCAAGTCCGACAGAAGCTCCTTTTGCCAGGGTTTTTCCTGCAAATTCATCAATACCAGTGACAGAATAGTCCTGTATAGATATGCTTAATTTGGGAAAGTTTTTAAATAGGGATATACCGACATCTCCAAAATCAACTTCGGCACGTACATTTTTATTGACTTCTTCCTTTACCATCGCAATGATTTCATCTTTGTAGATGTAGGGAATTGCAATGGCTGCACCAATTATCAAAACTATTAGGGCTAAGAGGACGATCAGAATTCTTTTAACAATTTTCATAGCGGTTATTCAATGATTTGGCGGTTGCTGTGGTTTAACAAGAGGAGTAGTAAATTTGTATTTTGACTATGATTACATAAGCTCCCTGCAAGATAACGATTTTAGATAGCAGCTCCTTATACATAGGATGTTTTATTTTTTATCTATTTCTATTTAAAAAAGACTAGGCCTATATTATAAGAATCCCTAATTTAAGAGCGTTAACATTTTGATCACTTACTTATTCCCTTGAATCATAACCCTTGAATAGTATTATGAAATTAGTCACATTATTAGCAGCACTTTCATTTCCTGTTTTGTTAGCAGCACAAGTAGATATTACTGAAAAACAGATAGGTGGCCAACAAATTGGTATCGATGCACCCGATTTATTTGATGAGTTAATGCTTACGATCCCGGGAATTGGTGGTGATCCTCGCGATTTGATAGAGCAGCAGAGCGTAAAACCTTACATGATGCCTGTACGTAAAATAGGAGGACGAGCTTCTGAACTTAGTTATGCTATGGCTTCATGTCTGGAGTATTATACCAATCTCAATAATAATTATAAAGACAATCTGAGTCCAGACTATATTTCTCTTAGCCTGGAAAACTCTGGTCGCCAAATAACGCCTTCTGAAGCTTTCTCTTTTTTGGTAAATACAGGTACTGTTTCTGCAGCAATTGTCCCATTTGATACCCGTACAATTCCGAATGCTGTATATGCTACCTCTAAATATAAAATCAACAATTACCTACATCTTTTTCGGCCTACCACAAAGGGGCGCCAAAAAACTTATGAGGTAAAGAAGGCACTGATGCGAGGCAATCCAGTTATAATTGAATTACAGGCAGATACTAAATTTAGGCAGTTGTTGCGTACTTTTCAATGGGAGCCTTCCGGCAATACAGAAACGACCTATCCTGTTATTATAGTAGGATTCGATAGTGGGAGAGAGGCTTTTGAAATCAGGAGTAGCTGGGGTAGTGCCTGGGGGAATGATGGTTATATGTGGGTACGTTATTCCGATTTTGAACGTTATGCTCAACATGGTTTTGTGATGGTACCGTTTACGGCTTATTGATGTGGTGATATTTTGGGGTTTGTGGTTTTCGGTATTATGGTGTTGAAGTGCAAGGAATAATATCGTATGTGATCATATGGTGATGTGGTGAAATATAATGTAGTGTTAGAGCATTGTTTAGCTAGAGGTGTCTTATCTGTGGTTTAGGAAAGTTTAAAGAGGTTTAAAAGTTGAACAATTGATTGCATGTACGTTTTGCACTTGAGTTTGTACTAGCTTTTAATAAAGAGAAAAGTGATGCAGATAGGGTCAAGCGATTTATTACATATTGTATGCTACTCTATGAAAACTGAATTGCAGGCTCACCTCAAATAAGATGCCCCATTTACGTCCAATATAGCTCCAGTTGTGAACGCAGCTTGTTCTGATGCCATGAACAATATGCAATGTGCCACTTCTTCGGGTGTAGCCACCCTGTTTAATGGACTCTGTTGTCTAATCGTTTCACCTACTTCGCTTTCCAGTATCTCCTGTGCCATATCTGTAGATACGAAACCAGGAGCAACTGTACCAATAAAGATGTTATGAGGAGCAAGTTCGCGCGCGAGCGACTGGCCAAGAGCGTTTAGGCCTGCTTTAGATGCTCCATAGGCAGTATATTGGGGTTCGCCTCTAAAGGCACCTCTCGAAGAAACATTTACTATCCTTCCTCCGCCATTATTAATCATATATTGAGCGGCACAGTAACAAAGATTAGCTGGGGCGATCAGATTGGTAGCTATAGTAGCTTGCCACTGCGATTGCCAGCTTGTGTAATCCGTATCAACAATTGGATGAGGAAGGTAAACGCCAGCATTATTTATAAGAATATCTAATTGCCCAAATTCTGCCATTACGTATTCAATTAGTTCGTGAGCAGCATTAGAGTCGCTAATATCCGCTTTAATAGCAAAATGCCCTTCTCCTGGCATCTGTGTGATTGTTTCTGTAGCGGCTGCCTTGTCCGATCGGAAATTGATAGCTACTTTGGCACCTCTTTCTGCAAAGGCAATAGCACAAGCCCTTCCAATACCTCTGGAACCACCTGTAATTAGTACCGTTTTATTTGTGAAATCCATAGTTACTTGAGTAATGCAAACAGAATTTGCACGTACAAAATCTTGGTTATTAGAGAAACGGGCAACATCAGTGTATAACCTACATTCGGCAGTTTATTTTGTGATTTCTCAAGAGCAAAGTCCAGAATTGCAGGCTGATTTGCCACCATGCCTATCAGAAAACTAAATGGAATCTTTAATAGCTTGTACCCGATGAACAGAGTGGCCATAGCTGTGATAAAGCTTATAATTGTACCGGCGAGAAAGATGATGCCTCCACCTCCTTGTGATAAAGTATTAATGAAAGTATGCCCGGAATTGACCCCTACACCTGCTAATAATAAAATCAAGCCAACTTGCCGAAGCGTAAGATTAGCACCATAAGGAAGTGTCCAGACGATAGGGCCAGTACGCCTGAGTGCTCCCAATACTAAAGAAACAATCATAGGGCCTCCAGCAAACCCAAGGCGAAAATTGACACCTCCTGGCAATTGAAAAGTGATCATACCAAGTAGCAGCCCTAAGCCCATGCCTAAACCAAATGAAAGGAGGTTGATACGGCTAAGTGCATCATAGGAATCACCAAAATAAGTAGATATTTTAGGTATGTCTTTTCGGCGTGCAACAAAACGTACACGGTCACCTAGCTCAAGTACCGTACGAGCGTTAGCAAGAATGTCAATATCACCCCGTCGTACTCTGGTAATAATGGCTGCAAATCTTTCATTGAGGTTTAAGGTAGATAAGCGCTCACCAGCTATTTTGGGGTTGGATACAAAAATACGGCGAGTATCGTATTCGCTATTATTATATGATAACTGGTAGGGGAGGACTTCACCCATTATTTGCGTTACCCTTTCGGCTTCTTCTTCATCTCCAACAATAGCCACCTCATCTCCTTCTTGAAATCGTGTGTCCCAATTGGTCAGCATTGTATCTGCTCCTCTCTGCATCCGGCCAAATACAATGCTCATATTATGTTGTTGTTTCAAATCTCTAATAGGGATACCAATGACGGCAGCCTGGGATATTTTTACTGTATAGCTTTTGATTGACTGTCTTACAGGGTATTCATTTTTTAAGGCTCTTTCTTCTGCATCATAATCTATTTTCAAAAAGCGTTGCATGAGAGTGATTGCTATCATTACACCAATGACCCCCATTGGATAAGAAAGAGAGTAGCCAATAACGGCTTCTTCACTCATCTGTTTTTTCAGCTCGGGTTGTAAAGGGGTATTCGAAATGACATCCAGCAAACCTGCTAATGCAGGAGTATTGGTGGTGCTTCCCGCAAATAAGCCTGCGGTAGTGCTAGCGTCAAATTGAAAGAGGAAATGAAGTCCAATTGCAATGGTTGCGGAAAAGGTGAGCATGATAGTCACAAAGACGATATCTCTGGAACCTCTTTGCCGAAAGGTTGCAAAAAAACTAGGCCCACTGCTTAATCCGATCGTATAAACGAATATAGCAAGCCCCAGAAATATGATGACCTCGGGAATCTGAAGTTCAGGGCTTAGGCTTCCAAAGGCAAGCCCTACGAAAAGTACAGCTGCTACGCCCAAATTACTGCCTTTTATACTGATGCTTCCTACACCATAACCAAGGCCAGCTACTATGAAAAGTAGTAAAATGGGGTTCTCTATGAATGCTTCAATCATGAAAAGCAGTATGAATTAAAAACCGCACAAGTATCAGGGATGTTTTAGACCCTCGATATAAACACGAATAAGGTAGCCAGTATGGTTCAGTAATCCCCTTGTCTCCTGAGAGAATTCCGATAAATCGGAACTGAGGCCCGCCCTAGTCATACCAAGTCCCACCCCAATTTAATTAATTTGTAGAGTCAAAACTTTTGATACTTGCACGGTTGTGTAGATAGCAAAAACTATTACTATCAGCCGCAAAGTAATAAGGTTTTTAGGAATGATGCAAGATTGATTTGTGAAAAGCTTTTATTCTTTACTTTTTGGTTGGATTTTTAATTTAAGGGAAACTACGTGAGAATAAGTACTTTCATCTGATCCAAGGTCAGTATATGCGTAATCAATATTCAAACGGGAAATAATAAATCCAAGTCCCAGGCTGGGGCGTAGACGCAATTCTTCGTTGCCATCAAAATTGGTGACTTTCTGAAACTGGCCAGCACCTGCACGCAGGAATATGAAATTTCTATAATCAGCTTCTAATCCAAAAGCAATATCCATGCTGATCGGATCAGCTGAAACAAGCGTATTTCTTTGTCCATCTGTTGTCAATATCAGGTTGAGTTCGGGTAGCAAACCTACGTTGCCAAACTGAAATTGGCGAGCCCCTCCCAAAAGAAGCTGAGGTTTGGTAATTTCCACACTATTGATAGGAACTTCATTACCCGTTATAGCAAGCACTTCTTTTTCCTCGTCTGTAAAAGAAAAACTCCAGGCATTGAATGTAGTTGTAATATCTTTTGCTAAAACACCCAGCATCCAGCCATTATTACGGTACTGCATGCCTGCGTCCAATCCAAAACCCCATGCGGTTGCAAAAGGCCCGATACGCCGATGGATTACTTTAATATTGCCACCGAGAGAAAGCTGCCCTTTTTGCACATTTAGGGGTTGTGCATAGCTAATCAAAAACGCATAATCAGCAGCTGAAAACTCTGTGACATTATCGAAGTTGACAGTGCCATCATCATTGTATAATGACAAGGTATTTGGAATCTCATCTATTCCAAAACGGATAAGTGATACCCCCATTCTTCTATCTGAATTGGAAAGAGGCATCGTTACCCCCAAATAATCAAATTTGCCTACTCCTCCAAACCACTCAGAATGCATTGCTCCTAATTGGAGCCCTTCTTCTCCGGATAGTTGTACCAGTCCGGCTGGATTCCAAACACCTGCAGTTACATCACTTACCCCAGCAATTACTGCGGTCCCCATACCTTGAGCACGAGCGCCTACTCCTATGGATAAAAACTCATTGCTATATTTTTGGGCAAACAAGTGTCCTCCGGTCAGAATTATGCTTAGCGCGACTAATAATTGTACGACTTTTCTCATTTTCTAATGTATATATATTCAGTGTTCAGTTCTTTAAAATTACCATATCAAATACGAGATGTTACATGCTTAAAATAAGATATGGGATCAATCACTCTCTTCAAATCGTCTAACTTACCCTTCTGGCTATATAAACCTCTAACCACATCACCACCCCTCCTCAAACGCCCTTTTTCCTTCTCAATTACATACTGCTGATTATTTAATCGTAAAATTACAGACAGTAAAAATCAAAAACTTTATTCTTTCATTTCAAAAAATAGACTGAAAAACCGAAATTTAGGGATTAGACTAAATAAAACCCCATATTCATGAGTGAAAAAACCAAAGTATTTGCATTAATTGTCGGCATCAACAAATATGAAGGCGCTCCTTTGAATGGTTGTGTACCGGATGCCAAAAAAATAAAAACTTACCTGGAATCCCGTGCAGACCTTGATATTCCAGCCGAAAATATATTGATGCTTCTAGATGAAGCAGGTACCAAAAGAAATATCGTAAATGCCTTTAGAAAACATCTTTCTAAAGCAGGGCCTGAAGATGTAGTATTGTTCTATTTCTCAGGGCATGGTGCTCAGGAATGGGCTGATAAAAAGATATGGATTAATGAGCAGGATGATTGTCTGGAGACGATCGTTTGCTACTCGGAAACCAAAACTGACTTACTGGCGGATAAAGAATTGCGCTTCCTTATTCATGAATTGGCCTATGGTAGTGAAGATACACCTAAATCTCCTCCTCATATTCTCACCATTTTTGATTGCTGTCATTCAGGAGATAATACACGTTCTATTGCCACGCGTACTACAGAAAATGAAGAAATGCGAGAACGCCGATTCAGACAGATTTTCCCGCAAAGGGAATGGAAAGACTTCATTTTTGCAAAATCAATTAAGGAAACGGATTTTGCAATGGCAACTATCAAAGAATTGTTTCCTCAGGGACCACATGTGCAATTGGCGGCGGCTCAGGATAAACAGCCCGCCCTGGAAATTGCGAATGCAGGCCTGTTTACTCAAAAATTATTGCAGGTGCTGGATGCTTCAGGAGGTAAAATAGATTATAATAGTTTGCACAGCCTGATTTCCAATTACATTCGGTTCCGCTATAAGCAAGTACCTCAATTAGCAGTGCAGGGAGGTGGTACGGATATGTTGAGGGCTGGATTTTTAAATCAGGCAGTAGAGTATGATGGGGATTTCTATGGCAAAGTCAGCTATAATAAAAGTAAAGGCTGGTTACTCAACATGGGGAAAATGCATGGCTTGGGAGTAAAATATCCGGTTACAATTTACTTTGATGACAGAGAAGAAGAAGTATTTATCGATAAGGTATATGCAAGTACCTCGGAATTAAAAATAGACCATGAGCTAAAGAACAAGTTTCGTGAAGAAGGGATAGAAATGGATAAAGAGCATCACTATAAGGCCAAAGTACAGGCCTATAGTTCTTATCCTGTAAATTATTATATCAATAATCAGGTAGGTTCAGATTATGATGAAAAGTTGTTTAAAGCGATTAAAGAGAGAACAAAAAATTCAATAAATGTAGTAGAGGTAGAAGGAGAAGCAGATTATACTATTCATTTTAATTATGATAGAGTATTTATCACTGAGGCTTTTGATCCTTTCCGTCCGGTTGTAGAGGACGTCAAATTATCGGATAACTACTGGATGGATCGTATATCAGGGAAGATCGATAACCTGACCAGATGGGAATTTGCCCGAAAACTTTATAATGATAAAGTAAGTGTATTGAAGCGAGCTCCAATCGGAATAGAAATTTTGCAGCAGAAAGGCAATGGAATGCTGCCTGTTTCTACAGATAATAATCGCTATATTATTGATGAGGTCAATTGGGAAGCAGATGATGAAAAGTATCGCGCCTATATAAAAGTGCGACTTACCAACAACTATAAGCATCCTTTATATTTTTGTTTGCTCGTGATTTCAGAAGACAGGGAAAGTAGCATTTCTGTGGATACTGAAGAGCATAATGGCTTAGTAGAAAAGGCAATAATGGAATTGCAGCCAGGACAGACCTATGAAGTCTTTCAGCATGTTCATTTTGTTATTCCTCTTGCAGTAGATGAGCACATAATAGCTTATAATAAACAATATAGTACACTCAGGCTTAAATTGCTTATCAGTACAAGGGATAATATTGCGTATCAACACTTACTAACCAAGACCTTAAAGGCCCTTGACTTACCTAAGAAAAACATTGAAGACTGGACTACTGAATTGATTGAATTGAGGTTGGTCAATCCACGTTATAATAAAGTAATAGAACAAGAAATACAGGCAATGCTAAGCGATCCGGAAATGGCTCCATTTGCTACTGGTTTATATCTGTCTACAGATGGAAAGGATGATAATTTGACACTAAAACCTGAATTGGAAGTCATTGGTGATGAACAACATTGATAAAAAACTACAAAACAAATAAATATGGGATTCTTCAGAATATGCAAAAACGATATTACTGACTTGCTAAGAGAAACATTTAATGCTTCACCTCTGCGTGTACCTGAAACCAGAGTAAAACCAATGGTTGTGGTTGGCAAAAGAGGTAAAACGGTCAATTTTAGAGGACAACTTAAGCACCTGATAATAGATGGGGAGAATTTGGAAGTGCCTTTTGAAGAGTCTAAGATGGCCAATGCTTCCTTGCAGCGTTCTCAAAGTATTAGCCTCAATTTTGGTATTAAAATCCTGGAAGGCTTTTTACAGGGACTTGGGCTTTCATCTGCTGCTCCTATCGGTGCTCAATTAAAAGGAGCTAAAGAAATATCCTTTTCTTTTACAAATGCCCGCCGTCTTTTTGTAGACCCTGGTTTATTGGGTAATCACCTGAAAGGGAAAAAGATTGACCTGGAACATCCTTCTATCGGCATTTTTACCGATGCGGATGATCCTTTTGATATGTTGCTAATATCAGATGCAATCGTCAGTAAGAGTTTTACTGTTAATATAGAGAAAGGAAATGAACATGAGATAGAGGCTTCATTGCCACAGTTGCAACAGCAGATTGCAGACCTTGACGCGAAAGTAAAAATAGAAATCAAGGACAATCGCTCCATTACTTTCGAAGGAGAGGAGTACCTCACTTTTGCTTTTGCGTGTGTAGCATTGAAACTCAATAAGGAAACCGGGGGCTTGCAAATAGGTGAAACCGTACTTACCAAGGGTAGTGGTGAAGTAGAACAAACACCTTATTCTATGATTGATGATGATGAGTTTGAACCAGGAATGCTGGAGTGGGAGGAGTAGGTGTGTTTATTGGGGACACATAATCAAAAATGAAAATTCTTTAGGAAGAATAAGAAATTATATCATAGAAAACCCTAAAAAGTGGCAATGGGATACCTTACATTAGAATATGTACATGATGTTATATTCTTCCTGAAGAATATGATTTAAAAATTATTTGTCTATATGTTTGAGATTAGACTATTGGATAATGAAGATGCTGCAGCATATCGGGCATTAAGGTTGAAAAGTTTTGAAGAGTCGCCCTATGCTTTTAGCGAAAGTTATGTAGACCAGCAGAAGCGAAGTCTGGATGATTTTGCATTGGAAATAAAAAAGGAAGGAAGACCACCCGAGCAATTTGTACTAGGCGTTCTTACAGAGGAGGAAGAGCTGGTTGGATTTGTGAAATTCCGCAGAGATAAAAGATCAAAAGCAAGGCACAAATCTATGGTTCATGCAATGTACATTAAAGCAACCCATCGCAACCAGCAATTGGGTGAACAATTAATGAACGATTTGATTGAGCGAGCGAGCAAATTGGATGGATTAGAGCAAATTCATTTATGGGTATTGCACAGTAAAAAAAGTGCTTCTCTATTTTATACAAGATGTGGCTTTGAATCTCAAGGGCCATATGTGAAGAAGGATTTAAAGATAAATGGTGAATATGTAGATGCAGAATATATGGTAATGTATTTATAGCAGAAAAAAGATGGTATTTATTAATCATGTATTATTCATATGGAAGATGATTAATAAATACCATGTAAGGTTGTCTGCTCGTCTACTTCATTTGCTTTACTTCAGCGCGGTATAGCAGCCAGACATCTGGATCAATAATTACTTGTTCGGGAATAAAGTTTTTACATTTCAGCTGATAACTAGTATGGGAAGCACTTACATCAATGGTCCATCTTTTTTCCTGTCCAGATTTATCTACAGCTAAAATATCTAATGGAAATTGGAACGGAACATTCTGCGTTTGTTGAATATCTATGATTAGCTTTTTAGTTCGATGTTTCCAGTTAACTTTCAGGTCGGGATGGCCAGCTCTGTAAAGCCATTGCTGAAAAAACCAGTGTAGCTTTTTACCACTCACCATTTCCATTATTTTTTGAAAATCCCCACTTACTGCATTACCCCCAGCATATTTGCTATAATATTGTTGTAAACCCTTCCAAAAAGCATGTTCACCAACTTCTCTTCTAAGCATGTGTAATATCCAGGCTCCTTTTTGATACGAATTTGGATTCAGGAGCTTATTCCAGTTATAGACATTGGTATCTACCACAGGGCGGGGCGTGTTACTGGCATATCTGATTACCTGAAGCCGCTCGGTTTCTAACTCTTCTACCATTCTTGCTCTATTATATTTATGCTCCAGGTAGAGGTCAGCGCCATAAGTGGCAAAACCTTCGCTTAACCATATGTGGTGCCAGTTTTGTTCTGAAGCGGCATTGCCAAACCACTGATGGGCTATTTCATGAGCTATAAGTTTTTCCTGCTCTGCTTTTCCTGTTACCGAATTTTCAAAATAGAAAATACTGCTGGCATTTTCCATCCCACCATAGCGGGTTTTAGACTGGACATTAGCTAGTTTTTGATATGGATAAGGCCCTATTTGATCAATGAAAAATTGGAGTATTTCTAAAGCCTGGCTATAATCGTGATAACCCTCCAGGCGATCCTGGTGATATATCCAGCTACTAACGGGAATACCATAAACATCACCAGCATACTGTACTCCAAAACGAGCTACACCAATTACGGCTACTTTCATAGGGATAGGTACTGTTTCTTTCCAGTGGGTTACTTTCATTTCATCAGACAAATTCAGTTCTTCTATCTGTATTCCATTGCTTACTACCTGGTAATGATCTGGAGCAGTAACAATGAACTCTACACCTGCTTTGTCAGAAGGATGGTCAATGCAAGGCAACCAGTGATGGGCTCTATTGGGCCAATTGTCTCCAAAAAAGGTGCGATCTCCATATTTATTGATATCTATAACTAGTCCGTCTTTAGGAATGCCTTTATAGCGGATATTGAAGGATACTGTTTTTCCGGCGACGATCGTTTGGCCTGCTTGGATCGTCAGTATATCTCTGAAGTGGTCGTATTTCAAGGTATAATCGGCCGCACTTACTTCGAGTACTTCCATGCCATATCCATCTGAATCTTTACGATAAAGGTCAAGCATGAATTCATCTGTATCCTTCAAAAACAGGATGGTGACAACTGCATTGCCTGTAATGATATCTGTGCTGTCTGAAAGTTCTATGGCAAAAGTATAATGCTGTATATCTATTTGTGATAAGCGCGGAATATCACTTTGTGAGATACCATCCTTAAAGGGATGCATCAATAGTAGAATGCCGATTATCAGTGCGCGATAGTTAGTCATGGTTTATGAATTTTTGCTAGTAATATACGACTTTCATGATTCGTATTAAAACTGCTTTAGCCTGGGATTAAGGCGGTGTTCTTAATTTCATGCCCCTGCTTATCTGGCAAACTAGCTTGGCAGGAAGGCCATCTGGTTCTATGATTGATAAATTTTGGGATCAAAAACGATTTTTAAACGGGCTCTAATGATAAATCTTACCTATATTTACTGCAAACATAAACGAAGCATGCGCTTATTGGCCATTTTCCTCTTGGGTTTAACTATCGCCTGTTCTTCACCACCAACAGAAAGTAATATGACAGCAAAACATGCTGCTGATTTTGATTGGCAGGGACATCGTGGAGCAAGAGGATTATTGCCCGAAAATAGTATCCCTTCTTTCCTTAAAGCACTGGAATATCCAGAAATTACTACCCTGGAGTTGGATTTAGCTGTAAGTAAAGACAAGCAATTAATTGTTTCTCATGAGCCTTGGATGTCACATCACATATGTAGTCATCCTGATGGAAATGCTGTAAAAGAAATTGAAGAAGATAGCCTGTTAATTTATCAGATGAATTATGAAACCATAAAGTCATTTGATTGTGGTATAAGAGGGAATAGCCGTTTTCCTGAGCAGCGTGTTATGAAAGTATATAAGCCATCACTGGATGAAGTAGTGGCTGCTGTCAATGAATACACCCAGCAGCATAATCGCCCGGAAATAAATTATAATATTGAGATCAAAAGCGAACCTGCATATGATAGGCTAAAAACTCCTGCTCCAGCTGAATTTGCAGCACTGGTTTTGAAAAAAATTATCGATTTGGGTATAAAAGAGCGGACTTGTGTACAATCATTTGATGTACGGCCTCTACAGGAGCTACACCAGATGGATAGTACAATAACTACAGCTTTATTGATTGATAATCCTAGAGGTGTTCAGTCAAATATCGAAGAGTTGGGATATACTCCAGCTGTATATAGCCCTTATTATAAAACGATTACTGCCAATACTGTACGAGAAGTTCATGCGAAGGGAATGAAAATTATCCCCTGGACAGTCAATGATATATTATCTATGAAAGCCCTTATTCCTCTTAATGTAGATGGAATCATAACGGATTATCCTAACTACATTAGACAGCTTATAGAAGAATAGGATTGTCCATATCATCGTTAATAAAAACACAAAACTAAAATACTATGCCTTCTCATCGTCGCCTTGCTGCCATACTTTTTGCCGATATAACGGGTTATACGGCTATGATGCAGCGAGATGAAGCAGATGGAATGCGACGTTTAAAGCGCTTTCGAGAAGTATTGGAAGAAAGTGTAGAAAAGCATGGCGGCCGGGTATTGCAACATATAGGAGATGGTAGCCTGGTGATTTTTGATAGTGCTGTTGAAGCAGTAAGCAGTGCTAAAGAAGTACAAATACTCCTTCAGGTTGAACCTAAAGTTCCTCTTCGGATTGGTATACATGTAGGAGATATTGTAATGGATGACGAGCAAATCTATGGTGATGGTGTTAATCTGGCATCTAGAATAGAGTCAATGGGGGTACCTGGCTCAATTCTGATTACAGAACGAGTGATGCCAGATTTAAAAAACCATCCTGAGTTTTCAGCAGTTTCCTTAGGAAAATATGAGTTGAAAAATGTCTCCGAACCAATGGAGGTATTTGCTATTGATGACAAAGGGCTTACGTTGCCATTGCCAGAAGAGCTGTCTAAAAAGCCAGTAAAAGAAAAGCGGGAATTGGCATTAAAAACTATTTGGCTTTGGGCGGTTGCTGCCTTAATTGCATTTGTCCTAATTGGTTGGATGCTGGTTCGTACTTTTTATAAGCCGGAAATTCATCCCACTGATATTCCAGAACAATCTATAGCTGTATTACCATTTAAAGATTTGAGTCCAGATGGTCGGCAAACCTATTTTGGCGATGGAATAGCAGAAGATATTTTAAATGCACTGGCACAGGTAGAAGGGCTTAAGGTAGCTGGAAGGACTTCTTCTTTTTCCTATAGGGGAGAAACGGAAGATTTAAAATCGATAGGAAGAGAGCTTGGAGTTAAAACCATATTAGAGGGTAGCATCCGCAAAGCAGGCTCTAAAATTAGGGTGACAGCTCAGTTAGTAGATACCTATGACGGTTATCAGTTGTGGTCGGAGCGCTTCGATCGTAATATGGACGATATTTTTGCTATACAGGATGAAATTGCATTAGCTGTTGCGGATAAATTAGAAGTCATTTTGATGAATGAAGGAGTGCGTACAGGGACAGATAATCAGCTGGCTTACGAATGGTATCTAAGAGGGCGATATTTATTGAGTCAGCGTTCAGATGGTGTCGAGACTGCTATCGATTTTTTTGCAAAAGCAATGGAAGCGGATCCAGATTTTGCTGATGCATATGCAGGATTGGGAAATGCCTATTTATGGTTAGGCTGGAATAACTATTTATCTTCTAAAGAGGCTTTTCCTCAAGCAAGGTACTATGCACAGGAAGCTTTAAAACGCGATCCTCAATTAGCTTATGGCCATGCGATACTGGGAGCGGTATATCTTTGGTATGATTGGGATTGGGAGAAAGCAAAATCAGAATTAGAAGAAGCTATAGAGCTGAATACAGCAGAACCAGGAGCTTATCTTGACCTCGGCTGGTTAAGTGCTGTTGCGGGAGATATTAATCAGGCAGTTGTATATGTAGAAAAAGCAGTGAATTTAGATCCGCTCAATCTGGAATACAATATCGACTTAGCAGATATTCATCGCATGGGTAGGCAATATGATCGCGCCCGTCTGATCGCTAATCAAATGCAGAAATTATATCCGGATAATAGTGAAGTATACTGGATTAAGGGAATGATTGATTATAGTGCCGGAGATTATCCTTCCGCGGTGAGCAATTTCAGGGAGTGTGTACGTTTATCAGGAGGAGATACCTGGTCTACAATACATTTAGCAATGGCATTAGGTATCGAAAATGAGCAAGTTGAAGCAAGTAATCTTTTACAGCAGCTTGAAAAACAAATAGAAGTAGCAAATGGAGCTATGGTAGAAATGGTACCTGTGTATTGGAATCTAGGACAAAAGGAAAAAGCACTCGACTGGCTTGAAAAGGCTTATGAATGGCATGCGAATTGGATGGTTTCTCTAAAAGTAGGGCCAGAGTGGGATAGTATGAGAGAAGAAACTCGCTTTCAATCCATTCTTGACGCTATGAATTTTCCAGAATGATTAATATGCTTATGCTATAAAAAGCCCCCTCTTTATTCGTCTAAAAGAGGGGGCTTTTTATTTAGAGCATGTTTGGGAATTTGCTCTTATATTTTAAGGATTTCCTTTGTGAAGGAAGTACCATTTGGTGTTAGGAAGTTTAAGTAATAGGATGCTGAAGGCCAGTTGCTTATATCCAGGCTTTCTTTTTGCCTGTTAAAAGGAATACGTTGGATAAGTGCTCCTTCCTGATTGTATATTTCTACTTCTGAAATATGCTCAGGGCTTATCATTTCACTCAGTACGATTTCTATATAGTCACTAGCTGGATTGGGAAGTACTACTAGAGCTGCTTCCAATTGCTTTAGGTCCTTTACATCTGAGGTAGTTGATACCACCGTATTGTTTCTTGAGATAATCCATTTGTCAGGGTCGAAGAATAAAAGCGTAGGGGTAAAATCAAGGTCCATTTCAAATGTTTGCCCTGAAAAGGTATGATCCAGGACCAATAATGTATCATTGACTCCATTCGTAATTCTCACAGGAACAGGCATTTCAAAGAAATCTACGCTATTATGACTGGTTTCCTGATCTACAGTAATACTGATAGCATTTGTTGAAGGAGTGAACTCAAAATGATAACTAGGATATCCTTCTCCATATAACCAATCTTCAAAAAACTCATCTAAGTCGATTCCACTGGTATTCTCCAGGTGATATTGCAGGTCATCAGTACGAGCATATCCATAAGCTAGATTAGGATCATTCACATAACTTTTCACTCCATCAAAAAAGTGATTATCACCCACAACCCATCTTAGAGAATTAAGTATTAGAGCTCCTTTTCGGTAGGTAAGTCGAGAGTTGAAGACACGGCTGGCATCGGTTGTATCATATACAAAAGTAGAACCATCTACCTCGCTGGTTACAAAATCTGTAGTAGAGACTTTCCAGTCGTAAAAAGCATTAGGATCTGAACCCAAAAATTCACTGGTGAGTGCAGTTAGATAAGTAGCAAAACCTTCGTTTAACCAAATGTCTTGCCAGGAGCCACAAGTCACTTTATCACCAAACCATTGATGGGCTAATTCATGAGCTTGTAAGCCATAAGAAAATCCACCCATACTACTCATCGTTTGATGCTCCATTCCTCCACCGAAGTTAAACTGTGCATGGCCGTATTTTTCATCAGCAAAAGGATAAAGTCCAAAGAGCTCGTTGAATAATTCCATCTGTTCAATAGTACTTTCTAACTCGACTACCGCCTCATCCAATCTTTCTGGATAAACATAATTCAGTATCAATATGCTGGAACCATCAGGTGCAGTGACATAGTCTTCAAATACAGCATAATTGGTCACTGCCAGGGAAATCAAGTAAGCAGGAATAGGGTATCGGTGCCTCCAATGATATTCTATTTGATCATTGCCAACAGATGTTTCACTTATCAACAAGCCATTTGTTCCTACTCGATAAGCTTCAGGTGTAGTGACTATAATGTCGATAGAGTCAATTTTATCCGTTAAATCTTGTTTGCAAGGCCACCATGTTTTTGCACCATATGGTTCGCTAAGTGTCCAAAGTACTGGAACAAAGTCATGGGTGGCAGTACGGAAGGAGCCAAAACCAGTTGTTTCTGGAACACCTTCATATTCAACAGAAATACTATCTAACACTCCCATCGGAAGTGTTGCATTAAAATCGATAGATAAATTATCATCACTATTTAGCGTATGGTTTAATGCCTGTCCATTATAAATCACATTATTGACTGTCATGTTATTGCGCAGGTCAAAATTGATTTGTGTGAAATTGGCTTGAGTAGGGATGAAATAGGAAGTAATAGTCCCTTTAATGTAATGTTCATCAGGATCCACTTCCCATTCAAGGCGGTGATATTTCAGATCATAATTCTGTGTCAAGGGATTGACCCTAAAGTCAATTATTTTTTGATGGTGTTCCTTTTCAAATTCAATTAACTGGTCAAAATCTTTGCAGATGACTGTCTCCTGAGCATGCAGAAACGGAATGGAGAGTAGCATTGCTACTGTGAGATAAAAAGCCTTCATACCTTATCGCGTTGGTTTATGTATTATTGAATGCAATATAGCCGGGTATGCTCTTCAATAAAATGAAAAAATAAGGTGATCTAAATGGGTAGCTTAAGAACGGGTTTAAAAAATTCGGATGTAATTTTTTAAACCTGTTCTAGAAGATAAACATAGAGATATGGGCTGAGTTTTAGTAGTATTTCTGCGTACTAATCAATTTTTAGTAAAGTAGAGGACATGTTCTTTCATAGGATGTTCATCGGGCAATTTGGGATGCATAAAAGTACCCTGATAAGTCATTCCTATTTTTTTCATTACATTTTCTGAGCGGTTATTTCCTATGACTGTAAAAGAGTAAATTTCAGTTAAGCCAAGTTCTTCGAACGCAAAACGCAGGCAAGCTTTTGCGCCTTCTGTCGCATATCCTTTTCCCCATGCTGATTTTTGTAGACGCCATCCAATTTCTACGCATGGTGTAAAAGGCGTTTCATAAGGCGTTTTTGATAAACCGATGAAACCAATAAATTGTCCGCTTTCCAATTCATCTACAGCGAAGAAAGTGAAACCTTCTCTCTCCTGCTGCGCAGATATACGATCTACGAGTGAGTCACTTTCTTCTTTGCTGAGTGTAGCCGGAAAATATTCCATAACAAGAGGATCGGCATTCATAGCTGCAAAAGGAACTTTATCTGATGCATTCCATTGGCGAAAGCCGAGCCTGTCTGATTGAAAAATATATTGATTCATTTAAAGTAGGTTGTAATTTTAAATACTATTTAACCAAACTAACATCTCCTTCAAATAATTCAATACTACCGTCTGTAAATTCTATTTCAACATAATAAGTGAATACTGCAGGATTGAGTGGCTGGCCTCTGAAATGTCCATCCCATCCAAATGCAGGATCATTTGGAGGACATTCTGGCTGCTCAAATACATGATTTCCCCATCGGTCAAATATATTGAAATTGTGAATGCGTACTACATCAGGGCCTCCATTGATATAAAATATATCATTATAACCATCAGCATTAGGAGAAAAACCATTAGGGATATATACCTTTCTTTCTTTTCGTAATATCACCTGGACCTGATCCATGCCAATACAACCACTAGTATCCGTCACAGTAATCTGCACTAATCCAGATTGTACCGGATAGCTTGAATAGATTAGACAGTCCTGACAGTTGGTAGAATCAGATGGCAGCCATATAATTTGCCCTATTTCTGCACTTAATAAATTGGTTTGCGCTACTATTTGAAGTTCTTCACCTAAATTCAAATCTTCTACTTCTCCTAATTCAACCACTACAATATTTCCTTCCTGTAGCTGGACAGGAAGTTGATAAGTACATCCCATTATATCTTCCACGGCTAGCATATAATCGCCAGCGGTAAGCCCGACAAAAGATTGCTGACTGCTAAAAGGTCCTCCGTCAATGCTATACATAAAAGGAGGAGTGCCGCCTTCTATATTTTGAATAGAGATGACTCCATCCTGATCTCCATAACATGTAGGATCAATCAAGTTGGCTTCAAATCCTGTTAGAAAACCATCGCTGATGCTTACCAGAACAGAGTCTATGGTAGAGCAACCATTAGAAGGATTATTTACCGTAAGATAATACCATCCCTCTTCATCAACTTCAGGGAGCAGTGTACCACTGATTGAATAACCATTTTCTGAAGACCAGATGTATTCGTAGTTGCCATTTTGAGATGAAGCACTACCATTAAGAGTTACTTCAGAGGTTAGGCAATCAATTTCCTGATTTTCTCCGGCATCAGCATTCGGATAAGTAATATCTGCTGCTACCAATACAGAATCCAGACTTTGGCATCCATTGTCCAGATCAGTAGCTAGTAAATAGTACCACATTGGAACATTGACATTGATCAGTAGATCATCTTCTCCTAATATAGGTAGTTGCATTTCATCTAACCACTGTAAGCTTAGCATACCTGATGGAGCAGAGGCTGTTGCATTAATATCTACAGAGCTATTGATACATGTGATGGTATCTGGCTCTCCTATACTGAGAGAAGGAGGAGTAAATGTTCCTGCTACAAGCTGAGTAGTCATTGCAGTACATGAAGTGAGGGTGTCTAATACGATGAAAGTATAAGTCCCCATTTCTGTTGCATTCAAACTGAGATTAATTGCTCCAGGAATACTATTGTTATCAGGGCCTAGCCATTCGTATATCATATCGGGGCCTATAGTTGACCCATTTGCATCTAAAAATACACTAGAAGTCAAACAATCGAGTGTATCGCTAAGATTAATAACGGCTACAGGTTCATATCGTAAGTCTTCAACAGTTGTAATATCTACCAGCGAAATACAGCCTGTAAGTGTATCGGTGACCTGTAGGAAATAGGTGCCTTCAATGCCGATTTCAGGAGATATATCGTGTTGATTATCAGAGTCAATGTCTGGCCCAACCCACTCGTAAACCAGATTGGGCATCGGCACAATGCCATCTCCAATATTAATGGTTTCATTTGCACAATCTAATATGCCATCATCTCCAGCATTGGCAACTGGTATATCTGTAGAAAAAACATCCAGGCTATCTGTAGCAGTACATCCATCCTGGTTGATTACAAGCACACTATAGGTGTCTTGTGAAGAAACAAATATAGAAGGAGTATTTTCACCTGTACTCCATTCCTGGATTTGACCATCTGTGATGGCTGTTAGTTGTATAGAATCACCGAGGCAGAAAAAGGTATCTCCCATTAATGCCACTGTAGGCAAAGATAACTCGACAACCTGTATACTATCAGCAGCAATACAACCGTGTTCATTTTGTACATTTAGTATATAAATGCCTGACTGTGATACGTTTATTTGATCGGTGTCTACTCCTGTATTCCACCATAAACTATCAAATGTCATATTAGATTGTAGTAAAATGCTGTCGCCTGTACAAAATTCGTTAGCACCAAGGATTGCAGGTTGGGGGAGAGGATTGACAGTAAGCGCAAAATTCCCTGTTCCTTCACATCCAAAGGCATCGGTTACTGTAACGATATAATTGCCTGTTGTATCTGCTAGTATTTGAGCAGATTGAGATCCATTTGACCAATTATAACTTTGGTAGTCCTGAGAAACTATGAGCAGGGTAGAGGTGTCATCACAAATAAATGCATCTCCTGTAATATTAGGTGCTGGAAGCGCTAATACTGTAAGGGTCAAAGTATCTGCGGCTAAGCAACCATTTACATCTGTTACGGTTAGCATATAATCTCCGGCAGTACTGACATCTATACTAACTGTTTGATCTGTAGTGGACCATTCATAGGATTGGAAAGGCATATCTGAACTTAGCATACTAGATAAACCATTACAAATACTATCTTGTCCTATAATATTCACCTGAGGAGTGGGGAATGCATTTAGTTGCAGAGAATTGCTACTTGTGCATCCGTTGTTGTCAGTTACGGTAAGGGTATAAGTTGCAGCACTATCTATTTGTATATTAGAACCATTCATACCATTGCTCCATTCGTACATGGCATAACCACTGTCAGCGGTTAATGTGATCGTATCATTAGGGCAAATACCTATAGGAGCCTGGATGGAAGGTATATTCACGATAAAGGTATCAATTTGAACCATTGCACTTCCTGTACAGCCAAGTGAATCTGTAACGTCGATTGTGTAAATTCCGGGGGTGTAAATAGTGGTTGTATTTGTAGTGTCATTGTTAGACCATAAAATACCTGACCATCCCGCGTCTACTGAAAGACTAATACTATCATCAGGGCAGAAATTATTGAATCCATCTATATTAGGCTGTGGAGTAGGTTGAATAAAGGTAATAGTCGTATCTGCACCTATGCACCCATTATTATCCGTGACGGTGAGTGTGTAAGTACCAGAAGCCATCGTTTGATATATATCCGTATTGCTTCCATCCTGCCATTCATATACTAGGAAGGTATCTATTGCTACAATATCAATGCTGTTTCCTTCACAGATGACAAGGCTGTCAGGCAATTCGGGATCAGGTAAGCTAAATGCATTGACTAAGACCGTATCGGAAGCAGAACAACCTTGAAAGTTGGTTACGGTTATGCTATAACTTCCCGATTCGGTTATATTCGTATTTTGAGTGAGATCACCATTAGACCATTCATAAGATATATATGTATCGGTGCTAAGTTGAATGCTGTCTCCAATACAGAAATCAGCAGCCCCTGCTATCGCTACATCCACAGAATCTGCCATAACGACAAATATATTAGAGGTACCTTGACATCCACCTGGGCTAGTAACCGAAACCTGATAAAAACCGGCTTCTGTAATTTGAATGGAAGAAGTACTATCATTGGTAGACCAGGAATAATCCACGTATACGGTATCAACAGCTAATGAATTGGTATCACCTGGGCAAATAGATAGATCTCCACCAATAATAGGAGCGGGTACATCAATATCGAGCACTTCAATTTGTTCCGTATTAGAACATCCAAATGAATCAGTTACAGTAAGAATATAGGTACCAGACTGAGTTACTTCAATAGATTCAGTCGTATCTGTGGTATTCCAAGCATAGGAGGCGAATCCTGATGCGGCACTCAAAGTACTGATACCATCTTCACACAAATAAGCACTGTCTTCCAGCATAGGATCGGGTAACATAAGAACATTCAGGCTGAAAGCATTTGTACCCTGACAACCAAGATCATCAGTAACCGTAACCGTATAGGTGCCAGCTGTATCTGCATTGATAGAAGCTGTTTGAGCACCTGTGCTCCACAAATATTCATCAAAACCGGCTTCTGCATCAAGCATAGCCTGGTCTCCATCGCAAATGAGGTTGACACCACCTATAGTAGGAACAATTTCAGGTTGCTCACTTATTACTATTGGTAGCAGGTTGCTACAGTTGTTAGTATCTACAATTGATAGTGAATACATACCTGCCATATCGAATACTTCTATAGAATCAGTACTCCCGGTTGACCAATTATAAGTAACAATATCATTTCCTGTTACTGCCAAAGTGGTAGAGTCTTGATAGCAGAAGTACAAATTACCGTCAAGAGGCGGATTGGGGAGTGCATTTTCAGTAACCTCTACTACTGCATTGCCTTCACAACCGTTGATGTCTGTTACTGTGATGCCATAGAATCCTCCATTTTCAACGTCCAGTGTTTGTCCCATACTGCCTCCTTCCCAAAGGTAGGAAATGAAACCAGCGCCAGCATCGAGTTCTATAGTATCCCCAATACAAAATTGTTGTAATGTATCGATTGGAATCTCAGGTGCAGGCAATTCGTTTAGCTGCAGGCTATTTGAACCTATACATCCATTCGCATCTGTTACACTCACAGCATACAAGCCGGGCGTATCAGCTTCGTAAAATGAATCCATCGCTCCATCTTGCCAGGTATAGGTATTGAAGTTGCCATTTACCGTGAGTGTAGCCGTATCTCCTTCACACAAATCATTACTAGCTATGATATCTACGGTAGGTAGCATATTTTCTGCTACATTAAAAGTGTCTATTGAAGAGCAGTTATTAGCATCTGTAATGGTTAAAAAGTAAGTACCGGGTGTATTTACGACTATACTATCTTCCATATCAGTAGTAGACCATTCATAGGTACTTAATCCCGCATTGGCAAAAATGGTAACCATTTCTCCCTGACAAAATCCGTAATCATCATCAAGCCCGGATAAAGGTATGGTATCCATCATAACCAAAACTTCATCATTGGCCTGGCAGCCATTATCGCCAGTTACTACCAAAGTATAAAAACCAGGAATATTTACACTAATCATCTGGGTTGTATCAGTTGTATTCCAACTGTAAGAGTTGAATACCTCTGTGGTTCCTATCGTAGTGCTATCAC
>JAKSDI010000183.1 GCA_022360175.1 Chitinophagales bacterium
ATAGAAATAAGATTTAATGATTTGATTAATGCTTACTCAAAAATAGATGCATATAGTCAAGGGAAATTGCAAAGTATACCCCTAAAGACATCTTCACGAAATATGGGAAAGAACGATTTATGGATTGCAGCTACTACCTTAATCACTAATGCTAAACTTATAACAATGGATAAAGACTTCCAGCATCTAAACAAAGAGTTTTTTGAGGTAATTTTAATTGAGAGATAAAAATCCTCCTATATTAAAGTGTATTTGCATTAATACAACATAAACACTACAACATCAGAAAAACCAGCTTATTATACATACTATTTATCTTGCTCATTCTCTTTCTCTTCCGTGGTTCCATTTATCGCTCTATCATTGTTTATCACCCTTTGGGAACAAGAGAAGTTTACCCTCTACAAGATAGCACGATACTAAAGAAAATACCATTGAATAGTTCAATTGGAGATATTGACAGGAACATGAGCATTGCTCAAAAATTTACTAATAAGTATCTTTCATTTTCTTTTGGCAATGCTCCCTTTCTACCAGAAGATGTATTCCACCAACAGGAAGCAAATTGTGTTGGTTATGCTGCTCTTTACAGTGCTACTCTAGTTTATCTAAATGAAAATGGTTCCCTGACAGAAAGCTATGAAGTTAGGCACCTATACGGCCAATTATACTTCATGGGGTTTGATCTGCATCGCCTGTTTAAGAGTCCTTTTTTCAAGGATCATGACTATGTGGAAATCATCCATAAATCTACAGGAGAAAAGAGATATGTCGATCCCAGCCTAAGTGATTATTTATGGATACAGCATATTTGCACCCAATGAAAAACACGAATTTACGACCTAAATCTCCTCTCCTGCCCAACTTTTTTTAATTTAGTAGGACTCATAAACAAGTTTCATCATTATGCATAATACCCTGATTGCCCTATTAAGTTTTAGTGCATTACTACTCATCCAGAGTTGCCAGCAAGCATCACAAGAAGAAAACCCTGTTGATTCTGATTTATATGAAAAGATTCAAACGCAGCTCATTAATGCTCAAACCGGAGATGTTATAGAAATTCCTGCTGGCACTTATCACCTGGATCGATCACTATCACTAGAAGGGGTATCCAATGTCACTATCAGAGGAGCGGGAATGGATGCTACTATACTTTCTTTTAAAAACCAAAAAGCAGGTGCCGAAGGCCTTCGGATTACTGCCGACTCTGTGACCATAGAACAACTAACCATTATGGATACCAAAGGAGACGGCATCAAAGCTCAGGATTGTAAGGGTATTACCTTCCGAAAGGTGAATACCAGTTGGAGTGATGGAGCAAAAGCCTCTAATGGTGGATATGGCCTATATCCTGTATCAAGCGAAGATGTTTTAATTGATTCTTGTATGGCAAGTTATGCTTCTGATGCTGGCATTTATGTAGGCCAATGCAATAATGTAATTGTTCGAAATAGCCTGGCTTTTGAAAATGTAGCTGGTATTGAAATTGAGAATTGCACCAACTCCAAAGTATACAACAATATAGCAAGAGGTAATACCGGTGGTATTCTTGTTTTTGACTTACCAGAACTGCCCGCTGGTAATGGTAGTCTCTGCAAAGTATATGACAACGTCATTGAAGCCAATAATCATAAAAACTTTGCTCCTGAAGGAAATATAGTAGGTATAGTCCCTCCTGGTACAGGGCTCATTTTATTGGCTGCCAAAGGGGTAGAAATTTATAATAATAAAATCCTTAATCACAAAACGATGGGAATAGCTATAGCTAGTTATCACATCACAGAAGAAAAGTGGAATGACGAAAATTATGATCCCTACACTTATGACGTCTACATTCACAACAATAGCTTTGAGCGAGAGCGAGCCGTACCAGATTTAACTAAAGACTTCGGGAAGTTAATCAACTATCTCTTCCCTGGCAAGCCACAAGATATCATTTACGATGGGATTCTGGATGATACCCGGGAAGGTTCCAATCCAATGAATTTATGTATACAGGAATCTTCAGATGGACTACGATTTGCTAATGTGGATGCAGCAAATGATTTTGAGAATGTAGAGAAAGATTTGAGCAAATATGATTGTACTATACAATGAAGTTGTTTAAGAATGTCTGATGAGTCGATTAGGATAAGATTTTTGCACTCATTGAACTTTTTTTTGAACTTCGTAGTGGTGCTACGGAGTGATAAAAAAATGAAAAGGAGGGGGAAAAGATATTTTTAGCGGCCATTGAGATATTTTAAACAACTTCAATAAATGAAGTTCCCGCTTTGAATCCTTATTATATAAATATATCTGAACAGGCAGATGAGTAATCGTGCATTAAAATTAATCTTTCTGTATACTATTTTCACCTTATTGTTCATTCAAAATTGTCAGCGTCCGTCTTCTGTCCAAACAAGCACTTCTGTCAATTTTCAGCCTGAAGCTATTCCTTATCAATACCTTTCGGAGTATTCCTTTTTTACTACTCCATTGCCTCAGCAACAGGCGAATGCTTCCGTTATTGCCTATGAGCCTCGTACGGCCTTATTCACCGACTACGCTCATAAAGCCCGTTTTGTATGGATGCCCGATAGTGTACAGGCAAGTGTTGCAGCTGATGGGAGTATCCTCTTTCCGAATAATACAGTGCTCATTAAATCATTTTACTATCCTATCGATTTTAATAAGCCAGAAGAAAACAGGAGAATGATAGAAACGCGATTGCTCATCAAAAAAGCGAGGCAATGGGAAGCTTTTACCTATCTCTGGAATGAAGAAGGAACAGAGGCTAAACTTAATCTTATAGGTGACATTCAGGAAGTAAGCTGGAATGACAAAGCCGGCATTGCTCACACAGTAGACTATATCGTACCAAATAAAAATCAGTGCAAAAGCTGCCACAACCGAAATAGTGAATTATTGCCTATAGGCCCCAAAGCACAACATCTAAACGGAGCATTCACTTACCAGTCGACTAAAACCCCTAATCAGTTACAGCATTGGCAGGAAGCAGGTATTTTAGAAGCTGGTAATTGGCAAAATCAGTTTGCTCCTACCCCCATTTGGAATGATCCTCAGACTGAAAACCTGGAAGCACGAGCACTTGCATATCTGGAGGTTAATTGTGGCCACTGCCATCATCCAGAAGGCCCTGCTCATACCACCGGTTTATACCTTGGAAAAGATTTTATTGATGATCGTACTAAACTGGGTCAATGTAAGCCGCCAGTTGCTGCAGGAAAAGGATCAGGGGGCAGAAAATATAGTATTGTTCCGGGCCAACCTGATAGTTCTATATTATATTATCGAATGTTATCTGATGATCCAGGGGTGATGATGCCTGAGATTGGCAGAGCAATTGCTCATGAAGAAGGATTAGCATTGATCAGAGAATGGATACTGGAAATGAACGGAGCGTGCAATTAAGTAAGCGAGCATCTCTAAGCCTATACTCAAAACCTAAGCCTCCTACTTTTGTTGTGCATATTATGGAAGCCATCAAGCGATACCAGCATGTCCATCCGGAAGACGATACCATCTCTTTTGATATAAAAAGGATGGAAGATATCTATGAAGATACACAAGGCCAGGCCGACGAGCCCCATCGCCATTCTTATTACACTATCGTCATCATAAAAGATGCAAAAGGAGTACATCGAATCGACTTCAATAGCTTTACACTTAGCAGCCAACAAGTTTATTTCATCAGTCCCGGACAGATACATCAGATTATCGAAGAAAAACCATCCCGCGGATATGCCCTCACTTTTTCTCCGCAGTTTATGCTGGAAAATGGTATCGAAAAATGTTTCATAGAAGACCTCCATCTTTTCCATCCTTTTGAATACAGCCCTCCATTAGAACTCACCGAAGAAGAATTAGCAGACATTGTACAATTATTAGAAGAGATGATAGAGTTTATAGGAAGTGACAAGAAGTTTCGCTATCAGGCTGTAGGTGCTTTATTGAAACTATTACTCATCAAATGTAACAACGCTTGTTCATTACCTCAGGAAGATAATACACAAACCGTACAGGCTGCTGTTTCTTTATTGCGCAATTTCAAACAACTCCTCGATGTCAAATATCAGGTATGGCATAAAGTACATAACTATGCTTCTGCACTGCATATAACACCTGATTATCTCAATACCTCTGTTAAATCTCTCACAGGGAAAAGTGCCAAGGAGCACATACAGAGCCGGCTCACCATAGCAGCTAAAAGATTACTGCTTTTCTCCAACTTATCAGCAAAATCCATCGCTTATGAATTAGGTTTTTCTGAACCGGCTAACTTCAGTCAGTTTTTCAAAAAGTGTACGGGTTTGTCACCATCTCAGTTTAGGCAAGAGATTTAACCGGATTTTCATAAGCCTTTCCTGTCTTTTCATATTTCCTGCCTTTTCAATTAGGCATAATTTTGTATTTGTAATTAAATACAAAGCCATGGATAGGAAAAAGTTTATCAAAAAATCATTGCTAGGTGTGGCAGGTATTGCTACTGGCAATTCCATGTTGCAAGCAAAGAATGTAAAACTTAAAGAATCCACTTACGATAAATTGATGGAACAAGTAGGATTCAATCATTTACCAAACAAGGAGGTTAAAACTATGAAATCTGTATTGCATAAAGCCAATTCAAGAGGACATGCCAATCATGGTTGGTTAGATACCCATCACACATTTAGTTTTGCCAATTACTATAATCCAGAACGAATGAACTTTGGTGTTCTTCGCGTACTTAATGATGATGTAGTAGCAGCAGGACGTGGCTTTGGTACCCATCCACATGATAATATGGAAATTATCTCGATTCCTCTGGAAGGAGACCTGGAACACAAAGATAGCATGGGCAATGTAGCTGTTATCAAGGAAGGAGATGTACAAGTAATGAGTGCAGGAACTGGTATATTCCATAGTGAGTATAATAAGAACCGAGACCAGGAAGTGAGGTTTTTACAAATCTGGGTATTTCCCAACAAAAGAGATGTGGAACCTCGATATGACCAGATCAAATTAGATGATGAAAAACTCCGGAATCAATTCCATCAAATTCTTTCTCCCACCCCAAATGATGAAGGAGTATGGATACACCAAAATGCCTGGTTCCATCTTGGCAAATTAGAAAAAGGGACTAAATTGACCTATGATCTAAACGATCAACATAATGGAGTTTATGCCTTTGTCCTAAATGGTAACCTAACTATTAATGATCAGGCGCTTAATCAACGAGATGGTTATGGAGTTTGGGATGTAGATAAAATTAATATAAGTGCTGACAGTAATGCCCGGATATTATTGATGGAAGTACCGATGTCAATGTAAAAATTGACTGAGATAAAATAATTAGAACCAAGCCTATGGTGATTCGAAAATCGCCATAGGCTTTTTTGTAAGTGCTGTTTACCTACAAATGAGAATTGATCCAGGCTTATAGCATACAGAAATTACACTATCGCTTTTATAAAATCATATATACATACGTAACGACACTACTTTTCAAGTGATTAACAAGTATTATTTCCTTATAAAAACCATACAAAATGAAACAGAATGCTATTACCTTTTCGCTATTAATGCTCATTGGCTTTTTGCCTATTTTCCTTTCCGCACAGGTGACGGGGCAATATCCGCTTATGACCATCAATAAAAATAATGGTTATCAAGCAGGGGTTGGAAAGCTACCAGTAGTAGAAGATGATTTACTGGGCCGTTTCCAATTTAGAGGCTGGGTGACTGACGGAGAATACAGCCCGGGTGCCGAAATACGCTCCTTCATAACAGGCCCCGTAAATAATGATGGTTTTCCGGCAGCAATGCAGTTCCGTACAGGCTATCCTAATTTCCAGAGCAGAATGATTATTACAGCTGATGGCCTTGTAGGAATTGGAACAAATACTCCTGATTTCAACCTACATACAGAAGGTAACACACATACTACTGGCGACTTCTTTGGCCGTATCCATTTTGACGATAACGGTTCTACCGATAGTGCTCCCGATACTTACATTGATGAAGCTTATTTTGAATTACACCAACGTACAGCCTTTGGTGTCGCTCCTAACTCTACTACGGATTTTGGTGGTTTATTGACCCTTGCTCCGGGAGCCAGCAGCTTCGACCACCAGCTATACTTTGCAGATGATGGTATCTTCCACCGACGTGATGATGGAGGCGCTGCTAACTGGACGACCGATTGGTTCAAGCTACTGACTAGCGAAGACATTAATGGCACTGAAAACCGCATTGCCAAATTTACAGGGCCAAGCTCATTGGGCGATAGTCAGCTATGGGATGATGGCACTTCTGTGGGCATTGGTACAGATGCTCCTTCAGCAGCACATTTATTGGAGGTTAATGGAAGTACTTTATTAAACGGCAATACAGATGTAAGTGGTGACCTAACAGTAAGCAATATGGGCACTGTAGGAGTTGATCTGACCGTAAATAGAGATCATAATGTGGGCAGAGACCTGAATGTGCAACAAACTGCTACCGTTTCAAATGGGCTGGCTGTCAATACTAGTACGATCCCTGCTGGTTATGCTGTAGCCGTAGGTGGAAGTGTCATTTGTGAAGAAGTAAAAGTAGCTCTACAGGCAGATTGGCCAGATTATGTATTTGAAAATGATTATCTGCTACCTTCTCTAAAAGACGTCAACCAGCATATTAATCAAAAAGGCCATTTACCAGGCGTGCCTTCAGCTGCTACGATAGAACAAAAAGGCCTCGAATTAGGAGATATTACAACTATACAGCAGGAAAAGATTGAAGAAATATTCCTGCATCTCATCCGTATGGAAGCAGAGCTGGAAGAGCTAAAAATGGAAAACCAGCAATTAAAAGCAGCAATGCAACAGACTAATAATTAATAAAACCAGGAACTATGAAATACTTTAAAATTAGCCTCCTGGTAATAATTGCTGTTATAATGGTTGAGCCCTTGATGGCTCAATTAAGTCCTGCACAACGGACTTATCTACAGGAATTTGCCAGGGAGAAGGCAAAAAAATACGAACAAAATCAGGCAGAAGTGAACCGTTACGCGGCGCAACACAAGCTGGAAAGCGTTCATTATAAAGACGGTAATAAAATGTTGATGGTTCGCATTGTAAATGGCACCCCTGTATATAAGGGCTTATACAATTACAATTCTATTCGAACGATCAGCGCAGAAGATGTCAAAGAAAATGGTTCTTTGAACTTAGACCTCTCTGGTGCAGGTCAAAATCTGGCAATATGGGATGGTGGCCGTGTATTGGGGACTCATCAGGAGTTTGGAGGCCGTGTCACCTGGGGAGATGCTGCAGGTATTGGTTTAAGTTCCCATTCTACCCATGTAGCAGGTACTATGATTGCAGCAGGGGTGGATACACTCGCTGAAGGCTTTTCCAATGCTGCCAATCTTAGAGCTTATGATTTTAGTAATGATATCAGTGAAATGACCAATGCTGTGCTAAATTTTGATATAGAAGCTTCTAATCACTCCTATGGAGCATTTGCTGGCTGGGACCCGACATCTACTGATACAGGGACTCTTTGGCGTTGGTATGGAGATGCTACAGCTACTATCGACTGGAAATTCGGTGCTTATGATCAAGATGCTCAGGATTGGGATGATCTGGCTTATAATTCTCCTTTTTACCTCATTGTAAAATCGGCTGGAAACGAAAGGAATGATAGTGGACCAGGGCCAGGAGGTACCCATTTTTTGGGAAATTCCAATATGACATCAACAATGACTCGGCAAGCTGATGGAGGTGCACTTGGATATGATTGCATACCTACTGAAGGCAATGCCAAAAATATTCTTACAGTAGGAGCTACTGAGGATCTTACATCTGGCTATAGTGGCCCTGGCAGTGTAACACTTACCGGTTTTTCCAGTTGGGGGCCAACAGATGATGGACGGGTTAAACCAGATATTGTAGCCAATGGTGCTTCGCTTTATTCAACAGATACCTTAAGCAATTCGGATTATTCTACCAAGAGTGGTACGTCTATGTCTGCTCCATCTGTCACAGGAAGTGTAGGTTTACTACTAGAGCACTGGGAAAATCACAATCCAACTCGTATACGAGCAGCCAGTATGAAGGGATTGTTGATTCATACTGCAGATGATGCTGGTAATACAGGCCCTGATTATTCTTTTGGCTGGGGATTAGCCAATATTAGTACTGCTGCTGATCTGTTGAGTACACATGCTTTTGATGGATGTACTCAGGTCATAGAAGGCAGTGTTGATTCAGAAGGAACCGAAGAAATTGAAATCCATTCATGTGGGCAGGTCCCACTCATTGTAACCTTAGTCTGGGCAGATCCTCCTTCTCCAATTATCAATACAGGCACCATTAATCCTGTTGGTGCTAATTATCTCGTCAATGACCTGGACCTGAGATTGGATGGTGATGGAGGAACCAGCTTTCCCTGGGTACTAAATCCAGCGACACCTACAGCCACTGCTACCACAGGTAATAACAGTCGGGATAATGTAGAACAAATCCTGCTCACTTCACCGGATGATGGCATGTATACTATCCGCATAGTTGCGCCTGTAATGGCTGATGCACAGGATTATACTTTGATTATTAGTGGTAATGATGCGATGACTGAAGATCGCACAATTGCCAATGCCATATTGGATCAGGATTCTGTGTTTGCTACCCGGCGTGATTTAACCTTCGGCCCGATGGTAGAAGTAACAGGTGGAGCAGATGTAAAAGGCTTTGCTGGCCGCTGTGTTACTCTAACGCCAGGATTTGATGTAAGTGCAGGCAACGAGTTCCTGGCACGCATCGAAAAAGGAGGAGGTTGTGCCAGTCTAACTCCTGGCATTGGCAGTAGTTTTGCATCAACCAGTGTAGCACATTCAAAAACGGAAGCAGATCCTACAATTGCGACTCGTACAGTAGAAACCGAACAGAATCAAGTTGAGAGTTCTTTATTAAAAGTGTA
This sequence comes from Chitinophagales bacterium, assembly GCA_022360175.1. Classification (GTDB taxonomy): domain Bacteria; phylum Bacteroidota; class Bacteroidia; order Chitinophagales; family Saprospiraceae; genus JAKSDI01. The sequence continues at coordinate 8,947 of JAKSDI010000183.1, forward strand.
TCCAAATCCAACACATGGAATGGCAACACTAGAATACTCCCTCTCAGAACCTGGTAATGTACAATTGTATTTGACAAATGGGTTGGGAACTCAGGTCATGAATCTACATAATAATGAGGTACTCGATAAAGGTAAACACCGCTTATCAATTGATGGAAATCAGTTGGTTCCTGGGCTTTATTATTGTGTTTTACAAACATCAAAAGAGCGCATTATTACGCAATTAATAATTGCCCGATAATAAAAACAACCGCATACCTGCGGGCACAGATATCAATACATCTGTGTAAGGTCCATGAATGACACTAATCACACGAAAGTTTTGAAAATCAGTGAAATTAGTACCATTCGTGGATCATTTTTATATCACTTTCCCTAGAAGATATTTCTTCTATTAATCACGTACTATAGCAGTCATTCGGTTACTAAATAAATGGATTTTCAAAAGCCATGTTTGAGAGATTTCAGACATGGCTTTTTTCATGAAAAAGGACTGCTCCAAGTCATCAAAATCATTGAGTTTAATCACTGAAAAAATAAGCTTTCACGGCTATTTTAGAACATCTCTTTAACAACTCAATACATCTAGCAAAAAATGAAAAAACATGTAGTAATTTTTGAAGCGCGTGGTGGTTCAGACAAGGGCAAATACGGTTTCAGAAATGATTCTAAACCTATCATTGATTCATTGAAAAACAGAGGCTGGTCTGCCGAGATTATTTTTTACACAGATGAAGATAGAGGTGAAATTTACAGGCACACGATCGAAAAAGCAGACGCTTATATCAGTAGAGTAAACCCTGGCAACCTCCCTAATGAAGTGGGCTATTTCCAAATGCTGCGAGAACTGGTCAACAACGGTGTAGAAGGACTACCGCATCCTGATGCTATGATTGCCTACGGAGCAAAAAATTCTATCGAAAGGCTAAAAGGGACTGATATTGTACCGGATGATGTGTATACCTACTATGATTTTGATACACTCAAAGAAATGTTTCCCAAAAGCTTACACAAAGGAGTACGGGTCATTAAACAAAACAGAGGGTCTACTGGTGAAGGTATCTGGAGAGTAGAAGTGCTGGATCGCGAGCAATACAATGGTAAAATCCCTCTGGATGCAAAATTGAAACTAACGGAGGCAAAAGACAACCATACTGAAGAAAAAACACTACAAGAATTTTTAGAATTCTGTATTCGCTACCTCGAAGGCCCTAATGGGATGTTGCTTGACATGCCATTTCTGGAAAGAATTAAGGAAGGCGAAATCAGAGTATTAATGCTAAGAGAAAAGGTGGTTAATGTAGTTCATAAAAAACCTGTCGAAACAGCTGATGCTTTCTCTGCCACTTTATTTTCAGGAGCAAAATATCGCTATGACCAACCAGAACAGTGGCCTGATTTAGTCAATCTAATCAGTAAATCTCTACGCACCATCCAAAGCAGATTAGGCAACTACGACCTACCTCTTATATGGACTGCCGATTTCATTCTTGATACAGATAAAAAAGGAGAAGACAAGTACGTACTTGGAGAAATCAATGCTTCCTGTGTAGGATTTACTACTCACTTGGAACTGAGTGAAAATATAGCGGATGAAGTACTGGATTTATTAGACGCTGAAGCAGCCGTCAACCAAAGATGGGGGGCTTTTAATAGATAAATTCTGTGTGAAACCAGCATACAATAGCTAAAATAAGAATTTAGAATTTGTCACTTTGAAAGAAGTCATATTCAAACAATATGACTTCTTTCGTTTTGAATCTCAATTCAGTTGTGTCCTGTAATGATTCGGCGACAATCCTGTTTTTTTCTTGAATAATCGACTGAAATATTGAGGATATTCAAATCCCAAATCATAGGCTATTTCGGAAATAGAATTGTTTGTGTGGAGTAAACGGTTTTTAGCTTTCTCAATGACAAAATGATGGATGTGATCCTGAGCGTGTTTTCCCGTTTCATTTTTGAGTAGGTCACTTAAGTAACTGTCGGAAAGGTTTAACTGCCGTGCGAAATAGCTGACTTTGGGCAAGCCCATGTTACTAGTGTTTTCGGAGGTATAATATGCTTTTAATAAGCGTTGAAAATTACTTAACACATCTGTATTTTTTGTCTTACGGGTAATAAATTGCCGGCTGTAAAATCGCTGAATGTAGTTCAAGAGCAACTCTATGTTGGAGGTTAAAATATCTGTGCTGAAGCTATCCAGATTAGACTGATATTCTTCAATAATTTTGGTTTTGATTTGATCGATGGTTTCTTTTTCCTTTTCAGAAAGGTGCAAAGCTTCATTCGTTTGATAAGAGAAAAAGCCATAGTCTTCAATTTTATAAATCAAATCACTTCCTCTTATCAAGTCGGGGTGAAAATACAATGACCAACCGCTCATTTCACCTTTTTCGCTTGTTTCCTCTATTTCGACAATTTGATTCGGGGCAAGGCCTAACAACATGCCTTCCGCAAAATCAAAATATTCCCGTCCATATTTGAACGTCGCACTGGTTTTGGTTTTGAGGGTGATATTATAAAAAGGAGTTGTGATTTTTTGATGAAGCATTTGTTTAGGAACACGAGCCTTTGATAGATCAATAACGGTAATCAATGGGTGATCCGGTTTGGTGATTCCAAATTCTGAGTGTAACTGTGTAATGCTCTCAATTTTCATAAAATCAGCCATAATGTATTATGATCTTTTGATAGCACCCCACTTCTATAGCTAAATTTTGCTTTTGGATGCCTTTAAGAGAAAATATGGTTAAAAGTGAAATCATTTGGTTCTAATAGTCGTGTTGGCTTTAGCCGCCGAAGGGTAATTCTTAGATATACTCCCAAGCAAAAAATAACATAATGTCACTAAGTAATATAATCTATATTTCCGATATAATTCTGCGCCCTGGCAAGATATAGCATGGGCTTTTTTATAAGAAAAGGCACATCAGAAAAAGGAATTTCTGATACACCTTTTGTAAATACTTTATGAAGTTGTTTAAGAATGTCTGATGAGTCGATTGAGATCAGATTTTTGCACTAATTGAACTTTTTTTTGAGCTTTGTAGTGGTGCTACAAGGCGATAAAAAA
>JAKSDI010000031.1 GCA_022360175.1 Chitinophagales bacterium
CGTACTCGTGTTAATAACTTTGGCTATTACACTCCGCCGCGCCTTGATTTGAGCAAAAATCTACTCGACCAAAAAAGCAACCTAATTATGCGCTCTTAAGTGCCAGGACAAAATTGTGTTACCATTATGTTGAGAAGAGTTTTCATTCTAGGCAAGGCGGAAAACGTAGGCGAAGTGGTACTTCGACGAGGATTTTCAACGCTGCATAGAATGAAAAATGGCTCAAGATAATATGTGATTTAATTTGTCCTGGCACTTACTTATCAATTATAATTAAATGAACTTTAATTACCTATTACTGTGTGTAATGGCTCTAAGTCTTTTCATAAGCTGCCAGCATAAGGATAATGCAGTAACACATGACGAATCTCACAAAGACGCACATAGCGAATCCCACAATAGTGGGCATCATACCGGGGTTTTAGAAATCAGTAGCCCTATCAAAAAAGATACGCTCTATTATGATGAATATGTCTGCCAAATCCTGGCCCATCAACATATAGAATTGAAAGCATTGGAGGGAGGTTATCTCCAAAAAATACTTGTGGATGAAGGGCAGGTCGTGAAAAAAGGCCAACTCTTGTTTGAAATTCAACCCATTATATACCAGGCAGAAATTCAAAAGGCTCAGGCAGAAGTAGCCCAGGCTCAGGCAGAAAGAGAAAAAGCCAGGATTGAGGTTAAAAACCTGAAAGCTTTGGTAGATAGTAATATTGTGTCTGTCAATGAACTTGCCCTTGCTGAGGCAGAAATGCACAAAGCAGAAGCCCATGTTGATAATGCGAGGGCAGAACTCAAGCTGATGGAGGCACACCTCCAGTTCACTAAAATACGAGCACCTTTCGGTGGAATAATAGGGCGATTTGAAGATATGCGCCTTGGCTCTTTGATCGAAGAAGGGGAAGAGTTGACCACCCTTACAGATAATAGCGACATGTGGGTTTACTTCAATGTACCTGAAGCTGTTTATCTGGATTATGTTCAATATCCATCCGAAGTATCAGCATTAGAATTGCAACTGGCCAACAAGCAGATTTTTGATCACAAAGGTGAGATTACAGCCGTAGAAGCGGTATTTGATAACACCACAGGGACGCTTCCCTTTAGAGCTACTTTTAAAAACCCCAAGAGATTATTGCGGCATGGACAAACGGGTAATGTTTTATGGCCGAATGAGCTTCGAAACCTTATGTTCATTCCTCAAAAAGCAACTTATGAAGTCCTGGAAAAACGATATGTTTTTGTGGTAGATGAGGATGGTAAAGTCACTTCTAGAGAAATTAAAATAGCCGCAGAATTAGATAATGTTTATGCGATATCAGAAGGACTGAGTATGGAAGACAACTTCCTGATCGAAGGCTTGCGAAAAGTCAAAAATGGCGATAAGGTCGAATTTGAATACAAAGACCCAGAAGATATCTTCAATAATTTAGAACTCCACGCAGAATAGTCAATCACCTAAAGAACTTTTATCATGTTTCAGAATATTTTAAAGAGACCGGTATTGGCTATAGTGATATCAATAGTCACTGTCTTTGTGGGTTTACTGGCCATTTTCCAGTTGCCCATTTCTCAATTTCCTTCCATTGCACCTACTACGGTCAACATATTTGTGGCGTATCCTGGCTCTAGTGCAGATGTATTAATAAAATCAACAATTATTCCTTTAGAAACTGCCATCAATGGTGTGCAGGGCATGCGTTATATCGCCTCAGATGCTACCAGTGCAGGAGAGGGGACTATTCGGGTGATCTTTGAACCTGGTACTGATCCTAACAAGGCCATTGTACAGGTTAAAACCCGGGTTGATCAAGTGATGCCAAATTTACCACCTCTGGTACAACGCGAAGGAGTACAAATTACTCCGATCCAACCCAGTATGTTATTGTACGTCAACCTTGCAGGGGAAGAAGGAGGTGGCGTTGACGAAAAATTCTTATACAATTATGCTTATACTAAGATTGTCCCGGAGCTTCAGAGGATAAATGGTATTGCCCGAGCACAAATACTTGGTGCCCGTAAGTACGCTATGCGTATCTGGCTCAAACCGGACCGAATGCGTGCATACAAAATTTCTGCAGAAGAAGTGATGGAAGCTTTGGAAGAACAGAGTTTAATCGGCCGTCCGGGACGATTGGGAAGAAGCTCTGGTGTCACCGCTCAATCCAAAGAATTTGTACTGACCTATGCAGGGCGATATAATACCCCGGAGCAATACGAGAATATTATCATGAAAAGTACAGAGGAAGGACAACAGGTCAAACTCGGACACATTGCGGATATAGAATTAGGGAGCGAATTTTTTGATATCTATTCCAATTTAGATGGCAAACCTTCTTCCTCAATCGTACTTAAACAAACCCTGGGAAGTAATGGTAGTAAGGTGATCGAAGCGGTTAAAGACAAGATGAAAGAGTTGGAAAAAGATTTTCCGGCAGGGGTTACTTATCAATACAGCTACGATGTTTCAAAATTCCTGGATGCTTCTATTGAACAGGTGATCCATACCATTCGGGATGCATTTATTCTGGTGGCATTGGTTGTATTTATCTTTTTAGGAGACTGGCGGGCCACCCTCATTCCAATACTTGCCGTGCCGGTATCTCTTGTAGGAGCTTTCTTCTTTATCCAGATGTTTGGAATGTCGATCAACCTGATCACCCTTTTTGCATTGGTACTAGCTATTGGTATCGTCGTAGATAATGCCATCGTGGTAGTGGAAGCAGTCTATGCCAAAATGGAAGAAGATCCTGCCATTTCTCCTTACAATGCAACTAAAATTGCCATGGGAGAATTAAGTGGAGCTATCATTGCTATTACGCTGGTGATGACTTCAGTCTTTGTTCCGATCGCATTTATGACGGGGCCTGTTGGGGTATTTTATCGACAATTTTCGATTACGATGGCGAGTTCGATAGTCATCTCAGGGATAGTAGCATTGACTTTAACTCCTGTACTCTGCGCGATGTTTCTCAAGAATCACCATGGCAGACAAAGAAAGTCCTGGTTTGATCAGTTTATCGATGGTTTCAATCGCCTGTTTGAAAAACTCACCGGGGGATATGTAGCTGTACTCAATAAAATTGTGGCTCGCAGGATCGTCACTTTTGGTGTACTTGCCCTATTTATTTATGGTGTGGTATATACCAATCAAATTCTACCGGCAGGCTTTGTGCCCAGTGAGGATCAGGGAACGATTTATGCCATTGTCCAAACCCCTCCCGGTTCCACACTCGAACAGACTAATGAAGTAGCCAGGCAGCTTCAAAAAATTGCAGAGGAGGTAGAAGGTGTGGAATCTGTTACCTCGCTGGCTGGATATGAAATCATGACAGAGGGAAGGGGTTCTAATGCTGGTACTTGTCTTATCAACCTTAAGCCCTGGTCAGAACGGGATAAGGATGTTCTTGAGATTATGGAAGAGCTGGAAGAAGAGACCCGCGATTTGGGGGCGATCATTGAATATTTCGAACCTCCGGCGGTACCAGGATTTGGTTCTTCAGGTGGATTTTCACTACGGATGCTGGACAAAACGGATGCTACAGATTATCAAGAATTTGATCAAATCAACCAGGATTTTCTGAATGCATTACGAAAACGAAAAGAGCTGACAGGGCTATTTACCTTCTATGCAGCCAATTATCCACAATATGAATTGGAGTTTGATAATCAGGCAGCAATGCAAAAAGGAGTATCAATCGAGGCCGCTATGGAAAATTTAAACATCTTGATTGGTAGTACCTACGAGCAGGGATTTATTCGATTTGGCCGCTTTTTTAAGGTCTACACACAAGCTGCTCCCCAATATCGTAGGTATATCTCTGATTTAGACGAATATTTTGTGAAAAATGAAGAAGGAAAAATGGTCCCATATTCAGCTTTTACGAAATTTAAAAAGACTCAGGGGCCTAACGAAATCACGCGTTATAATCTTTATAATTCGGCATCTATCAGGGGCTTGCCAGCTCCTGGCTATACAACAGGTGATGCTATAAAAGCTATTCAAGAAGTATCCAATGAGACATTGCCCCGAGGATTCGATATAGCTTGGGAAGGTTTATCTTATGACGAAGCCCAACGAGGTAATGAGTCTATTTATATCTTCCTGGTAGTGATCTTTTTTGTGTATTTGGTACTGGCTGCTCAATATGAAAGTTTTGTCTTACCATTGGCAGTCCTGTTCTCTTTACCAATTGGAATATTTGGCACCTTTTTGTTGCTGAAAATAATGGGTTTGGCAAATGATGTTTATGCGCAAATTGGTATGATTATGCTCGTAGGGCTTTTAGGCAAAAATGCAGTTTTGATTGTAGAATTTGCCGTACAAAAGCATAATGACGGAGCAAGCATTCTGGACGCAGCGATAGAAGGTGCTAAAGTGCGTTTCAGGCCTATATTGATGACTTCCTTTGCTTTCATTGCAGGTTTAATTCCACTAGTTATAGCTCATGGTGCAGGTGCTATTGGCAACCGAACAATCGGATCGGCATCACTTGGTGGTATGCTTATCGGAACGGTCTTTGGTGTGTTGATAATACCAGGGCTTTATTATGCACTGGCTAAGTTAGTAGAAGGTAGCAGCTTACTGCAGGAAGAAACACATACTCCTGTATCAGAATCACTTGCCAGTGAGCCAACTAAAACGTCTTTATTGCAGAGGATCATCAAGTTGAACGATTTGCTGAAGAAGCGAAACCGCAAAAAAAATTAATATGTTTTATTCTATAAATAACTATACAACGCTGTTCATTCTTGTTTTGATTGGCCTATTGGCGAGTTGCAATATACCTGAAGTGGCATTAAAGCAAGCTAAGCAAGGCATATCTGAAAGTTTTAAAGGACAAAAAGGTTTAGATAGTAATAGCGTAGCCGATATGAATTGGCGGGTCTATTTTGACGACCCTGAATTAATAGGACTGATTGATAGCGCCTTGCAAAATAATCAGGAATTAAATATTGTACTACAGGAATTGATTGTAAACCAGAACGAGATATTGGAAAAATCAGGAGAGTATCTCCCTTTTGTAAATGTGGGTATAGGTTTAGGTGCTGAAAAACCTGGACGATTTACCCGTGATGGAGCGGTAGAACACAGTTTGGAAATTGAAGAAGGAAAAGAATTTCCCGAGCCTTTGGGAGATTTCCAATTTGGAGCGATGGCCAGTTGGGAGGTAGATATTTGGCGAAAGCTCCGTAATGCTAGAGATGTAGCACAGTTCCAGTATTTAGCTGCTAATGAGGGAAGAAATTTCCTGATTTCTAATCTGATTGCTGAAATCGCTCATTCTTATTACGAATTGATGGCGCTTGATAATCTTCTGGAAATTATAAATAATAATGCGACCATTCAGGAAGAAGCTTTGCGAAAGGTAAGAGTACAGAAGCAAAATGCCAAGGCTAATCAGTTGGCCGTCAATCGGTTTGAAGCTCAGTTGTTGAAAACGCAGAACCTGCAATACGACATCCGGCAGCGAATCGTAGAAACAGAAAACCGCATCAACTTCTTGGTGGGCAGTCCTCTTTCTACTGTTGGGCGGAATGCCACAGCATTCATGGGATTGAACGTAGACAGTATTCAAGCAGGAGTTCCTGCTCGTTTACTGCAAAACAGGCCTGACATTCGCCAGGCAGAATATCAAATGCAAGCTGCTAATTTGAATGTACTAGTGGCGCGAGCTGATTTTTATCCAAGCCTGGATATTTCAGCAGGCATTGGTTTTCAGGCATTCAACCCAAAATTTTTATTAAAGCCAGAGTCCATGCTCTTTAATTTGGTAGGTGATCTGACTGCCCCTTTAATTAATAAAAAAGCCATACGAGCCAGGTATAACATGGCTTCGGCAACACAGGTTCAAAGGGTCTATCAATACGAACAAACCCTGCTAAATGCTTATACCGATGTATTAAATCAACTGGTCAAATTAGAAAACTATGCCAATAGCTATGCAACCAAGCAAAGAGAAGTTGATATTTTAAATGGATCGGTCAATATTGCCAATAATTTATTCAAATATGGCAAAGCCGATTATGTGGAGGTGCTTTTGACTCAAGAAGAAGTGCTTGACGCAAAAATGGAATTGGTAGAAACCAAACTTCACCAGCTTCAGGCTAAAGTAGAAATATACAGAGCTTTAGGTGGGGGATGGCAGTAAGATTCATCAATTTCCTGAAGTGTACGGATTTATATTAAGTGAAAAGAGCGGTACATGCTCGCGTTCTTGAACTATTTTCTTGCATAAGAAAAAGATGTTCGACTTATCTTTATTCATCGTTTCATTGATGGATAAAGATAAGTCTATTTTAGTTGCTCCTATCAAAAAGTGCTCAATCAATGTCATTATGATCTCTAAGCCCAATAATGTAATCATATTTCAACTGTAATCCGGGAGTAAATTCATCAGGGCGATAGAGTCTTTTTTGTACTCTTAATCGCAGGCTTATTCTATGGTTATTAGAAAAAGAATAGCGTATTTCGGTCTCTAATCGCAATCGATCTATCCGGAAACCATCCTCTCTCCAATTACCATTAATACTGCTTGCTAATCTTATTTGATGATTATCGGTCAGGTTAAAAGCAGCTCTTGCTCTTGCTCTGGTGCCATGTGATATTTCCCAGGTACTTTGTTTCGGACGAAAGACTTGTTGAATAACGAATGATTGATCAAAAGCCCATCGTTTTGTTTTTAGGCGACTACGCCATTGCCCTCCCCAGTCTAATCCATGTCTTAGTCCTTCTCCTCGCCAGTAAACATTATAGCTAGCGAGTACCCTCCATTGTTTTTTCAGTCTCCACTGATATTGTAGTCCAAAGGCAGTGCGAGGGTCAAAAGTTAATTGTCGAGCACTGTCATCAAGTGGATCGGTCCATGGCTGATTGTCTTCTTTTTCATCCTCATCGTCGTCATCCTCATCGTCATTGTCTTCTTCCTCGTTATCGTCATCATCATCTTCTTGTTCATCATCGTCGTCCTCATCATCATCGTCCTTATCGCTTACTGGAAGTAAATCTAAGTCTCGCCAGAGTTCATTATCGGATAGTTGTTCTACCGTTTCCCATTCAGGATTAGCACTGATTCGGGCGCTGATTGATAAGCGGTGCTTTTTATTTAATTTAAAGGGCTTTTGAATGCCAACTTGTGTACTTAGATTAATTTTTTGAGCACTTAACGGGGTGCTAATCATTACCAAAAGGATGGCTAGTGACACAAGAGTACGATAGATATACATCGGTAAGCTGCTTTTAAAAGTATATGCATCTTTTGTAAACTTGTTACCTATATCTTAAGAAGAAAAAGGCAAATAAGGGAAAGTTGTTTTGAATACGTGCACGCTTTAGGTCAAGGGGTTGTTATGGTTTTTCGTATTCTAAATGAGAAGATAATAAATGCGATTCCTCCGAGAATAATTAAAATTCCTGCGATAAAGAGCCCACTTATTTCGTCAGTAACAGAAGTCGCTAAAATCAATACTGCTCCAATCAAATTGAAAAAACCAGCTACAAATCTGGAAATGAGAATCTTCATATTAAATTTATTGCCTGTATTGAGTGCCATAAATCCAAACAGTATCTCGATGAGACCAAACAATAGCATAAGGTAGGTGACATATTTTAGAAATTCTCCTAAGCTATTGGGTATTATTCCAATCAATAAAGCAAAAACAACCATACCAATTCCTTGTAATAAATGATACTGCCTTGCAATCTTATGGTGTTTATTGGCTTCTGAAAACAGATATGCCAATATCCCCCCAACAGCAAACAGAAGAGGAACTAAAAACTTCACTGTTCCAACGCCAATAGATTCCGATAAAAGCAAAAAAATACCTGCCAATGCCATAGCGATTCCGCTAAAAGTCAAATAGTTGATTTTATTCATTTTCTGTTTAGGTTAAACTATGTTTGTTTTGATTTTTATAACTCTCCTTTTTCTCCATTGACCCATCTTTGCATCATTACCCGCTCAGCAGGTGATTGTTGAACACCGCCAGCTAGGATGTCAAGAAACCTGTCCCATAAATTTTTCTTTTGGGTTGCCTCTTTTTTGAGTTCTTCATAGGCTTGCATATATTCCTTCTCATATTGGAGTGCCTCTTCCATTGTGTACCTTTTAGGCATATTCCTTAAGATCGTATCGGTCAGTTCATCAACTTCTTCTGGTGCAAATTCATCTATCATAGATAAATGAAGACTGCTGCCTTCAGCAAGATGTTGAATAGCGACAAACTTGTCAAAAATCACATTCCAGCTTTCAGTCCAATTAGATTGTAGATCACCAGGTAAATATGTTTTCCCCAATTCATTTAATACATTCAAGCTTTCAAGCATATTTGTTGCAAACTCCTTGTTTTTGTCCCAGAGTTCGGCTAATCCATCTGATTTTTTATGGTTGATACTTTCAACCACTCGATTCATGATCCCTTTAAGCGATTGTACATTTTTCTCCACCTTGCTCGTTTCTATCAACCATCTTTCATGTGCGAGAACAGGAGCTTTATTGATAAATATAGTGCTGGTATGGTGGATTGATTCGTCGATGTCTGCGCCCAATGATTTTAGTTCTTTCCAATCATTGGAGAGGCCCAGTACTAAATTTCTAATAGAGACTATTGCTGTAAGCTTAGGGTTCTGTGTCATGATTTTTTTATTTTTTATCTGAAAGAAAATTCTTCGTCATAGATATTATTTCTATCAACCCCTTTCTGAAGAAGCCCTTTTATCACACTATCTTTTAATGTTTGAGGCCCACAGATTAAATACCCTTTGCTTTTATAACTATCTGTATTTAACTTATCGGCGGTTAAATAACCCAACTTGTCTGATGACCAAATATTAAATTGGAAATTGGGATTTTTATCTGCTAAGGCTTGTAATTCATCTGCATAAACAGCTTGTTCCTTTTTATTGACACACCAATAGAGTTGTATTTTGTTGGGATGTATATCCTTGGCGAGGGATAAAAATGGCGTAATACCAATACCTCCTGCAATCCATATCAAATCATTCTCCTTGATATAACTGGATGAAAAGTGGCCATAAGCCCCTTCAACTATCGCTATATCACCCACTTTTAATTTATCACTCAAACTATTTGTATAATCTCCCAATCCTTTGACTGTAATTCGGAGGGTATTATCATAAGGATGACTACTCAAGGTGAATGGGTGTTGTTCTCGTTTGCTAATGGAAGGAAATTTGAAAAAAGCAAATTGACCTGCTAAATATTGTAATTCCTTTTTGACTGGCTTCAGAATAATTTCTGTAATTTGATGTCCTAAGTCTTTTACTTCAGTAATTTGATAGTTCAGCTTTTTATTAAAAATGTTGAAGAGAAACGCTCGATAGATCCATGCTCCAATTCCGAGAAAAGCCATTCCAAAAACATATACTCGTGTAATAGGTAATTCTTTGATAAGTGAATCCACCATTATACCGTGAATAACCCCCATCACATAAAATACCCCCATTAATTTATGTATGTTAATCCATCTATGATATGGAATCTTTTTTTTAAAAAAGGGTGCGGCTGATAGCAATACTCCAATGATAATAAGCGTAAAAGCATAAAAGCCAAGTGGTTTACCTGGATTGAACTCTATTGCTCTGGGTACGATGAAGAAATGGGCTAATAATAAGAACACAGCTATTACTCCTGACCTTCTATGAATTAAATACATCTTATCAAGGCCGCCGAATAATCTTTCGACCCATTTAGCTCTTGTTGACATCAGAAAATTAAAGGCAAATACGGTTACAACCCAAGAAGAGAATACTTCACCAAGAATTCTATGTGGGTTGGCCCAGGTACCGTTTATTTTCCCAAAGAACATCGTGTCTGCATCTACTTCTGTGAAAGTTCCAGAATATAGATATAAGTCTATTGCCCAAAAGGCGAAGTGGATCAATATAATGATAGGGAAATATATTTCCTGCTTTAGAAAACGCATAACTTGTAGATTTGGAAAGAGATGATTTAAATTAATTTTCTTCAGATTTGCCCATCCAGAAAAGGCCTACTTGATGGAGTTTGTAAGTCGCTAATTTCTGCTGAAAAAATGGCAGGGCTTCACAAATGTTTTTTGCTTCTGTTTCTGAGTTCGCGTTTACAAAAAAGACAAAATCAGTTTTCTCATTAGCTTTATAAGTTCCCTTTATATCGAAATAAACATTTTCAATAATCCCTTCATTCCATAGTTTAAGAATAGAATCACTTTGTTGTTTGAGTAAGTTATCTGCACCTTCACCATGAAGCGGAGACTTAACGGTTGTCCAAACGGCAACAAAAGATTTAGTAATACCTTTTTGATTGATGAGTTCCGTTTTTCTATCCAGCCATAACTGTCCAACTGGGAAAAGTTGATAGGTTGCAATCCCTTTTGTTACAACAGTCAACTTGTTGAGAATGGATACTGCTTTTGCTTCATTCTGAGCTTTAAGAAAAAAGGTGATGTTTGGAAAGTGATCAAATTTGTCCGCTTTTGCTTCAGCATCAAAGTAAGCGTTCTCAACTACATTTGCTTTCCACAAATCGGTAAGCTCCTTGGAAATTTGTGGAGAATTGTTGGCAACTAACTCTGAATCATCTGTTGCCCATTTCCAGACAACTGCATAGTTGGTTCTACCAATGTTTTCACCTGGCGTAGCTTCTTTTGATTGGTTGTTTTTTGTCAAACCGGATTCAGGAGATGCCTTTTTCTCCTGTGAGTTATTGCAACTGAAAACGAAAAAAAGACTAAAAAAAATCAGGTAAGTATATTTTGCCATTGGAAATAAATTTTCTGCAAATCTATTCCCCTTTGATGTTTTTTATTTGTATAAATCGGTCGTTTTGTAATTCATATAATTCACTTGGTGCTTTACCTGTATGTTTTTTGATTTCCCTAACAAAATGTGCTCTATCGTAATAATAATTTTCTGGAAAAAACCTACCCTCTCGGATTTGAATATAGGATTGATAAGCCTTTTGAATATTCAGATATTTTTTCAGAGAAACACCAATGTATTTATTAAGATAGCGATTAATCTGTCTATTTGTCCAAAATATCTGTTCCGACACTTCTTTGGCGGTAGCATCTCCTCTTGCTCTGTCTAGTAGTTGTGACAACCTTAATTTGTTCCCTGTTATAATTTTAGGAGATTTAATTTTTAGCAACTCCATTTGCCATTGATGAACAATTTTTTCAAATGAGGAAAGGTCGAAGTATTTTAGATTTAAGTAACTTAAATCCAGCTGTTTAAAACCCTGCAGTATAGAGGCAACTTCTTGTTGTAACAAATATTCAGGAGCTAAAACTTTCAACCTGCATCCATAATTGATTGCATTAGGTGGGGTCGTAAAAGTATTTTCTCGTATCCATAAACCAGTCATGAAATACCTTGTTACTTTTCCATTTTGAACAACGAAAACGATTTTGAGGTAACTATCTGGCACAATGGTCATATACTCCGGTTCATCTGATACATTCTTATGCATCCAAAAAGAATGAACCAGGTTTTCCAACTTTTTGATGGGTTTAATCTGTTGATATGTTTGTTCTTCTTTCACGAGCTAAGAAAATATATTTGGATATTATTAGTTAATGAATTCATGCTTCAAAGCTCCTGCTTGATGATGTAATATTGGAACTACATGCCTTTATGAGGATTTATAGTGAAGTATTCAATCCTGAAAATTGTATACGAACAATTGATTAAAAGGCTAACTTAAATGACACTTCTATCAATAAAATAAAGTAATATTCTTGAAACGTACAAAAGGAGTGACTCCTGGTAATCTTACTCGGATAATATAATAATAAGTGCCTGGAGGTAAAAGCTCTCCTCCTTTACTTCTGCCATCCCAATTATTTTCATAAGGCGATTGTTCAAATACCTTATCTCCCCACCTGTTAAAGATAATAACTTCACTAACACTATTATTAAATGGACAAGTACGAGGATCAATAATTGTAATCTCTAATTCGTCATTTAGCCCATCATTATTTAAGGTTAGCCCTTCAGGAAGGAGATTGTCGGGTACATTGGATAAATCACAAGGATCGTCAGCTATATAGTTTAAGATGATAAAGGCAGTATCACAATTTTGAGTACATATACTCGCACAGATTTCATAATAAATAGTATCTAAAAACTCATCTTCACTAGTATGCTGATAGATATACTGAGAATTACTAGTGGTTAAAGTGCCTATTTCTGGATAATTGAGAATGTTGATTGTTTCTGTAGTAGATAATACCTCTAGGGTTATTGCCGTATCAAAAGGGACAAAAAGAGAATCCGATAATGCTACTACTTCATTGAAGACTACCTCAATTTGGATACTATCTATACTATAATCTAGACAATCTTCAGTAGATAAGGAATAATAAATCCAGTGAAAGCCTATCTCCTCTGACCAAACTGTCGTTTGAGGGCTACTAGTATTACTCAAAAAAATAGCATCTGAAAAACTATACCAATTAGCTTCTACTTCTTCAAAGAGAAGAGCTGAAAGGATAACTTCCTCTCCTGGGCAAATAGTTGTTGTAGGGCTTTCTAAGGATATCGTAGCTAAAGGTAAGTTAGAGGACACATCTTCCAGGTTTATGGATAGAAAATTCTCGCAGCCTGCTTGATCTATAACACTAATTAAATACTCTCCCTGTTCTAATGCATCAAAATAGGCTTCGTTTTGCCAATTTTCTTCATTGATCCTGTATTGATAAGGAGGCTCTCCTCCTGTTGATTCTATACTAATGCTGCCATTTGAATCGCCACAACTAGGAGAAACGATACTGCTTACGTTCAGCATTGGAGCCCCTTGATCGGTTAGCAAAGCAGAAGTTGAAGCAGAACAATTATTAGCATCTGTTACGATAAAATCATAACTGCCGGCTTCAAGATTATTGAAAGTAGGGCTTGTTTGTGAGTTCCCCCCCACTAATTGA
>JAKSDI010000030.1 GCA_022360175.1 Chitinophagales bacterium
ATTGGGAAGAATGTCAGGTTCACATTGATGATACTATCACAACCTGCTACACTTCCATTTACGAGTGTATCTGAGCCCATTGGGTTCAGCTCATTGTAGGTTATGCCATTCAAGATCAGGCTGTCTCCTGCACACAAGGTTTGGACTACATCATTAATCGAGGCATCTCCAAAGGTCAGCATTACATTGATCACACTATCACAGCCATTTACCGTACCATTTGCAATTAATTCTATACCAGAAGGATTCGCTGCATTGTAAGTTGTTCCATTCACAATCAGGCTATCTCCTGTGCATAATTGCTGTACTATATTTACTGTATCGGTACTAAAGAAGCTGAGTGATACATTAATGATACTATCCAGCCCCATAACACTACCGTTCAGTATAGTGTCAGCCCCCATCGGATTCAATTCATTGTAGGTTATGCCATTTACTATAAGGCTATCGCCAGGGCACAAGGTTTGGATAATATTATTGACCACTTCGCCGCCAAACGTTAACATCACATTGATAATACTATCACAGCCATTAATAGTCCCGTTTGGTATAATTTCAATGCCTGTAGGATTGCCTTCATTATAAGTCGTACCATTTACAATTAAACTATCTCCTGGAGTTAGTTGCTGTATAATATCAAAAGTATCCGTTGGGAAGAACATCAAGCTTACATTGATGATACTATCACAGCCTGCTATACTACCATTTACGATTGTATCTGAACCCATTGGGTTTAGATCATTGTAGGTAATACCATTCACGATAAGGCTGTCGCCAGGACAAAGTGTTGCCATCACATCATTTACGGAGGCATCACCAAAGGTCAGCATTACATTGATCACACTATCACAACCATTTACAGTACCATTTGCAATCAACTCTACACCAGAAGGATTGGCTGCATTATAAGTTGTCCCGTTCACAATCAGGCTATCTCCTGTGCATAAATTCTGAGTGATATCAAAAGTATCTACAGGGAAGAATGTCAACATGACATTAACGAAGCTATCACATCCATTTACTGTGCCGTTAGGGATTATTTCCAAGCCTACTGGATTACTTTCATTATAACTGGTTCCATTTACGATTACGCTATCACCAGAGCAAAGTGTCTGGGTCAAATCAAAAGTATCTTGTGGGAAGAATGTCAATGCTACATTGATGATGCTATCACAGCCTGCTATGCTACCATTTATGAGCGTATCGGAGCCCATTGGATTGCTTTCATTGTAGGTTACCCCATTAAATACCAAGCTATCACCGGAACAGAGTGTTTGATTTACATCATTAATTGCTGCATCACCAAAGGTCAACATTACATTGATAATACTATCACAACCATTAATCGTACCATTAGGGATGACCTCTATACCATTAGGATTGGTCATGCTATACTCCGTGCCATTGACCGTCAAGGTAGCCCCTGTACAAAGTTGCTGTGTTAATTGTACAGTATCCAATGGTTCGAAGTTGATCATTACATTGATGATACTATCGCAGCCATTTGCAGAAGCACCTGGTAATATCTCAATACCATTTGGCATTGCTTCATTATAAGTTGTGCCATTAAAGATCAAACTATCCCCTGGACACAAAATGGTAGTAAAATTAAAGGTATCTATCGAGAAGAAATCTACCATTACATTAATCACACTATCGCAACCATTTGCGGAAGCGCCTGCTAAGATTTCTATACCATTTGGCATCGCGGCATTATAAGTCGTGCCATTAAAGATCAAGCTATCCCCTGGGCATATGGTAGTAGTAAAATCGAAAGTATCTTGCGGGAAGAAGTTTAGAGATACTGCTACGACACTATCACAACCATTCGTGGAAGCGCCTGGCAAGACCTCAATACCACTTGGCATCGCGGCATTATAGGTAGTACCATTAAAAATCAAACTATCGCCTGGGCATATCGTTGTTGTAAACTCTGCTGTATCAAGCAAGAAGAAATCTACCATTACATTGATCACACTATCACAGCCATTCGCGGAAGCGCCAGGCAAGACTTCGATACCAGAAGGGTTTGATGCATTATAGGTTGTACCATTGAAGATCAAGCTATCTCCCATACAAATAGTCTGCATAAATGCTGCTGTATCTTGTGGAAGGTAAGTTACCACCACATTAACGGTACTATCACAGCCATTGGCAGAAGCACCAGACAAGACCTCGATCCCCGTAGGATTTGACTCATTATAGGTAGTACCGTTGACCACGATACTATCACCTATACAAAGCGTTTGCTCTAAGTCAAACGTATCCAATGTAAAGAAGGTCAGCATTACATTGATAATACTATCACAGCCTGCTATACTACCATTTGGAATAGTGTCAGAACCCATAGTATTCATTTCATTATAGGTAACACCATTTACAATAAGGCTATCTCCTGGGCAGAGGGTTGGAGCTATTGTATTGATAGCTGCGTCTCCAAATGTAATATTTATACTAATAAGACTATCACAGCCATTGACAGTGCCATCTGTAATTACTTCAAAGCCACTAGGATTCGCTGCATTATAAGTGGTGCCATTGACCACCAGGCTATCTCCCGTACAGAGTTGAGAATTCAAGAATGTGGTATCTACTGGATAGAAATTGACTACTATATTGATAAGACTATCACAGCCATTGGCTGCGCCACCAGGTATGGTGTCAGATCCCATCGTATTAGAGGCATGATAGTTTACACCATTAATTAGAATGCTATCTCCTACGCATATGGTTTCTACAACATCTGTAACGGCAGGATCTATAAAAGTCAGGTTAATACTTACAATACTATCACAACCATTTACCGTACCATTATTAATAATTTCTACCCCGCTTGGATTATTCACATCATACACTGTACCATCTACAGTGATGCTTTCGCCAACACAAAGTGTATCATTCTGTGTTCCTGTTTCACTAAATGCGTAAGTCAGGCTAACCGTAATGATTGAATCACAGCCGTTGGCGGCTCCTCCTGGCAAGACCTCTATACCATTCGTATTATTCAGGTCGTAGGTTGTACCATTCACAACAAGTGTTTCTCCCGGACAAAGGATAGAGTCAATTATTAAAGTATCTATGGTAAAGAAAGTAAGGGTTACATTAATAATACTATCACAACCACTTATGGCACCATTAGGTATTGTATCGGACCCCATTTGGTTGTTGATATCATATAAGGTACCATTCACTGTCAGGCTTTGATCAGGACATAATTGTTGTACAATATCGTTTACTGGTGCGTCAATGAATGTCAATTGTATATTGACCGCGCTATCACAGCCATTTACTGTTGCATTAGGAATAACTTCTATACCACTTGGATTAGCAGCATTATAAACCGTACCATTGACCACTAAGCTATCACCTGTACACAACTGCTGCATTAAATCTACTGTATCCAGTATTTCGTATGTCAGCATTACATTGATAATACTATCACAACCTGCAGCACTACCATTTGGGATGGTATCCATCCCCATTGGATTCAATTCATTATAGGTAGTTCCATTGACTACAAGGCTATCTCCTGGACAAAGCGTTGCCATTATATCATTTATAGAAGCACTACCAAAAGTAAGCATTACACTTATTACACTATCGCAACCATTTACGGTACCGGCAGGTATCACTTCAATGCCAATTGGGCTTGTTTCATTATAAGTAACTCCATTGACTAAAAGGCTATCTCCTGGACAAAGTTGTTGGTTGATGAACAAGGTATCAGCAGGGAAGAAACTCAAGTTAATATTTACGATAGAGTCGCATCCATTGGCACCACCTCCTGTTATTATTTCTGTACCTGTTGGGTTGGTTTCATTATAGATACTCCCATTGACAAAAACACTTGCCCCTGGGCAGAGGGTTGGATTAAGATTAGCACTCCCCAGAGGATTAAAACTCAAGTCTACGACGATTACTGAATCACAGCCAGTAGCTGCTCCTCCTGTTATAACTTCTACCCCCATTGGATTGGCTTCATTATAGGTGACTCCATTGACTATAAGGCTATCTCCTTCACAAAGGGTCTGTATGAGGTCTAATGTATCTAAAGTGAAGTAACTAATCATTACATTAATGATGCTATCACAACCAGCCATACTACCTCCCGGGATCGTATCAGAGCCCATCAGGTTCATTTCATTGTAAAGCGTTCCATTTACAGTTAGGCTCTCACCAGGGCAAAGTGTCTCTACAATGTCTTCTACATTTGCAGTTACGATATTTAGAGCTATTACTACTATAGAATCACAACCGCTTGCAGCACCTCCCGCAATCACTTCCTGACCTGTTGGATTATTAGCATCATATACATTGCCATTTATGATGACCGTATCTCCTACACAAATTCCATCATCAACTATTGTTACAGGCTCTGGAAGGATATCAACGGTATGGCTGATAGCCACTGTATCTTGGCACAAAGCATCCGAAAGAATATTAAAGTTGACCTGGAAGGTATCAGCTATTATTCCCAATACATCTGGACAAATTTCAAGAGTCGTATCAGTTCCTACAGTGACTAAATTGAAGGTTTGGCTAAATCCTGTTGAATTTACTTCATAAGTCAAATTATACGGGCTGGTTCCTGTGAATTGCAAACCGTAAGTAATACAATCGTCTTCGCATATTTCGTTATTTCCAATTACTATCAAGGTTGGTACATCGGTCATTACACCTACAGGGATTACAGCAGAAAAACCACAGCCCAAATCGTCAACAATCCTCACCTCATAAATGCCAGGGCCTAAATTGAAAATATCTTCAGTAGGTTCTCCACTTCCCCATAAAAAAGTAAATGGAGGCGCGCCACCTTGTACGTCAAGGTCAATACTACCATCCATTGAATTTGGACAGGTTGCATCGGTTACTACTGCAAATACGGTCGCCCCACATCCAGAATCGTTCATTACAAAAGAGCATTCTTCCGTACATCCATTTGCATCCTCGACTACTATCATATAAGTACCGGCGGATAGCCCCGAGATAGATACCAAATCTGGTGTATTAGCTACCTGGGAACCATTGACAGGACCTGTCCAAGTAATATCAAAAGGAGGATACAAACCATTGATATTGACTGTTGCCTCTCCATCCATTGCTCCTGGCGCTGATTCAATAGCAACTACTTCACAGAAAATTTTAAGATCTGATGAAAAAATTTCCAGCGTTGTATCAATGACACATCCCGTATTATCGACGATAGTTAGCGAATAAGCCCCAGCAAGTAAACCTGTAGGAGATTGTATACCGTCTAAAGAATCAACAGACCAATCAAAGATTACCGGAGCCACTTCATTCATCAGTGTAATCTGAATCTGCCCACTATCACCAAAACACAGGGGCCCTGGAACGTTGTAAGTCGCTGTCATGCCACATGGTTGTAACTCAATATAAAACGAGCACTCTATATCGCAGCCATTGGCATCGGTTAGGGTTGTGGTATAATAGCCACTAGGGAGGTTATTCAAAGTTACAATCCCTCCTACATTCACCACCTGGTTAATGGTTGTAGGCCCCTGCACATCCAGGGTATAAGGAGCGGTTCCTCCACTAATAAGGATATCTGCCACCCCTTCCATAGCAGCCGGAGCAGAAACCGGGACCACTACATTACAGCTCATCTCTAACATATTTGGAGCCTCAAGGCTTGTTATGCCTGTTGCTACACAATTCACATCATCTGTAACTGTTACGATGTATAAGCCTGAAGATAAATTGGTAAGTGTATCCATACCATCATAGGTAGGATCATTCCAGGCATAGGTATATGGAGCAGTGCCACCTGAAGTATTCACTGTTATAGCACCATTGCCCTCTCCTGCACAACTTACATTCGTAATATCCAGGTTGACTAATAATCCACAATCTGATATTGTAAACCCACATTCATTAATACAGCCATTGCCATCTGTTACAAAAATGAAGAATTCACCAGCTGGCAGGTTATTAAATGTATTGGCCCCCTGAACTGCGGGGAAAGAACCAGTAAGTGGGCCTCCATAATTGATTGTATACGGTGGTGTACCACCAAAAACCGTCAATTCTGCAGTTCCATCCATCGCCCCTGGCCCAGATATATTATTAATTACTTCGCATTGTATATCAACCCCTGGATTAGAAGTTATAACAGCTGAAACCACCTCATTACAACCTGCCTGATCAAGAATAGTAACCGTATAATTGCCCGGTGCCAGATTAGTCGGATTGCTCATTCCATCGAGAATGGATTCGTTCCAATCATAAACAACAAAACCTGTAGCTCCAGTAACTAATAAGTTTATTTCACCATCATTCTCACCAGGACAAGAGGCATTAGTAATAGAAGTAGAAACATTCATAGTACAGTTTGCCAATGAATTGATTACTTCAGTACAGTTGTCCATACAACCATCTGCGTCCTCCACCACAATATTGTAAGTACCTGGTCCCAGGTCAGTGATATCAATTGTCGAAGAGTTAGAAGTCATGCTGCCAGATTCTGGCCCCGACCAGCTAACATTAAAAGGAGGTGTAGCTCCCATATCAACCACAATTCGGATAGAGCCATCTTCTATCATATTGGAAGTAGCATGAGTAAGCACATTACAGGCAATACTCAAATTAGCCATCACACTAAGTGTAAATACCTCTTCATCTTCACAACCAGGTGTTCCATCATAGATGAAATATTGACCAGAGCTGCTTGCTGTTTCCCCAGGTAAAAAAGAAGTTCCCTGGCCGCCAGATTGAGAATAATAAGCTTGATTTCCTGTTAAATTGGTACCACTGATTGAAGGGAAAGTAAAGAAACCACAAACTTCCTGATCACCGATAGCATTGATATCAGGATTGGACTGGATGGTTATTTCAAACTCTTCTTCGTCATCACAACCTGGTTCTCCGATATAGGCATAATAGGTACCAGTAGTAGCAGTCACATCACCTTCGTTGAATTGAATACCCGTCTGATCAGGACCAGTATAATAAGCTGGAGTGCTAGTAAAGTTAGTACCTGTAATAGCTGCGAATGTATGTTCATTACATGTTACAATATCCGTCATTGGATCAATTTCAGGTTCCGGCAAGATTGTCACATCGAAAGTTTCTTCATCATCACAACCAGGTGTTCCCGAGTATGCAAACAGCGTAATAGAAGCAGTTACGGCATCACCTTCATTAAACTGAATACCTGATTGCGCTGGCCCTGTATAATAGACAGGGGTATTGAAAAAGTTGCTGCCTGTAATAGCTGGTAAGGTATAGGTATTACAATTGGAAGCATTAGCTATCGGATCAATGCTGGGAGGAGGTAAGATGTTTACAAGAAAGGATTCCTGGTCCATACATCCTGCTCCAGCATTGTCATATATAAATAATGTAGTGGAAAAGTCGACTACCTGTCCTGGAAGTAAAGCTTCTCCTCCTCCATTAGAACCCGTATAATAGGATTCATTGCCTGTTAAATTCGTACCCATTATTCCAGGTAAGGTATATGTGTTACATTCTGACACATCTACCATAGGTGCCACATCAGGTGGTAAAGCTATATTTACTTGAAACTGCTCTTGATCACTACAGCCAGCACCTGCATCATCATATATAAAATAGATTCCACTGTTTGTAACTGACTGACCAGGGATAAATACGGAGCCTGTGCCATTAGGACCAGTGAAATAAGCTTCTGTACCTGATAAATTTGTACCATTTATAGTTCCAAATGTATAAGAACCGCATTGGTTAACATCTGCTATAGGCGTTATATCTGGTGCTGGGGTAATAGTAATGTTGAAACTTTCCTCATCATCACAGCCCGGCCCTCCATTATCATATATAAATAAGGAAGTGCTAGTAGTAATACTTTGTCCGGGGACAAAAGAAGTACCCGTTCCGTTAGGCCCCGTAAAATAGGCCTGACCGCCCGTTAAGTTACTTCCGGTGATAGCAGGTAAAGTGTAGCTGCCACAATTGGAGGCATCCGTCATTGGATCAACATCTGGTGCTGGAGTAATGGTAATGGTAAGGCTCTCCTCATCTTCACAACCAACTCCGGCACTATCATATATAAATAGAGAAGTGCTGCTTGTAATTGTTTGTCCAGGAGCAAAGGGTGTTCCACTACCATTAGAACCTGTATAATAAGATTCTCCTCCTGTTAAGTTTGTTCCCGTAATAACAGGTAAAGTATAACTACCACATTCCGATACATTTCCTAAAGGATCTACATCTGGTGCAAGGGTAATGGTAATCGTAAAGCTTTCCTCATCTTCACAACC
>JAKSDI010000029.1 GCA_022360175.1 Chitinophagales bacterium
CCCAAACTTGTTTGAGTACTTTATATTTCTCTGTTCTACATTTTACATTTACTTTTGCCGTGCTGTCTGCATTGGGCAGTCCAAATATAATTCCTTCTTTGACAAAGAACGAAGGAAAAAGCTCAACTCATTAGCTTCGATCCACACTTTCGTCAAAGAACCAACATAATGTTAGATGTTAAAAACAAAAGTAAAAGCTACCGCCGTCACCAATCTTACTGATGCCCGTTACTTTGCTGCCTGGGAAGCAGAATGGCTAGGGTTTAACCTAAACAGTGGAGACGAATCATATATTGCCCCTCATGAGATGAAAGCTATTAAAGAGTGGGTAGATGGTGTAAAAATAATTGGAGAGTTTGACATCCAGGCCGCTGAGGACATTATAGAATCAGTAGATTTACTGGAATTGGATGGTGTGCAGGTGGGCACTTTTGCCGATTCTCATACATTACAGCTATTACATCAGCAGGAAATACCTGTTATCAAAGAAATAGTACTAACTGAAATTGCTGAGTTGGATCAATTAGAAGAACAATTGAGTGAACAATCTACATATGTGGAAAACTTTCTACTCAATTTTGATAAAAATGGGATGCACTGGAAGGACCTTTCAGCAAATGCCGTTGCCCAACTCGAAAAATTATCCAGCCGCTATTCCATATTACTTAGCATTGGACATAATGGTGAAGAATTATTGAATATGCTTGAGCATCTCTCCATCACAGGTATCAGTGTACGCGGAGGAGAGGAGGAAAAAGTAGGCTTCAAATCTTATGAGGATTTGGATGATATTTTTGAAGCATTGGAGGTATTCGAAGAATAAGTAATCCTAACCTAGAATTAACACCTCAAACAAGTAATTATTCCCCATGCTCACTATATTTACTCAATAATACAGTAAGCATGAAAAACTTCTTCCTTCTTTTAGGATTCCTGCTTCTCGCAGTCGTAGCAGAAACGCAATCTCAAACACTGAGTGAGGATCAGTATGTGATACTTATTTCCTGTGATGGTTATCGCTATGATTACACAGAACGTTTCCAGCCACCTAATATCACCCGCTTCATAGAAGAAGGAGTTGAAGCAGCTTCTATGATACCAAGCTTTCCTTCTAAAACTTTCCCTAACCATTATACTATTGCTACAGGTCTTTATCCTGAACATCATGGCCTGGTAAACAATTCTTTTTATAATCCGGAAAGAGATAAGATATATCGAATTCGCGATCGCGAAGTAGTAGAAGATGGAAGCTGGTATGGAGGCTCTCCATTGTGGGTCAATGCAGAACAGAATGGAATGATTGCCGCTAGTTATTTCTTTGTCGGCTCAGAAGCAGATGTACAGGGGGTACGTCCATCCTATTACCATAGATATGACGGTAGCATTCCTAATAAAGATCGAGTAAAACAGGTTTTGGAATGGTTGTCTCTACCTGAAGAAAAACGCCCTCGTTTTATTACGCTCTATTTTTCTGACATGGATGATGCTGGCCATCGATACGGCCCACATGGAGATAAGCAATTGAATAAAGCGCTTGGCAAACTGGATGAAGCACTAGGCCAATTATTCAAAGGTGTAAAAAAAACGGGGCTACCTGTCAACATCATAATGGTATCTGATCACGGGATGAAAGAAGTCACTCCTGATAAACTTATCAACCTTGATCCCATCAAGCAAGATGAAAAATATAGAATAGTTAATAATGGTGCACTGGCCCACGTTTACCTGAAAGAAAAAGCAAACAAGGAAACCGTAACAAACTATATAAATGACCAAGCGGAGTACCTCACTGCTTATACAATAGAAGACTTTCCTCACTATCATGATAAATCTAATCCTTGTCTGGGAGACATTATATTACTCCCTGAATATGGCTATTATCTTTCTGATAGTCGCCGCATTGGGATGATACAATCTGGCCGTTTTACACAAGGAGGCGAACACGGTTTCCATCCCGACTTTTTAGAAATGCATGCCATCTTTTACGCCAATGGGCCTGCCTTTAAAAAAGGAATGAAAATTCCATCTTTTGAAAACATTCATGTCTATCCCATGATCTGTGAAATTTTAGGGCTCCCTCTTCCAGAGAAACTGGATGGGCAAGCAGAAGTATTAAGGCCTATACTTAAGTAATCACTCATTAAACTACTTTTCCTTTCATCCGTTTTGTCTACACCAATAGTGTTCAAACAATAAAATGTAAAACATTCTATTTCGAATAGACAAAACAGTAAGCGATGGCAGAATATCAGATACAGAACAATACCGAAGGCCGTAAATTTGAAATCAAACTGGATGGGCACACCGCTTTTGCTGATTACATGATCAGTGGCGAAAAAATAATCTTCACCCATACTGAAGTTCCTAAAGCATTAGCAGGTAAAGGATTGGGAAGTATGCTAGCCAAAACAGCATTGAACTACGCTAAAGACCATCAGTTAAAAGTAATGCCCCTTTGTCCTTTTATGGCTGGTTATATTAAGCGCCATCCGGAGTGGAAAGAATTACTATTGCCAGGATTTAATGTGGGGTAATGCGCATCAAGTGTCAAGTTCAAACTCAAAGTTTTGTAAAAGATGCTTGTCCTCGCCTTGACATTTATAAACCTCAAGTTTAAAATACAGTAAACTACGCTTGCGTTTTGAACTTGTGCTTGCACTTGCACTTGAGTTTCCTTAGCGCTTACACCTTCACATTATCCTTCTCTCCTCTTGCATACTGTTCTTTTTTTTATCAACTTCGTAATAATAAATACTACAAACTTTAAGATCCCTTAATGAGCAAATACTTATTAGCAGGTATATTATTGATTTTTGTCTTTTCAGCTTGCAAGAATGATCTTGAGGAGATAGAAGCTTTAATGGAAAATTTTGATACGCGCATAGAAATAGCCAAAGATGTAGAAATACTTTATAGCGATTCTGCTATTGTACGAGTACGCATCACGGGCCCTACCATGCACAACCATATCAGCAAAAGAGAACCCAAGCAGGAATTCCCAGATGGCATGTATGTGGAGTTTTTTGATGGGTCGGGAAAAATTACCAGCCATTTGTCTGCACGTTATGGTTTACGAATGCAAAAAAAGGATGAAGTGGTGGTAAGAGACAGTGTCGTATGGGAAAGTATAGAAGGCGAAAAACTAGAAACAGAAGAATTAATTTGGGAAGAACGCAAGAAACGTGTTTACACTAATAAATTTGTGGTCGTAACTCGCCCCGATGAGATTATTTACGGCCATGGCTTTGAAGCTGATCAAGATTTTACTTATTCGAGGATTAATGCTATTGAAGGCCGGCTAAAAGTGAACGAACCCACCGATCAATCCCCAGAACAATAACCCATGACACTAACCATTATTTTGGCTTCCCTCTTATTGTCTGCCTTGTTTTCGGGCACGGAGATTGCTTATATCTCTGCCAATAAGCTACGAGTGGAACTCAAAAAGAAAAAGGGTGTTCGAAGAGGGCGTATTTTAGCAGGTTTTTATGATGACCCTGCCAGTTTCCTGGGTACAATGCTTGTAGGTAATAATATAGCGCTTGTTATTTTCACCTATTTCATGGCCAAATTGATGGAGCCTCCGTTGATGCAATTCAGTTGGTTGTCCAATGCCCCTTTATTATTATTACTAATTGAAACAATCTTCATCACTATCATTGTGCTAATATTTGGTGAATTTCTTCCTAAAACACTCTTTCGTTTATTTGCTGATCAGGCACTATATTTCCTGGCGATTCCACTAAAAGCCCTGCAGTGGATTTTATTAATTCCTTCCTGGTTAATGACCCGCCTTTCTAATCTATTATTGAGAGCTATCCGTACCCCTGTAGAAGAAGTGGACAATGCTTTTACGCGTACAGACCTGGAACATTTCATTAATGATACTCGCACGGATACAGACGAAGACATCGACCGCGAATTATTTGGCAAAGCCCTTAATCTGCATGATATCCGCGTGCGCGAATGCATGATCCCTCGCCCAGAGATTGAGCATATCGATGTCAGTGCTTCCGTAGAAGATCTTGAGCAGCTTTTTAAGGAAACCAAGCTTTCCAGGCTAATCATCATCAAGGATGATATTGATGATGTGTTGGGTTATGTACATCATCAGCAATTGTTACAATTACCTAAAACCGTCAATAATATCATACTGGAACTACCATTCATTCCGGAAGCAATGCGTGTAACAGATCTTTTGAATCGCTTTATTAGAGATCGAGTTAATATTGCAATGGTAGTGGATGAATTTGGAGGCATATCTGGCTTAATTACGATGGAAGATATCCTGGAGGAGTTGTTTGGTGAAATTGAAGACGAACACGACCAGGAAGAGTATGTAGAATCTGTAGTCTTAGAAGGTAAAGAGTACATTTTTTCAGGCCGTCTAGAAGTAGATTATCTGAATGAAAAATATGGCCTTAGTTTTCCAGAAGGAGGGGAATTTCATACCCTATCCGGTTATCTGGTAACCACTACCGAAAATATTCCCGATAAGGGAGATGTATTAGAATTAAATGGCTATCGTTTTATCTTAGAATTGGTAAGTGATACGAAGATAGAAACCATAAGAGTCATAAAACTACTCGATGAAGAAACAACATAATTTGACTAAGCTTTCTTAAAAAATCTAACCTTATACGGATGCTTGGGGCCCATTGTCATCGGGGTGATCAACTCTAAAGGGCCTTCCTTTTCGGCTACAATATCATATTGACGGACCAATGTCTCTGCCATTATTTTCATTTCCATCAAAGCAAAGTGGTTTCCAATACAAATCCTTGGCCCTAATCCAAAAGGCATATAGGCTTTTTGTGGATAATCTTTTAAAAATCGATCTGGAAGAAATTCATCTGGATCATTCCAGAATTCAGGATGCCGATGCATGGCGTAAATGCTAAGAAAAACGGTTGTCCCAGCTTCTACTTTTTCACCTAATAATACATCATCATCCAGCATTTCACGACTTACTGCCCATACAGGAGGGTACATTCGCAATACTTCCATAATAAAATGTTCCCAATTCAGATCATCGCCTTCATCTGCTATTCGTTGGACTAAATGCGGGTGCTGGAGCAACTGATGTATTAAAAAGATCATCCCATTTGTTGTTGTTTCTTGTCCGGCTAAAAATAGTGTGATGATTTCATCAAAAACCTGTTGGTCTGTCCAATCTCCTTTCTTTAGTGCTTCTAGCATCTGTTTTACCAATACCCCTTTGTTATTATCCTGCCTGGATAGATAGAACAGTTGTAGAATAATACCTTCTAATGCCTTTACAGACTGCCTAAACTGCCGGTTAGTGCGCGTAGGCCAGGATGGGGGCGCCATTAGCGGTTTTTTCATTCTGTCATTTGCATAAGTACGTAAGAACCAAAGGTGACGGTGTACTTCTCCCATACCATTAATGGAAGCAGGCTCAAGGCCAAATAGTGCTTTAAGCAAAATATCCCTTGTCCATTCTAAAAACATCGGTTGTAGGTCAATAGCAGTATCAAGTGATAATTGTTCTAATTTTTCAGCTACTACTTCTTTCATGGCCTGCTCCATATTAGCGATCTCCTTTCGGTGAAAAGCAACTTGTAACCGCCTCCTGTTTTGTAGCCAGCTATCTCCTTCCGCAGTAAGCAAGCCTTCACCCAAAAACTCCTGCAAGCCCTGGTAGGCAAAACTTTTCACATAATTGCGGTGATTCTTTTGGAGTACCTGACGAATCGCTTCTGGTTCCAATAAAATGAGAAAATCCCGAAAGGCAATACGAGCACGAGCCATAGGTAATCCTTTATTTGCACATGCAAGTACAAACCCAAGAGTATCCGCAGCAAAATGGGAAGTATGCCCAAGTATAGGATGTTTTTTAAAAGGTACAGAAGGTATCATTTCATAAAGATATTGACAATGAAAGACATATGGATAAATTTAAAATATCATTTATTATTATCATTTAAATCTCTCTGTTCTTCAGTGTTTTTGTTAATTTTGTTCATTGATTTTTTTTATATCCAGGCAATTAAAAAGCTCTGCTTTAAGTGACGTTCAGCAATGTTAGAACCCCTCTACAGATCAGCTACCAGTTTTCTGGCGACGATAGCTGCGGTGGTGGCTATCATGGCAGGATTATATCAATATCAGAACAATCGATCGACCATTGTTGAATTACCAATTATTAAAGAGCTTTCACAAACTTACCTTAAGTTTTCAAGTTCGCTTTCCTCTTCAGCATTTCAGCATTTTTATGAAGTGGAAGAAGGGCAAGCTCGATTCTATTCCGAACAACAAGAAGCAACACTTCGCCCCGGACAATTATTAGTCCGTTCGAGTTGGAATGGAGACAGTATTATGCAAAAACTCTCCTTTTCAAAAAGTAAAAGGAGGCAAGCAAAACGATTTGTGAAATATATTGAGCAGTATAAAAGTATTGCTCTACGCGACATGTATCTCCACAAGGTACCTGCTAGCATTAAACTTGCTCAGGCATTGCTCGAGTCAGGGGCTGGTGAATCGCAACTCGCACGCAAAACTAATAATCATTTTGGAATTAAAGCCCGGCCTGGAAAATCGGCTAGAGCGAAAATTAGAGCTCGACATTACAAGCAGTTACGAGATGAAGAATTTATACCTGTACAGCCAGCTATCAGTACTTATCGTTTTACTGACGATAATACTTATGACCGCTTTGAAGTATATCATGGTGTAGGAGATAGCTATCAACGTCACACTCAATTACTCACTCGCTCTTGTAAAAGTGGTGGCAAAGGTTGCTACGCCTGGATATGGCAAGAATTCCCTGTTGGAAAAGATCACTCCATTGTAGATGCGGCCAGGCACCATTACCGTTCTTCCGGCATCAGTGCAAATGATTTTTTTGATGGAAAAACCCATCTACCCTACTATGCTGCTTGTGCTGCCGGATTAAAAATGGCGGGCTATGCCACCAGCCCGACCTATCATAAAAAGATAACTTACATAATTGAAACATATGAACTATGGCGCTTTGATATAGATCTTCTTAGAGCAATAGATCAAAGCCTGAACAACGAATAATCTTATGAAAAACAATTACTATCAGCCAAGAAGAAGAAGTGGAATTAGTAGCCTTCTCAATATACTGGGTATACTCTTTGCTATTGTCATTGTCATTGGTGCAATGGATCGGGCAGGAGTACGCGTAATTCTGGATAACGACAAAGAAAGCCAATATCATAGTGCAGGCTTCCTTTCAGGAAATCAACAGCAAGCTCCTCAAAATGAACAGGACATTATAGTAGTAGGTACTGAAAACCAGTCTGCTGATTATCCTGCTTATAACCGTACACCTTCTTCCTATTCTGCCTCTCGTAGTATCAAAATAGATGAAACAGCATGGATTGAGCGCTTTGCTTCCACTGCCCGCAAGCAAGCTCTGGTAAAAGGCGTGCCTGCTGGTGTAGCATTAGCAGTTGGGCTTGAGAAAATAAAATCCGGGATAAATATCAATGATTGGGAAACATTTGTAGAAGAAGTTACCATTCCTTTGGTAGCAATAAAACAAATGGCATCCAGAGAGGAATTGCAAACCTACTATAAATACTCTGCCAACAGCTATCGCTGGATTGATGGGCTGGGAGAAGCCAGGCATTTCACATCAAGGGCTCTAAAAACACATTTACAGAAGTATCACCTGGATCGTTATGATAATGACGTCAAGGAAATGATAGCTGGTGGGGGAACACACGATCAGCAGTTTAACAAAAAATCTACTCATGTAGCAGATGAAGTAGCCAGCTCTATGGTAGCACGCCGTATAAAAAAACAGGAAACCGAAGTGCTACGTACAGCAGAACCTGAAAATGCAGCTTCCTGGGAACAACGATATGATGAGATTGTAGGAAAAGCAGTAGCCAAGGAAATAGCACGTAAAAAGTTGAAAAGTGGACAGTACATTTCAGAGGAAGATATGGCAGGCCTTATAGATGAAACTAATGAGGAAACAGGTAAAGTACTAGAGCGCAATGTTTCCCTGCTAGGCCGTAAGATCAATCGCGAGCATAAAGATGCAGACAATATGCTAGATATCACTAATCCGAACAATGTACAGGCAAGAGAGGAGTTGTACCAAAAAGAGATAAAAAAACACCGTGTAGCCGGTGACAATTAGTCCCTTTATATAGCCTGTGCTGCATTCCGTCCATGCAAGCAAAGATGGGATGGAGCAGCACAGGCTATTAGATGTTATCGGTTGAGCAGGAAATAAGATAAGCCGTTAAAATAATAGCAGCAATCAAAAACAGTAGAATTACTTTAAGATTCATAACTCAATAGTTTGATGAAAAAACTTCTCTCAATAAAAACCTACAAATAGAAAATTATAACCATCGTATTATAAACAGCTTGTCGAGAAGGGAAAAATGTTAATAAATAACAAGGCAAGACCATCTTCACTGCCCTAATAAATCGTTAAAATCTAAAAATCAGGGCTGCAAAAAGATACAAATATGATAAAATACTTATATTTGTGCAGCAATTCTGATATGACGGCCTAAGTAAATGCCTGTGTTTTATTTAGCATGTATTCTCCAATTTTGCCCATTTGCTAAAAAATTCAAACTACTTCTCAACAGGCATACATCTTTGAGAACATACCACAATGCAGTCAGCATTTTGCTGTCAGCAATTCGTACTGATGATTTTGATCAGTACACAAACAATGTATTAAACTTGTTTGTACCAACTATAAAGTTTGGTAAATAAACGGTAAATGCCAACGAGTAGCATTTAAAAGAATGAAAGAGTAGAAATTAAGATTTGTCTATGAAACGAACATGATTTTTTTACGTTAGTTTATGATTAAAAAAGTCATGAGAACCGGTCTGCCAAGCGAGTTGGCGAGCGGGTAGAAGCGAAGCGGTCGCATCTGTGCAGTCCTAATAGCTATCGGGATGCTGTATATTTTCAGCCGCTGAAAAATTTTAACATATGAAATATGCTATTACTTATCTGATTGTAGTACTTACTTTGGTTATCCCATTTCAAAACTATGCTCAGAAAGATTTATTTGAAGGAATACTAGACAAAGAAGAACCTGTTTTCACTCCCACTATTACAGCCGGTGATAGAGATGGTACAGCACAGTTAACTTATTATTTTACTCACTCCAGAGCCAGCGAAATAGAAGCATCTATATGGATTAAGGATATGGGTAGTAATCTGATGTCACAAGCAGACAAGCGAATGGTACGAGGATTGAAAATCATAGGTAACAGAAAGATGGATACCCTTACATTAGACGGCCTAAAACAAGGTCATTTCTATGCCATAGGGGTAGATTATCGCTATCCTAATTCACTGGCCCGAAAGTTCAATTCTAAGGTATTGAGAGAAGCTTATCTATACGAAGGTGCTCTCCAAGCACGCTCTGTAACTTCTCAACAACCTGTCATTACTAAACCCAAGCAACCTTCTAATGTCCCTTGTATCAATCCCGATCTTTTTGTAAAGATTGATCCAGCAGGTTACTGTGGTACTCAAAACCGCCCGGCAGTACTTATACAATGTGAAAACTGCCATGGCAAAAGCTGGGAGTTTAGTGTAGAAGCCCGTACTGAATTTGGAAAGTGGGAACCACTGCGTTCGGATGGAATGGCGCATACTGCATTAGGTGCTTCCGTACGTACAGAACCATTATGTGTGCTTCCTCCTGGAACCTACTATTTAAGAGTGCTTGCCTGGGGAGAAAACTGCAAAACGCCTGTTGTTAATACAATTGGCACTTCTGTTACAATTGGATCTCGTGGCATTCAACCTGCCAGTACATTCAACGAACCACCATCTCCTCCTTCCTATCAAAATGATGGCCGCCCTGCTGCTGTCTTGATACCCGAAAGCTGTAATGTAATTGCCAATGCACAACTAGAAGGAACTTATATTCGCGGAAGTGTAGAATTGCCCCTTGGCAGTGAATGTGAAGATTGGCGTTCTCATGTTATGATCAGCTACATCCACCCTGGATACAGAGATATTAACCTGGAAGCAATTCCCTTACATGCTGGTATAGAAATGCCGTTTGAACTGGAACTGGATCTACAAGATTTACAAAGAGGTATACATACTCTAAAAGCAACCGTCTATATGAGTGGCGAAGGTTACCCTCGCCCTTTCGCAGGAGAAACATTCTGGATTCGTGCAGAAGAAAACAATCGGCCATCCTCTGTAATGGCTCCAAATTTGCAGCCATACGAACCATCCGAACAAAACAATACTCCATCTACTACCCGAAAAGGTACTCAGCCTAGTGAATATGAAGTATTATCACAGGAAAATCCAGCTATGCATGGTACTATTACCAATTCTGGTGTAGAATGGGATGGCCAATATTCTATCGATGAAAACCTTTACAAGGATGAAACCGATGCACTACAAGTAACTGCAACTGATCCTAATTGCACTCAGATTCAAGGACTACAATTAGTAGCTAGTCCCACACAACCAGATAAGCCCTTATATATTTCCTGGTTAAGCCCACGCTGCTGTCAAGAAAATGGTTGCGAATATTCTGTATGGGCAGGTCAATCACCGGAACAAATTAGCTTGTTGGTAAAAGGGAATAAATCAGGAGCTACTGTAAGTGAATTATTATCTACTCAAGCAGAAGCTTATTATTATGAAGTAGTTGTGCGCACCCCGAATGGTACACGTAAAGCTGCCTATGTACCTGGGCAAGGGCCTATATACGGTATTGAAGCAGTATTAGCTTATCGCGACCGCTTCCAACCTCAACACAGTGACCCGCTTATTGGTGCTAAAACTAAAGACCAAACACGTAAAGGAATGGTAGGTGGTGGATTGGCAGATCGGATGGGAGGAAACAACACTGATGTTTCTTCAAGCCCGGTAAGCTACGAACAAACTGCGGGCTTATATCAACAACCACAAATTCCGATTTCCAAATTCCGTCCATGTAAATACGTACGCAAAACGACTTTGGAAGCGGAAATGCCTATATACGAGGGGGATGAAATTACGATCTCTTATGACTTCACAGAACCAGGACATCAATATACTCTATATCATCAGCCATTAGGTGGCTCAGACTGGTTCGTTAGTCCAGGTACGAAGGAATTACAATCAGAGCCTGTGTTCAATATTGAAGCACAGTCACACCATAGCGGTAAATATTTATTGTTGGTGTACAAAGTATCTAAAAATTGGGGATGCCTGTCTGCACCACAAGAAAATCCGCTGGATATAAATGTGATTAGATAGATAAACAATAACAATAGTCTATGGTGATTTTTTTAAATCACCATAGACTATTGTTTTATTGCTACATACCAAATATTACTATGAGAAAAATTTACATCTCCCTACGGATGATGGCATGGCTGTGGTATCTATTGCCTTCATTCTTATTTGCACAATCCATTCCCGTTTCAGGTACTGTTACTTCTATCCAAAAAGATAAGCCCATCAAAGGAGTCCAGGTAGAAGTAAAGGGAACAAAACACCAGGTCAAGACCAACCAAGATGGATATTATGAGATTCCTGTAAAACGGAATTTCTTCACTCCTTCACCTGCTACAATCCTTGTTTTTTCTCATAAAAATTATATCACGCAGGAGATTGAAGTAGTAGATGATCAGGAGTTAAATATAAGCTTGTATCCAGTTGATAAGACTAGCAGTGCCAGCTTTTTATTAGGCAATGCCAATGGGATCGCGCTCGAAGGTTTACCTTATGGAGGCCATCAGCTTACTACTCCTTTACTCATCAGCCAGGTCCCCGCTGCCAATATTACATCAGGTTTGCAAGGGAAAATCCCAGGACTTACAGTACAGCATGCAGGCTATGGTCCTGGACAAGATGCTTACCTACAACTTAGAGCGGCCAATACGCTTACTAATGGTCAGGAACCCTTAGTGCTTGTTGATGGCATCTATCTACAAAATGCCCGATTATCTGATTTCAATGCTGATGATCTTGAGAAAGTAGAAGTATTAAACGGAGCAGCAGCAAGTGCACTTTATGGTTCTCAAGGTGGTAATGGTGTCGTAGCTTTATATACCAAAAATGGCCGATCGCTAGGCGTAGGAGAAACACGTATTTCCTATCGCGGTGAATATGGCTTCTCAGATGCGCTTAACAATTATAACCTGAATGAATTTACCAATCGTGAAATAGTTGATCCCTCTGGGCCTCAACCAGTATTGGGCGCTATTAAAGATGACTATATTCACGACACTCCCCTTCCCAATCTGAAAAATTATCAGGATGAGATACTCTTTAACACAGGAAATTATCGCAGCCACTACCTATCGATGGAAGGGAAATCTGGCAACACTTGCTTCATGGTAGCAGGCCAGCGATTCAGTGATGAAGGAATCATCCAGGGCCAGGAAGGAGTAACACGGCATAACCTTCGTGTCAACCTAAACCATCGAGCAGGTAAGCGATTGAACTTAGGCTTGCGTTCTCAATACAGTGTCAGTAAACAAGATGCCTTTCCTTTAATGGCAGCAAGCACTACTGATTATCTCAATAATGCACTATCCCTTACTCCCATTTTTAGCCTGCAGGCACCCAATGAAGAAGATGGTACTGCTTATGATTGGGATATAGACAATACAGGAGGGAATATTACCAATCCACTTTATCTTAGGGAAAATGTACAACAGCAAGTACAGCGTAGCCGTCTGATAGCAGGGCTGGAAGCAAATCTACAACTCAATCGTTTCATCTATTTTGACTACGCTGCCACTCTCGATCATATTACCCACCAATATCAGCAATATATAGAAAAAGGTTATCTAAGTACAGCAGTGCCTGGTCAGTTTAGTGCATTAACAACGGCTGGTGTACAAGCTAGTAATGGAGGGGCGATCCAACAGAATACAAGCCTGCAAGACTATTTCACTTCTACTGCCAGCCTTCGCTATGAGCAGTCATTTTTAGGACTTAGTACCAGTGCCAGAGCAGGTTTTTTATATGAAAATAGTACTTACCATTTCAATGGTGCATCAGGCGAAAACCTGGCGGTAGAAGACATACAATCACTAGACAACCCTCAGGCAAACTGGATGGTTTCATCAGAAGAACAACAAATGATTGGCTATAATGCTTTCCTGGTAGCAGATGCCGATTATCAAAATAAATTTTTGTTTAGTGGTGCTTTCCGAATGGAACAATCTTCCTTGTTTGGAGAAGATATTGGGTGGCCTGGATTTTACAGGGTGGGAGCTGCTTACCGCATCAGTGAAGATATAAAAATGAAATTTTTCCAGGAGCTAAAATTACATGCTGCTACTGGTACTGCGGGGATACGCCCTACCTTTAATCAGCGTTTTGAAACCTATGCCTTAGTCAATGGTACCTTAACACGCCAGACTTTAGGCAATGATGAATTGCTGCCCGCACGCTCTTCTGATATCGAAATTGGTGTAACAGCTAGATTCTTAAAAGCTTTTAGCCTACAGGCCAACTACGTACAAACAACAACTGAAGATCAAATCGTTTTTATGCCATTATCAGGAGGTGCTGGTTTCCAGGGGCAATGGCGGAATGCGGGCACAGTAGAAGCTGATGTTTATGAAGCAAGCCTAAATATTGACCTTGCCAAATTGATGAAAGCTGATACTAAACAATTCAGTTGGGATATCACGGTGGCTGCACAAAGGGCCGAACCCGTCATTACATCATTGGGCGTCCCAGCATATCAAACAGGCCCTGGCCTGGAACATACAAATATCTTCTTAATACAGGAAGGTTATGCTCCAGGAACTATAGTAGGCAATGTTTTTGCCAAAACAATCGAAGATATTGTAAGCCAGTCTGATGTGTTATTAACAGATTATGTGGCGAATGATTTGGGGTATATTGTTGAGCAAAGTACACTTGGGACACCAGACGAAAGACCCTATGTATTACTCGACGAGTCAGGAAACCCACTCGTTCAGCCCATTGGTGATATTAATCCTGATTTAAGGCTCGGCATTGCCAATCAACTTTCTTTTCGGGGACTTGACCTTTATGCATTGATCGACTGGAAAATAGGAGGTGATATTTATAACTATGCCCGTCAACAATTATATCAAAATGAACGTCATGCAGATCTGAGTGCTAATGAAAAAGTAGCTGCTCCTTTCTACTCTGAAGGCCTTTACAATGGTGGAATTGCCAATGAACACTTTGTAGAAGATGGCTCTTTTGTTATGCTTCGTGAAGCTTCTATTTCTTACACTTTTGGCAAAGCGCAACTCGACTTCCTGGGTGATACTTTCGAAGCAATACAACTTAGCCTGATTGGCAGAAACCTGTTTACCATTACTGATTACAGTGGTTATCATCCAGATATCACCAGTGCAGCACAGAGTAATAACGTACTAAGTAATCGCTATAATAATGGTTTGGGAAGCAATCCTTATACACCAGGAGGTGATCCTTCACTCTTTGGTTTAGATGGTTTTGGCTATCCAGCACGTAAGACATTTACCTTCAGCTTGAAAATCACAATCTAGATGTGTATTCAGTCCTTTAAACACTAGAAATAGAGCAATATGAAAATTAAATATACCTTCTATATATTAATAAGTTTCTTACTGATTACTTCATGCGAAGATCTCAGTACGGTCAATAACTTAACAACAGATCGCGATGCGGTTATTTCTTCAGGCAGTGATCTGCAAAATGTACTTAAGCAAGGATATGAAAACTGGTGGCAAGCCATTCACAGCGAATCCTCGGTTATTGCACTCAGTGCAAGTGCTGATATATTTACACTGGCATGGGATGATTTTGGAGCTCACCGTATGAGTGCAGAGCCCAGACAGTCTTATAACAACCAGCTTTCGGAAGCGGATGATTATCGAGCAATCATAGAAACGCCCTGGTACAGATGCCTCGCTGCTGCGGCTGATGCTAATGACATACTCCGTTCTATGGATGAAGGTATCACCATTGACAAAGGAGGAGCACAGGATCAGTCGATAGCTGCCGCTGCTCATATGCTGAGGGGCTTAAGTTGGGGATACTTAGGCCTATTGTTTGATCAAACACTTGTTGTAGACGAAAAGACAACCCTATCAGAAGATCTTAACTTTGTAGATTATAAGCAAGCTATCGCTGCTGCTGTCGCAGAATTAGAATTAGCTATCGAACTGGCAGAAGATGCAGGTATTGATTTTATACATACCAGCTTTAATGGCATGACACTAGGTGATGCTCAATTTGCTGCTATTTGCCATTCTTATGCAGCTCGCTTTCTTGCACAATGGCCTCGTACTCCCGAGGAAGCTGTACAAGTCAATTGGGACGCAGTATTAGCTCACAGCAGCAAAGGCATCTCCGAAAACTTTGCTCCTGAAGCAGATGGCAAATCCTGGACAAGCTATCATCGCTATATTTTTGCGGAAGCAGGAGAAGGCCCTTTCTGGGCACGTATTGATCAACGCCTGGTAGCGGCACTGGACAATAATCAGCCTGCCCGTTATCCAGAGGTAGAAGCATTAGGTGAACCTGCCCTGGCTAATCCAGAAGCTAGTTCTAATGATCAACGCCTCGAAAATTATTTCATTTATCGTCCTTTTAATGCCTTTCCAGTTGAACGTGGAGAGTGGCATTTTTCGCACTATCAGTATAACCGCAATATTTTTGATCCTTCCTTTTCAGGAAATGGCCAGGAAGGCCTAATGCCCGTTTTCCTAAAAGCAGATAATGAGCTGTTAACAGCCGAAGCCTTACTCCATTTGGGACAACTAGGCAATGCGATCACTGCTATTAATAATGGTAGCCGTGTACAAGCAGGTGGGCTTGCTCCTTTAGCTGCCAGTGCCAGCGTACAGGAAGTTATTCAAGCAATTTATTATGAACGTCTGATTGAATTATTAGGTAGCGCTCCTGTGGGTGGGTGGCTAGACAGAAGGAGGCTTGCCCCTCGAGAAGATTATACTATGATGACTGCTTTGGGAGGCCTGCAACTAAGTACTCCAGCACAATTGCCCGTCCCTGTAGCAGAACTTAGAGTACATGGTATAGAGGCTTATAATTTTGGTGGTGAGATGGATCCGGAAGGGATAGTAAAGCATTGATTTATTATTGAGCTGTCTCAAAATTAAGAAAGAAAAACAGTGACAAAATATTGTTCTATGTGGTGTCGATGTCTCTTTACTAGCTACCTGGCTCGACATCGATACCACATGCTTGTTCAGATGAGCATATAATATCATGGTCAAGTATAGAAAGCTTTCCGTAAGGTCGAATATTCAGGTAAAATTTTCACTTAGAGGGACAATTATATCGCTCTAATTCTTTATTAATCGACTGTTGTTTCAAAATATCCATCTTCTATAACTATCATATCAGGTAATGCACCACTGGGAGAGAAAACTGTATCACGTATTGCTGTAAACTGAAAGTTGCCACGAATAAAATTACTAGTTTCATTGTACGTGAGTATGTTAATCCAATTATCACTTGCTGTAGTATCTAAGTAATACCAATCTTTACCAATCACATCCAGGCCATGATCAACCGATATTGACAAACTAGGAGTAGGAAGTATCCTTTCAATTGATCCTACCTTAAAAACGCCTAATAAATCCTGTACTCCTTCTTTCAATATTATCTTCGCCAATGATATAGTATGTCTATTGTCTTCCCAACCAGAAGTTACATAAATATTGATCGTATCTTTTGCTCCATTCTTAAATATAGCTCTTGAATAAGTCCATTGAGCTTGATTCAGTACACCATTGATGTTATAAGAGGCAGTAGAATTATTTGCCCCATTGCTTATTATATCTTTATCACAAGAAACAGAGAGCAAAATAATCGATAAGACCAGCATCAGTAGTAAAGGCAATTCATTTTTCATTTCAGGAAATTAAAAGTAGAATAAAAAACAAGTGAAAGTTCATAGTATAAATCTTGATAAGTGAGACTAATACCAGTCCGGCAAGTCTGCTTCTAAATTCAAATCCAATTCTGCTATTTCCATCTTCCAGGCATGCAGCATGATACTATTTGGCTGATAAGGAAGTGTACTACCATATTTCTCATCTCCCACTATCGAACAATCAATAGCTGTCAATTGGGCTCTAATCTGATGATAACGCCCCGTGATAGGGCGTATGAGCAACAAGACTTGTCCATTATCATAGGTTTTGAGCTGTTCGTATTCTAACTGACAGCGTTTGGCACCTGCTTGTTCTGATTCATGCACCCAGGCCATTTTTTCCTTGAGCCGCTTTTCCAACCAATGTTCTAGTGTTCCTGTTTTAGATTTTGGGCTTTTATCTACTCTTGCCAAATACTGTTTGCTAATTTCTTGTTGGCTAAACAAGCGATTGAGTTGTTTAAGAGTATTGGGCTTTTTAGCCATCAGTACCAAACCTGAAGTAGGCCGGTCAATGCGATGTATCACCCCCACAAAAGGATTGTGGTATTTGGAGGAAAGATAATCGTATACTAAAGATTCAGCAGATGGCCCAAAGGGATTACGTTCTACTTGTATTCCAGCCGGTTTGGAAACGGCTATCCATTTATTCGTTTCAGCAATAACTTCTATCTTCATAATTAGAACAAAATAAGTATCTTTCCAGAAGCTTTCCTATTGGATGCTTGGTTAATAAAAAGATAATATTACAAACACTATATGATAAAAAGGGGGGAGCATTCGTTAGTATTTATCAAACCCCAAAATTCAAATCCCTATATTATGAAAACCATCGCCTTTATTAGTTTCTGTTTTTTATCGGTTGTTGCTTTTAGTCAGGATGACAGCCGTTCTCGTTACATCAACAAATTTAAAGAAATAGCCATTCTGGAAATGGAGCGCTCAGGAATTCCCGCAAGCATCAAGCTGGCTCAGGGAATTCTCGAATCTGCTGCCGGGGATAGTGAACTGGCACGCAAAGCCAATAACCATTTTGGTATCAAATGTGGAGGAAGCTGGGATGGTAAGAAGTACTATAAAAAAGACGACGATTATAATGATCGTGGAGAGCTCATTAAGTCTTGCTTTCGCAGTTATAAAAATGCAGAATCCAGCTATATCGCCCACTCTGAATTTTTGAGAGACCCTAAAAAGCAGTATCGTTATGGTTTTCTTTTTCGGCTGGAGCCAACAGATTATAAAGCATGGGCAAAAGGATTAAAAAGTGCAGGATATGCTACCAGTGCTACCTATCCTCGGAAGCTCATCGATATTATAGAACGCTATCAACTGGATCGTTACGATAAAATGACGGTAACAGATCCTATTGTTGATGTTGAAGATCCGGTTAAGGAAGATCCAGATGAGGATAATACGGTTATTCCTGGCAGTGTCTTCAAAAACAATGATGTGCGGTATGTATTGGCAAGTAAAGGGGAGACAATCAGTGATATAGCTATTCGTACAGGTGTTAGCTTGTCCAGTATTAATAAATATAATGATGGCCAGATTGGCAGGAACGAAGCACTAAAAGAAGGAACTGTTGTATACCTGCAAACCAAGCGTAGAAGTTTTCGAGGCAAGCGAAAATGGCATTATGTAAAGCCTGGTGAAAATATGTTTGGTATTTCGCAATTATATGGTATCA
Organism: Chitinophagales bacterium; assembly: GCA_022360175.1. Classification (GTDB taxonomy): domain Bacteria; phylum Bacteroidota; class Bacteroidia; order Chitinophagales; family Saprospiraceae; genus JAKSDI01. The sequence continues at coordinate 18,552 of JAKSDI010000029.1, forward strand.
CCCTGGGCTCTTTGTACAGCCGTAATAAGATGTCTACTCCTCAGCAGCCAGCAGTAGGCGAGCGATTAAAAATAAGAGGTAGCAGCCTTAAAACACCTCCGGTTCTAGCAAGTGAAAAACCACCAATAGACGATGGTTTTGATGAAGAAGATATCATTGTCCCTGATGAAGATAATGATGGAGAGTTGGATATGGAGGAAGATGATTTTGGTGATGAACCTAAAGAAGACAAAGAACCTTTAATTCCTATTCCAGACCTGGATAATGATAAAGAAACTGAACCACCTGCACCTACCCCGGATGAAGAAGATAAGGATGAAGTGGTGACACCACCTACAACCGATCCCGATGATGGTTTTGATGATAATCCTATGGAGGAGGATGAATTTGATGAGGAAGAAGATACAGGCAATACTACAGAAGAAGAAACCACAGAAGATCCAGTTCCACCACCACCGCCACCCGTAAAAACGCATCATACGGTTGCTAAAGGCGATACCCTGTATAACATCTCTCGCAGATATGACCTAACAGTAGATGAACTCAAGAGGCTTAATAACTTAAGTTCTAATATCATTCATATTGGTCAGAAGCTGAAAGTGAAGTAATTAATTAAGACTTAGTTTGTACCTTCGTGCAATAATTATAAACTAAGCTGATAACGATGAATAGAACTTTACTGACCATTGCATTTTTGATAGCTACCAGCTTTGGAGTTTATGCTCAGGGGTTTGCTTGGGGAGTGAAAGGAGGTGTTACTATAGGATTTCAAAATTGGAGTGGGTTTGAGATGGACCCTTTGTTTAAATATCATGGCATATTACATATTGAGTCCTTATCTGAAACGGATGCCTTTTCTCTATACAGTCAGGTAGGAATTCATCAAAAAGGAAGTGCTATTCGCAATCGGCAAGTTATCAATCAAATCAATGGGCAGTTGTTCAGGCCGCCTGCTCGAGAGTTTATTTTTAATAACATTTCTCTGGGCTTAGGTGCCAAACAAAAATTCGATTTTGGCAGCAGTGGAGCCAAAGCTTATTATATGCTGGGAATACGAGGAGACTATACCATTGATACAAATTTGGATATATACACTCGATTTATAGAACTTAATCCTGCTTATGCTATTTACCCTATAGATGACACGCAGTTCATTCGGGAAATTAATTATGGGCTTACAATTGGTGGAGGAATTGAATTTCCTTTATCAGACTTAATTGGTACTATGATTGAGTTTACTGTAAATCCAGATTTTTCTTATCAGTATGAGCAGCCTGAGATTCCTGGCGTATTGGACCCATGGACAGGCAATACACGTGCTATTCCAGAGCGCCGTATTCGCAATCTGACTTTTGAAATTACCGCAGGATTCCGTTTTTTAAGAAAAGTAGAATACATCGACTAATTATGATACTGAGGAGCGAGCAATTGGTGAAAATTTATGGAAAACGCAAAGTAGTACGTGGTGTTTCCCTAAATGTTCATCAGGGAGAAATTGTTGGTTTGCTGGGACCTAATGGTGCGGGCAAAACCACAACCTTTTATATGGTAGTAGGTTTCATTCGTCCCAATGAAGGCAGGGTTTTTTTAGATGGGGATGACATTACAGAGCTTCCAATGTACAAGCGAGCTCAGAATGGTATTGGGTACCTTCCTCAGGAGCCTTCCGTATTCCGAAAGCTCAGTGTAGAGGACAATATCATGGCGGTGCTGGAAATGAGAAAGGACATCAGCAGGAAGGAGCAAAAAGAAAGACTGGAAGGTTTGATTGATGAATTTGGCCTGGAAAAAGTTCGCAAAAGCAGAGGGGATACATTATCAGGAGGAGAGCGCAGGCGTACAGAGATCGCTCGCGCACTAGCTACCGATCCAAAATTCATCCTTTTAGATGAGCCATTTGCAGGTATAGACCCTATTGCAGTAGAAGATATTCAGTATATCGTTGCCAAATTAAAAACAAAAAATATAGGTATTCTCATTACCGACCATAATGTACAGGAAACCTTGTCGATTACAGACCGGGCCTACCTGATGTTTGAAGGTAGCATTCTCAAAGCAGGTACCGCTGAAGAACTCGCTGCCGATGAAATGGTACGAAAAGTATACCTTGGTAAAAACTTTGAATTGCGTAGAAAAGTCATTGACCTCAATGAAGAACGCTAGCATTTTTCCGCTTTTGATCATCCTCCTGGGCATTTGGAGTAGTAGCTGTGAACAGGAAATTGCCTCTATACGATTAACCTCTCGCGAACGTATCCATATTGATACTATTGCCAAAAGGAAAATAGACAGCCTCATTCTTGTCATGGATAGTGCTTGCCTCAGCAAGTACTGGACAATGAGGGATGCTGCCCTGGATTCTATCTTAAAAGTCAGAAAAGAGGAAGAACTTAAAATACGTTCAAGAATTCCAAAACAATGATGAAACTTATCATCCCTGTTTGCCTGTTTTCTATTCTCCTATTCTCTTCTTGTGGAGAAGATAATCGCAATAAGATTGCGGTAGAAAAGGTTGTTAACGAAGAGATAGAACGCCGTGTTAATGACTATATCCAAATGCGTATCAAACGCTGCCAGGAGAAAGCCATTGCCGAAGCTAACGAGATAGCAGATTCTATTCTCATCGCAGAAGCCCGCCTGGCTCGTGACACGATCGCTAAACCTCCTAAGCCAGAAAAACCAGAAAAACCAGAAATCAAATCATTATTAGACTCTACTCCTGTGAAGCCATTGGTGGATAGTGTGCAGTAGGCAGTGTTCTATTCAGTGGGCAGTGTTCAGTGGGCAGTAGCTATAAATAGCGTGCCATAAAACATCGTACTTCGCCTTCTGGTTTCCTCTACTCATTTTGAGCTTTGGTTTTAAGATATCGAATTGAGAGGGAATACTTTGTTTAGCCCTCCTTTCTAACCAGCTTCCTAAACCATATTAAACCCTCTAAACTATCTAAACCAAACACTACACGCTCTATCTTTTCCTATAAACATCTAACTACATGCTTCTCTAATTATAGAACCACATGGCCATATCACCCAGCAAAAACACCAAGTCACCACAAAGCCAAAAACCAGAAAACCCTCTCACCCTTTGCCCAACGTAGCTGAAAGTGAAGTTGGGATATCACAACATCATCACATCCCTTACTTCCTCACCACCACTCCTTCCCTGTCCAGATAATCTTTCAACTCCCCTATCCCAATTTCACGAAAGTGGAAAATACTTGCAGCTAATCCTGCATCTGCCTTCCCCGTGGTAAATACTTCTTTAAAGTGCTCCATTGTACCCGCACCTCCTGAAGCGATAACAGGAATAGAAATAAATCCCGATACCTGGGCCGTAATTTCATTGGCGAAACCAGATTTAGTACCATCGTGATTCATAGATGTAAACAGAATCTCTCCAGCACCGCGATTTTCTGCTTCTTTGACCCAATCTAACAACTTTATTTCCGTAGGAATCCGACCGCCATTCAAATGGAGGTACCATTCCCCATCGATTGCTTTTGCATCCACTGCTACTACTACAAACTGGCTACCAAACTGCTGTGCCAAATCCGTTATTAATTCCGGGCGACGTACAGCAGCAGAATTAATTGATATTTTATCTGCACCAGAAGATAATAGAACATCTACATCTTCTACTGTACGAATGCCTCCTCCTATTGTAAATGGAATGCTTAGATGTTGAGCAATATCCCGAGCCAGTGTAGCTAGTGTTTTCCGCTTTTCATGAGTAGCTGTAATGTCTAGAAAAACGAGTTCATCAGCTCCTTGCTCACTATATAAGGCGCCAAGTTCTACGGGATCACCAGCGTCACGCAAATTCTCAAAATTGACACCTTTGACGGTACGGCCATCTTTTATATCCAGGCAAGGTATGATTCTTTTTGCAAGCATAATTTTGTTGTTTACAGGCAATTTTAGTGCTTTGTTAAATGAGAAAAGCTGAGTGCTGCCAGAGTAATGATTTCAGAGAAATCATATCCAATTTCTAATAGTATATCGACCATCTTCTTTTAGCCACTAAAGTGGCGGGGCTGTATTGTCCACTAATTACACGGATTGCTCGAATTGCTTTCACTAAGCCTGCCATCCCTGTTCGTCGCGGAATGTTTCCGCAATGCCTTATGTTTAATACCCAGGGTTCGATTAGAGTATTGATTTCTCCGAAATCTCTGCCCTTCATTTCAGTATTAACAGAGCACTAGCTAAAGACCATTAGTTCTTTCAGGCTAATTTTGCCTTCATAAATTGCTTTTCCAATGATGGCTCCAAAACAGCCTATTTCCTGAAGTTTTTCCAATTCAGTGATAGTCGTAACTCCTCCACTGGCGATCAATTTTAAATCGGAAAATCGCTCTTTGATTTCCTGATAAAGAGACAATGCCGTTCCCTGTAAAAGACCATCCTTTGAAATGTCGGTACAGATGACATAGGACACGCCTTTTGAGATATAATCTTCCAGAAAGTCAAACAACTCCAACTCACTCTGTTCCTGCCATCCACTTACTGCAATTTTGCCCTCCTTCACATCCGCTCCCAGAATGATCTTTTTAGCACCATAAATTTGTAGCCAGGACTGAAACAGTGAAGGATTTTTTACGGCTACGGTACCTCCTGTCACTTGCTGGGCACCACTTTCAAAAGCAATGTGAAGGTCTTCATCAGATTTTAAGCCACCACCAAAATCGATCCATAGATTGGTATGGGTAGCAATTTTTTCCAGCACTCTGTAATTAATTATCCGCTTGGCTTTGGCTCCGTCCAGATCAACTAAATGGAGGCGGCGAATACCTGCTCCTTCAAAAGCCTTAGCCACCTCCAGAGGATCTTCGTTGTAAATTTTCTTTTGCTGGTAATCACCTTGCGTCAGGCGAACACACTTGCCTTCTATAATATCTATCGCTGGTATTATTTCCATTTTTCTTATCAAAAAGTTAAATTAAAAAAGACTGGCAACTGCTAATATCAAGGTCGTCGTCTTGAGAGTATTATTTTACATTTAAACCAAATGACCTATGAAACGCATCATCTTATTTGCCCTGATTCTGTCTTTTGTTGCTTGTAAAAAAGAAGAACAAAACACTCCTGACACATTCCAGCTTGGTTATGCGTTTGAACTTTCTGCAGAGCATACCCAAAAGGATTGCGAATGTGGTGACCTCTCCGTAAAATACCTGGAGGTATCTGAAGATTCCAGATGTCCCACTAACGTACTGTGTGTATGGGAAGGCAGAGCGGTGGTCGATTTTGAAATCACGCTCAACGGAGAACAATTTAACATGCAATTGATAGATCGGGCAGGCCAAACGGAATTAGCCCGTGACACTATAGGCAACTACATCTTCAATATGTCTCCCGTTGAGCCTTATCCACTCAATGCTAATGAGGAGATTGAACCAGAAGATTACAGAATCATTATGACTGTCACAGGTTTATAAATGATTCTAAAATGCGCTCTCCCACTTTTCCAGACTTTTCCGGATGAAACTGGGTGGCATAAAAATTATCCTTTTGCAATGCGGCACTGAATGGCTGTACATAATCAGTAGTGGCAATTGTATAAGACCCTTCCTCCACATAATAGCTATGTACAAAATAGGCATAGCTTCCTTCCAGCTCTTGAGGAAACAAGGAGTTGTCCAATTGATGGATGCTATTCCATCCCATATGAGGTACTTTCTCCCCATTTTGAGGTTGGAAACGCACTACTTTCTGAGGTATAATCCCCAGGCAATCTGTATTGTTTTCTTCAGAATACTGGCACAACAACTGCATGCCCAAACAAATGCCTAATACGGGTTGCTGTAATGAACGAATAAGGTCATCCAGCTTGTGCGCTTTGAGGTATTGCATAGTTGTGTTAGCCTCTCCTACTCCGGGAAATATGACTTTATCTGCTTTCATGATTACTTCCGGCTCATTGGTAAGCATTGCTTCTACCCCCAATCGTTGTAGAGCATACCATACAGACTGCACATTGCCTGCATTATAATCAATGATAACTATTTGCATTATTAATGTGGATAAGAATAGACAAAGTGTCCTATGTTACAGGATTATTTTGGACAATGCTATGAGTGAAACTCAACATCCCAATAAATTTCTTTGAGTGGGATATCAAATCCTGCAATTCTTATTGATTGTCCTATTGAATCTGCAAAACTATTTTCCCAGCGCTTTTCGTCTATGCGATTGAAAAATTCAATGTAAGGACGATCTTGAGCGATTAGAAAATACTGTTGTAGCGTAGTAATTTGTCGATAGCAAGCCCATTTGGAAGAACGATCCATTTCTTCAGTACTATCAGAAAGCACTTCAATAATTGCATAAGGATTAGTAGTTGCTTTCATTTTTGTGGAATGCTGATGAAAAACAGAGTTCCCTTTGACAATCATCACATCCGGATAGTAATTTAATTTACATTCTGGAATGTATAACATCCTGTCGCTAGGGTATTCTCTAAACTCACTTTTCTTAAACAAAGGGTGAAGTTCACCTATAATATTACTGACTATCAATCCATGGTTATTTGAGGTATAAGTCATAGGGGTAATTTGGCCATTAAAAAAATAATGACGTTGATTGGAATGATATTCTAATTCAAGATATTCTTCTAAAGTATATATTTTTTCTGCTACCGCTTCCATAGGTTTCCTTGTCCATTAATTAATTGAATATAAGACAAATCTATCTTACTTGCAAGGTCACAACTCCTACAACGCCCCCTTTGTACTGGGAAGTTGTTGGTTTTCTACATCTCTCTTTTTTGCCATCTTGATAGCTCGTGCCCAGGCCTTAAAAATGGCTTCAATCTTATGGTGTTCATTTTGTCCTTCTGCTTTGATATTCAGGTTGCACTTTGCAGCATCGCTAAAGGATTTAAAAAAATGCATAAACATCTCCGTAGGCATTTCTCCGATTTTTTCACGCTGGAAATCTGCATTCCAAACTAACCAGGGGCGGCCACCAAAATCAATTGCTACCTGAGCCAGACAATCATCCATAGGCAGGCAATAGCCATAACGCTCAATACCCAATTTATCTCCTAGCGCTTTCGCAAATGCTTCTCCAAGTGCAAGGGCAGTATCTTCAATAGTATGATGTTCATCTATATGCAGATCACCTTTTACCTTTACCTTAAGGTCACATGTAGAATGGCGGGCCAGTTGATCCAGCATATGATCAAAAAAACCAAGCCCTGTACTAATTTCGGATTGTCCCGTTCCATCCAAATTAAGATCAATTTTTATATCTGTTTCCTTGGTAGTACGCTGAACAGAAGCGGTGCGGGACGCTAGTTTAAGGAAACGGTATATCTCTTCCCAGCTAGTTGTTGTTAATGCCAGGTGCCCTTCCAGTGCTTCCTTTGAAGCAGAGACTTCATCCGCTCCCAGATCGGGGTCATTGTTTAACCAGATACCTTGTGCACCCAGATTTTTAGCCAGCTCCACATCTGTAAGGCGGTCTCCTACTACAAAGGAATTTTCTAAATCGTACCCCCCTTTCATATAATCCATCAGTAAAGCAGTACCCGGCTTTCGAGTAGGTGCATTCTCTTCTGGGTAGGTCCGGTCAATGAATACGTCCTTAAAAATGATGCCTTCATTTTCAAAAGCTTCCAATACCTTATCATGAGCAGGCCAGAACGTTTCTTCAGGAAAAATAGCTGTACCCAAACCATCTTGATTCGTAACCATCAACAATTCAAAATCCAGTTCTTTAACAATACGGCTCAGGTATTGGAATATTCCAGGATAATAAGTGACCTTTTCCAGGCTGTCTACCTGATAACCTTCTGGTTCCAGAATAAGCGTACCATCGCGATCCAGAATAAGTAATTTTGTCATTAGTCTTGATAAGTTAAAAGGGTTTTATACAATTGTTCATTTTCTTCTGATGTACCTATAGTAATGCGCAGGCAAGCATCACAAAGGGCAACTTTTGACCGATCCCGCACGATGATCCCCTGCTCTACCAAATAGCGATATACGCCTCTCGGGTTTTTCATTTTCACTAAAATGAAATTAGCATCTGAGGGATAAACCTGCTCTATATAATCCAGGGATTTTAGGTTTTCCCTCATGAGCAAGCGCTCTTCCAAAATTTTGCCTACTTGTTCTTTTACTTTTGCTTCATTCTGCATAGCTGCCAGCGCCGCATCCTGTGTAAGTTGATTGATGTTATAGGGTGGTTTCACCTTATTAAACAATTCAATAATTTCAGATGAAGCGAAGGCCATTCCCAGGCGAATACCTGCAAGACCCCAGGCTTTAGAAAAAGTTTTCATTACCACTAATCGCGGACAAGATCTCAATAGGCTGATTGTACTTTCCTGAGCTGCAAAATCAATATAAGCTTCATCCACTACTGTAATGCCAGGAAATGAAGCTGCCAGTTTCTTAATCTTATCTAATGAAAAACTATTGCCTGTTGGATTATTAGGACTACAGAGAAAGAGTAGTTTACTATTAGCATTAGCTATCTCCAGTATTGCTTTTACCCTGGGTTCGTATGCCTGATCAAGCAGAACTTCCTGAATTGTTATTGCAGAAATAGCTGCAGAAACCTGATACATCCCATAAGTTGGTGGTAAAGTGATAATATGATCGTAGCCAGGCTCGCAAAAGATGCGAATCAACAAATCTATTGCTTCATCACTACCATTACCCAGAAAAATTTGATCCGTACGCACTCCTTCTCTCTTTGCGATTTTATCTTTCAATTTCCATTGTAATGGATCGGGATAACGATTATATCCCGTACTATAAGGGCTCTCATTGGCATCCAGAAAGACAGAAGCCTGCCCTTTAAATTCACTACGAGCAGAGGAGTAAGGTACAAGAGATCGAATATTATTGCGTACTAAGTGTTGTATGCTCATCATCAAAGGATTTCGTTGTTCTGGTTTTTCAACCGAATACTCACTGCATTTTTGTGAGCCATTAGGTGCTCAGCAGCAGCCAATTCTTCTACTGCCGGGCCTATTCTAGCCAATCCCTCTTTACTCAATCGCTGATAGGTGATTTTCTTGATAAAACTATCCAACGACACACCACTATACATGCGGGCATAACCATTAGTAGGTAGTGTATGGTTGGTGCCCGAAGCATAATCTCCCACTGATTCAGGTGTATAATGCCCCAGAAATACAGAACCTGCATTTGTAACTTGCAGGCCTACTTCTTCTGCATTCTTTAGAGCGAGTATAAGATGTTCGGGAGCATAAGTATTGATCAGTTGAATAGCCTGTGACTGATCAGCTAGTAAAATAGCCACACTATTCTCCAATGCCCCAGCAGCTATTTCTTTTCGAGGGAGTTGATTCAATTGCTGCTGCACTTCTTTTTTAATCTCCTCCAACATTCTAGCAGAATCGGTTATCAGTACAACCTGACTATCCGTACCATGTTCTGCCTGAGAAAGCAGGTCAGCTGCAACAAAATCTGGATGAGAAGATCGATCGGCATATACTAAGACCTCCGATGGACCAGCCGGCATATCTATAGCTACTCCCTGGCGGCTCACCAATTGTTTGGCAGCAGTTACATATTGATTGCCAGGGCCAAATATTTTATATACTGCGGGTACTGATTCCGTACCATAGGCCATGGCCGCTATTGCCTGGGCTCCTCCTACTTTAAAAATGCGGGTAATTCCCACCAGGCTGGCAGTGTACAAAATAGCGGGGTGCACTGTACCGTCTTTCTGTGGTGGTGTGCACAATATAATTTCCTGGCATCCTGCAATTTTTGCAGGCACTCCAAGCATCAGTACCGATGAAAACAGAGGGGCCGTACCACCTGGGATATATAGGCCTACCTTATCGATAGCTACACTTCTTCGCCAACAACTCACCCCTGGCATGGTTTCAATTACTTGTTCTTCTTCTCTTTGAGCAAGGTGAAAACGACGGATATTATCCCTGGCTGTTTGTATAGCTATTTTAAGCGTATTTGTCAAACTATCTATAGCTTCCGCAATTTCTTCTTTGGAAACCTCTAAAGCATCCAGTACTACCCGATCAAATTTCTCGGTATATGCTTTTAATCCCTGATCTCCCTCTTCACGCACCGTATTCAACACCTCCTGTACTGTTGCATCCAGGTTTTGAGTATCCAGGCTTGGACGAAGGAGGAGTTTTGCCCATTGATCCTGAGCTGGTTCTATATAAGTGGTCATACAATCATTTTTTCGATAGGTGCTACCAATATACCTTCCGCGCCAGCGTCTTTCAGCTCATCAATGATTTCCCAAAAGCGCTTTTCTTCTATTACGGTGTGGATAGAACTCCACCCGGCTTCCGCCAAAGGCATCACGGTGGGACTTTTCATTCCTGGCAGGATATTAACAATTTCATCAATGCCATCATTTGGTGCATTCATTAGGATATATTTATTCTTGCGAGCTTTCAATACAGATTCTATCCGAAATACCAATTGTTTCAACAGCAGCATTTTATCCGCGCTTAAATCCTCTGTTCGTGCAATACATGCTTGTGACTGAAGGATGATATCTTTTTCTTCCAGCCCATTCTTAAATAATGTACTGCCGGTACTCACCAAATCACAAATAGCATCTGCCAATCCTATATTGGGAGCAATTTCTACGGAGCCTGCAATTTCATGAATTTCAGCATTCAGCTGTTTTTCTTTTAAGAACTGCCTTAGCGAATTAGGATAAGAAGTAGCAATCCGTTTTCCATCTAGAAAAGAGGCTCCCGGATAATTGGTATTCTTTGGCACTGCAATTGACAAGCGGCATTTGGAAAAACCTAATGGCAAAACCTTTACCAGTTTCTTCCCCTTTTCAACAATGGTATTTTCCCCTACAATCCCAATATCTGCTACGCCATCCTGTACGTATTGTGGGATATCAGAATTCCGCAGATAAAGCACATCCAGCGGAAAATTGCGTGCTGGTGCCCGGAGTTGTTGCTTACCATTATCAATGTGAATACCACACTCTTTTAATAGCTGAATGGAATCATCTAGTAGCCTTCCTGACTTTTGTACTGCTACTTTCAACCTGGTTTCCATGATTATTTATTTTTAAATCGGACAAAAAAAAGAGGTTAACCAAGCAAATGGTTAACCTCTTTTAGAGTTATTTCGTGTGTACAATACAATCAACACGGCACCATCTGCTTGCAGAACAAGTCAGTATGATGGTGATGATGATGTACTTGAGTTATCATATAGTATTAAATGTGGGATTGCTCCCTCTTTTTATTTTTGCTTGGACAAAGCTATGTGGAAATATTCAAAAAAGCAACCCCGCCCTGGCATTACTTTGGTACTTCGTTTGGATTTAGCAAATCGTAAAACTGATCTAATTTTGGCAAAATTATAATCCGGGTACGGCGATTGGTAGCTCTTCCTTCCGCTGTATCGTTGGTAGCCAAAGCATTATACTCTCCCCTACCAGCAGCTATCAATCTATTAGGATCAATGCCGTGGTTTTCCTGCAAAGCACGAGCTACGGAAGTAGCACGCAAAACACTTAAATCCCAGTTATCATTAATACAATTGGTATTGATTGGCTGATTATCTGTATACCCTTCTATCATTACTTCCAGATCAGGCCTGGACTGTACAATCTGCGCAATTTTCCCCAGCACTTCATTAGCTCGTGGTGTAATGGTATAAGAGCCGCTCGTATAAAGCATTTTGTCCGACAGATTGACAAAAACAACTGTTTTATCAACCTTTACCTCTACATCTTCATCTTCTATGCCTTGGCTTAATACAGATTTCAGGTTCACTGCCAGTGCCAGATTGATAGAATCTGCACGCGTTTTAGCTGCTTGCAGTAATTGAATATATTTATCCTTTGTTTCTAGTTGTGAAAGTGTTTCCTTGATATTATCACTCGCGGACTGAGACAAAGTTGTGAGGTCTTCTAATTGAGACAATTGTTTATCTCTTTGCGTACGCATATCAGCTACTTGTTCTCTAAGGTCAGCTATTTGTTCCTCCCGCAAACGTAGATTATCCTGTGTTGACCTGATCTCCTGCATCATACGCGCTTTTTCCTGTTCACAAGCAGAAAGGCGATTCATGTAATCACTTAAGCTTTCACCGCACTTACCCAAATCTTCATTTGCCGTATTTAATTCCAGTTGTAGCAAATCAAATTTCTTTTTGCTAACACAGGATGAAGAAAAGATGGCTAGTGCCAAAACCAGAATAAAGCTGAGTTTCACGTTGAGATTCATAGATTTTCGTTTTAGAATTCGGAATTATGACATTTTGAATATCAGAATCGGGGTAAAATAGCAGCATTTAGGGATTAAGTCAAATTTATAGTGGTAGAAAAAAGAGGCAAAAGATGGAAGTTTTCTAAAATCCTGACAGCTTTCGAATAAAGAGGTACTCTTTACTATTATTATGATTTCTGGTTGATACCAAGGCTGGAATATCCCTTCCCAGGCGACATAGACATAAATATCATCCCAAAACTCTCCTTTACTGTCCTAAGATTGACAACAGATTTCCATTAAAAAGTACAAAATGCAGCCTGAATTCAATTTACGTTTATGAAGAAAAAATATTTGCCCTTATTATTAATTGCCTTGATGTATGGCTGCATAGGCAATGATTACCTCATGGATGAGGTAGAACCAGAATTGCGAATAAGCGCTAGCTTAGACACTATTGCAATCAATTCCAGTTTCCAATTTGAAGCGACTTACCTCAATAATGTCGGACAAGAGGAAACGGTACCACTTAACTGGGAAAGCAGCCAAAATGGAATCATCAACATTGATGAAAACGGACTGGCGACAGCTACCAACACTGGCCAATCTACCATAAGTGTCACTTATGAATCACCAGAACAAGTTTATGCGGATTCCGTTACGGTGGTAGTTGGAGAAACAAGTGTTGTTATCGAAGATGACCGCTCTGGTTCCATCAATACTACTAGTTCTTATGTTCTTACAGGAGATTTCACCATCGAAGAAAATGGTTCTGGAATTGTAGTAACATTTGCCAATAACTATCAGGCATCTTCTTCACTACCTGGCCTATACCTATACCTCTCCAACAACCCAAATTCTATAGCTAATGCACATGAAGTTGGGATGGTAGATGTTTACATAGGTGCACACCAATACAACATCTCCGAAGTTGGTATTAATGAGTATAACTATCTGTTATACTATTGCAAACCCTTTAATGTAAAAGTAGGCCATGGTGAAATCGAATAAAATGAATTGGAAGTCTATACTGTTAATCGCAGGTATCATCTCAATTGCCTCTCCTTTGTTTGCTGGTGGCCCATGGCCCCAGGCACGAGGAAACGGCTATTTCAAGCTTTATCAATGGTGGACAGTTTTTGATCAGCATTATACAGATACAGGAGAACTAGATCCTAATGTAACAACGGGTGTATTCAACACTTCGCTCTATGCGGAGTATGGTTTAACGGATCGTTTCACTGGTATTCTTAATGCTCCTTTATTTAGTCGCAACTATATGAACAACCTGATTTCATCAACTACAGGAGAAACACTAGTCGAAGGAGAAGCTATTAATTCCATTGGAGATATAGACCTTGGAATCAAATATGGGCTGACAAAGCCCGGTAGTAAATTCCCCGTAGCTGCCACTCTTATACTAGGCATACCTAGTGGACAAACTGCAGGAGGCTCTCAGGAGAACTTACAAACAGGTGACGGAGAATTCAATCAATTCATAAGAGTAGATGCTGGTACCAGTTTTAAAATAGGTAAACAAACCAATGCATATACCAGCTTATACACAGGCTTCAATAATCGAGGTAATGACTTTTCTGAGGAAGTACGCTTTGGGCTGGAGGCAGGAGCAGGGCTGCTAAATAGTAAACTATGGCTTATTGGCCGTTTGGATGTTGTCGAATCACTCAAAAATGGTGCAACTGCTGCTACTGTAAATAGTACCAGCATATTCGCCAATAATACGGAATTCAGCAGCTATTCTTTGGAGGCGGCCTATTATATCACTCCTAAAATAGGTGTTTCTGCTTCTGTCGCTGCGGCTTTTAGAGGAGAGATTATTGCTGCGGCACCATCCTATTCTGTTGGAGTATTCCTCGATTTAAAAAAATAATCCTATTTTAAGGATTAAACATCTATATGCCTATGAAAAAGCCTATTTCGCTCTGCCAATTTGATGAGCTACAGGAGAAACAACCAAGCGGTTTTCTCATAAAGAATCTAGACTTAGTTGCAATCCGATATGGCGATAATGTATCTGTGCTTTATGGGCGATGCCTTCATCGCGGTGCATTAATGGCTGATGGGCATATAGATGGTAATAACCTTATTTGTGGCCTGCATGGCTGGGACTACAGATACGATACTGGAGTGAGCGAATACAATAATGAAGAAGCACTCCATAAATTCAACAGCAAAATAGAGGATGGTGTAGTATGGATTGATGAAGCAGAAGTACTAGCATATTTGGCAAACCATCCTCAGCCCTTTAAGAGGGATCAATATCTGGGAGATTATGCAGATACCCACCCTGAGCCTACAGAGCCCTTTACAGGCTACATACAGGAATTAGCTAGGAATGGCCTGAAAAATTATGGACATCACGGCCCTTCGGCAGCTATGGGTGTAGATCGCACTACACTGCCTAAATGGGAAGACATCCAGTTTTTACCGGCTCAGCTGGCGACTCGTCCATTGATGGATGATGATCTGGTAGACACAACAACTATTATAGGCCCTAATGCCGAAAAACCATTGGTATTGAAGCTCCCTATCTTTGTATCCGATATGAGTTTTGGAGCTTTATCCAGGGAAGCGAAAATAGCGCTGGCAATGGGAGCAGAGCGGGCAGGAACTGGTATATGCAGTGGCGAAGGTGGTATGCTCCCTGATGAACAAGCAAATAATGCTCGTTATTTTTATGAGTTGGCTTCAGGCCGATTTGGTTTTTCCTATGAAAAAGTAGCCAAGACGCAGGCATTCCATTTCAAGGGAGGACAAGGTGCTAAAACAGGCACCGGAGGACACCTGCCAGGCCATAAGGTAACAGAAGAGATTGCTGCTGTTCGCGGGCTACAGGTGGGGCAAACGGCTATTTCTCCTGCTACTTTCCCAAACCTAAAAACCTTAGCTGATTTTCAAGAAGTTGCTAAGGAAGTACGACAACTTACTGGTGGCATTCCCATAGGATTTAAAATAGCTGCCAGCCATATAGAAGCAGATATTGATTTTGCCCTTGAGGCAGGTGCTGATTATATTATTCTTGATGGCCGCGGTGGAGGTACAGGTTCTGCGCCAACTATACTAAGAGACAATATCAATGTACCTACCATTCCGGCTCTGGCACGTGCCCGAAAACATTTGGACAAAAGAGAGGCTAAAGGTGTTTCTCTTATCATCACGGGGGGATTGAGAAGAGCGGAAGATTTTGCAAAAGCAATGATGCTGGGAGCAGATGCCGTTGCAGTATCCAATGCTGCTCTTCAGGCTATTGGTTGCCTGGGTATGCGTGCCTGTGATACCAATAATTGTCCGGTAGGTATAGCTACTCAAAAAAATCATCTGCGCCAGCGATTGATTATCGAAGCTTCTGCACAACAATTAGCTAATTACCTGGAAGCTACCAATGAATTAATAAAAGTGATTGCCAGAGCATGTGGACATGCTGCTACCCGGTATTTTAGTTTTGATGATCTGAGTACCTATAATCGGGACATGCATTATTTAACAGGGATTGCTTATGCAGGGGTGATTAGCTAATGTTTGTTATATTTGAATAGATACTGGGTGCAACTTCCCCAAAATCATTACTCTGGGATTTTACATTTTCAGCTTAAGGACGTAATTTAAATTATGGAAACTCTTGTATCTATTATTTTGACCATTGCAGGTATTTATTTACTGCTTGGACTTCTTTTTGCGATCCTGTTTTTATTCAAAGGTATCACTAAGGTAGATGAAGCTGCTATTGATAGTAGTTGGGGATTTCGGCTATTGATATTACCAGGTACTATTTGCTTTTGGCCTGTGCTATTGCGAAAATGGATTAAAGGACAAAATAAAGCTACATGACACCATCACTTCGTCGAGCACATCTAGGCATCTGGATTGTGCTAATTTTGATTGTAGCTACATTATTAATCTTTGCATTATAATATCATGGCAGTCTCATACAAACCGGTACTCTGGAATCGCCAAAAGAAGAAATACGATCAGATATTATGGATGGGCATTGCTCTGATATTGGGTTGTTTTGCAATATTTGAATTTTTACTACATCCTACTATTACGATAGAAACGCTCATTATTCGTGCTACGGCTTTCACTGCTATTATTTTATTGCACATCATCCTAATGATCGGTCCACTATGTCGCCTCGACAAGCGTTTTTTGCCTCTACTGTATAATCGCCGGCATTTGGGGGTTTCCATGTTTTTAATTGCTTTGGTACACGCGGCTTTCTGTATCATCCAATTTCATGCTTTGGGCGATACCAATCCTATAGCGAGTGTTTTTCTTTCCAATCCAAATTATCAGGAGATAAGCCAGTATCCATTTCAAACATTGGGCTTTTTTGCCCTCATTATTTTAATGTTGATGGCAGTAAGTAGTCATGATTTTTGGCTCAACAATCTAAGCCCAAAAATGTGGAAGCAATTGCATATGTCGGTGTATATAGCCTATGCATTGCTTATTTTGCACATCGCACTGGGTACACTACAATATGAAAAAGACCTTTTTTATACCATTCTTTTATGGAGTGGATTTTTAACAATCAGCGGATTGCATCTCGTGGCAGGCTGGAAAACTCGATCCCAACTAAGGGCAGAACAGAATGCCTTAAAGCAGGAAGGTTATTTTGAAGTTGCTCTGCTAGAAGAGATCAGTGAAAAACGAGCCAAAGCTGTTTTTGTAGATGGACAAAACATTGCCATTTTTAAGTATGATGGCAAAGTATCTGCCGTAAGCAATATATGCAAACACCAGATGGGGCCATTGGGAGAAGGAAAAATAGTAGATGGTTGTATCACCTGCCCCTGGCATGGGTATCAATATTATCCTGGCAATGGTCAATCTCCTCCTCCTTTTAAAGAGAAATTAGCGACTTACCGTGTCAAAATAATTAAAGATAAAATTTGGATAAACCCAAGCCCATTCCCGGAAGGAACAGCCGTTGAACCAGCAATCATCAATCATGGATAAGCAAGATCACTTCTACATAGGCTGGCAAGAGACAATGCCTGCTCCACACCGCCGCTTTCTACGTCCTTTTCTCTTTGGGCTTGTTCTTTTATTACCGATACTCGTATTTACCACGGTGTGGTTTCAAAAAGATTTTAATGATCATCGTTTTGAACTGGGTACCCTTACGGAAGTTACGGGTACTTATTATGAATCGCCAGTGCCACTTTTGCTGGCAGATGAGGGAGAATTGCCAAATACGCTATCTAAAAGTATCTTATTAGTAGGCTTTGGGAAGTTTGGAGCAGAGGGGATTATGAAAGATATACAAGAAACGGAAGGTAGCCTGGTTGGAAAAAAGGTTCGTCTTTCTGGTACTCTTATCTATGGTGCCGGACATACAGTCATGGAGCTTACGCAAAAAGAAGCGTCTTTGGTGCAGGTATATGAAGATGCCGCACTTAAAACGCCTGCTCTTGCTACCAACGGAGCGTATCAGGGTAAAGGAGAAATTCTTGACCCCAAATGCTATTTCGGCGTGATGAAGCCTGGAGAAGGTAAAACACATAAAAGCTGTGCGATTCGCTGCTTAAGCGGTGGCATTCCTGCTGTTTTTAAGCCTGACAATACTGGCGACTATTATATACTGCTTGATGCCCAGGGCAAAAAACTCAATGAGCAATTACTCCCTTATATTGGCTATCTCGTAGATATGAATGGCAGTGTAAGCAATTACTTCGACTGGAAAGTGATGGTTGTAGATAGTAGGGCGCTTTCGCTAAACGTGAGTAGGAAGGGAGAGCGATGTGGAGGGGATGGGTAAGTGGGTGATTTCGTATCAAGTCAAGTTATGAACTGACATATTATGCTCCTAAATTTTCTATTTCTTTTAAAAAATCCTTTGTCCGTAATAGCTGAATAGGCGGAAATCCTATTTTCTTAAGAACATTAAAATGTTTATCATCTCCATCTTTTGCAATGATGGACCACTTAAAATAGATTTCTACTTGTTCAACATCTGGAGACCTCATTAGGAAATCCACAATATTTGTTGCCACGATTGCATTCGTTTTTTCTTCTAACTTTTCTACATATTCATTTAAGTAAGTGATCAATATTACTTTAATAATTCTGATGGGTTCTTTTTTCCTTACTCTATGTTGAGGAACCACCTTCCTTAGCTACGGCTAAGGTCGGGAACCCTCGCCTTGATTAAGAAAAAAACCTCCATGATCAGAATCACAAACTATATTTGA
>JAKSDI010000028.1 GCA_022360175.1 Chitinophagales bacterium
GTATCAAACTTAGAGCATCGCGGAAACATTCCGCGACGAACATTGAGCATGATTGGCTTGCGTAAACTTTTTTTATCCACTGATTACACAGATGACACGAATGCCAGCCGAGTGAGAGCAATTCGAGCAATCCGGTATCACATAATGGGTTGAGACTTCGGAGCAGTCGTATGTTATATTATTTGTACGACTTCATCTGAAGTCGAAAGCTTTTTTGCATAGGCAAAAAGGTATGATTTCTCTGAAATCAATACTCCAACTAAACTCGGCTTTTGATACTTGACAGAGCACTAAAAACGGTTATCCTACAGGCCTACCTACTAACCACAGTTAGGCAGACCTGTAGGATATTTATTTTCCAGGCAGAAATAAACCTATCCCCTACTCCGCCGCCTCTTACTTGGCTTCGGCCGTTTGTATTTTTTCACTCTCCCGTTTTTACGCATCACCGTAATAGCTTCGCTTGCGCTACTTTCTATATGTGCTCGATTTACTGCAGTAATCACATAAGTAAACACCTGCCCTTCCTGTATTTTAGTATCTATCAGGCTATATTTACTTTCCGTTTCTCCGAGTGCGGTAATTCTATATAAATTTCTCGGGTCACTCATATCCCCTACCCCAGCACCGGGAAACTTATATATCGCATAATAGTAAGGAGGCTGTTCTTTATTGACCTCATTAGGACTCCATATGATACGGGCATCGCCCCGCTTATTTTTCACTTTTTTCAAGTCCGGAGCCTGAAAAACAGCAAGGGACATACCTTCCCTTTCTGGCAATAAAGCCGGATATTCATAATAAGCTCTCAATGTATCTTTTACATTCAGTGGATCACCCAGCACAGAGCTTGAACGAAAGAAAACGCTGCCATCTATTCGCCGATTGCGACGCGTTAGATGTATTTGCCGGGCTATTTCATTGGGTTCATACCACTGTTCTTGTTTGTCATTCGCAATTTTATAAGCAGCATGTCCAATATACAATTGCCCATCTCCTTTGTTGAGGCTCCACCAACGCTGTAACAACTGATGATCTGCAGGCTCAAAACCAATATGCCAGTAAAGCTGAGGCACCACATAATCTATCCAGTCCCTTCTTATCCATTTCAATACATCAGCATAAAGGTCATCATAAGAAGATACACTTGCATTTGTTTCGGAGCCCATTCTATCATCTTCTTTATTGCGCCATACGCCAAATGGGCTTACGCCAAAATATACATGGGGTTTGATCTCCTTGATGGTGGTAGATATCATTTCCATAAACTGGTCAATATTATTACGACGCCAGTTATTAATATCCTTATAGTTTTGTATTCCCCAGGTTAGATAGGTCGTACTATCAGGAAATGGTTCACCTCCTACAGGGAAAGGATAAAAGTAATCGTCGAAGTGGATGCCATCTACATCGTATTTCTGCACCACTTCTGCCACTACATCCCTGATATGCTCTCTGGCCTGAGGAACGCCCGGATCAATATAATACCTCCTGCCATAACGTTTTACCCATCGGCGGTGCCGATTAAAAACATGACGAATGGATAAATCAGCGGTATCCAAATTCATAGTAGCGCGAAATGGGTTTAACCAGGCATGAAACTCCATACCTTGCTTGTGGGTCTCTTCTATTAGATAGGCAAGTACATCATATTCTGGTTTAGGGGGTAAATCCTGTCTTCCCGTTAAATATTCAGACCAGGGCGCAAATTCTGAAAGGTAAAAAGCATCGCCTGCCGGGCGCACCTGAAAGAATACAGCATTGAATCCCAAATCTTTATATTGTTCCAGGCGTTTTTTCCACTGTTCTTTATGAGCAGTAGACCAGGTAGTTGGTTTCTCTGGAAAATCCAGATTCATAACAGTAGCAACCCATACCGCACGCATTTCATGTTTGGGCGCCCTACGCGAACGTGTGCCCTGAGCATAGAGTGAGCTAAACGATACTGATATAAAAAGGAATAACCACAAGAAGCGGATTTTCATAAGTCTATATTTAATTAATGTAAGTTGTAATGTACATGCATACTTGGCATCAAAGCTTTCCTGAAATCATACAGATGGAATGTTATATTGAATAACGTATCTAAAATAAATGGTTACGCCTTACACTCATCTAACAACCAGTACTTGTTAATTATATTGTCGGTATTTTCAATCTTATCTCTAAGTTCTCCCAATTTAGTTTCCAGGTTTTGCCTGGAATAGGTAGTAGCATGGTGCTTCAATAAAACCAGTTTTTTAGCAAACCTAAGGAAGTTTGTATATCCTCTCTTCTGATCTGTTGTCATTTTACGATTACGAATCACATAGATCCGGAAGGTTTCAATTAAGGACAAGAGTGCCTCTGTATCTTGTAAGGCATAGTAAGTACGTAACAAAAGGAAGGTAGTACTCAGGTGGTATTTCACATCTGTAAACTGTACCAATAATAATGCCGATAGTGCTTCCTCATACATCTTTTTATTATAGTAGAGGTTGCCAAGATTATAATTATAAGCATTCTCTCTACGCTGAGATGGCAAATTCTCCATGTAATCTTGTAGGAACAATTCTGTCCATTCAAATTCCTGTAGTCGAGCCCCCAGGGTAGCAATGTTTTTATAGTTCCATTCCGAGATCATGCCTTTAGTGTCCAACAAGAGCCCCTGTCGTAAGCCTTGTTTATATAGCAGGAATAACTCCTGGAGGTATTCACTTTGTCCGGCATTAATCTGCTGGATACAATAATTATAGGCAAAATTATATAAGTCTCTGCTATCCTCTTCTGATAACAATTGGATGTCCTCAGATAGAATAAGCTTCATACGCTGATAATGCTCAGCAGTAGGCCCTGGCCGCATGCTCATCAGAGCAGAATAATATAATATAATGGTTTTTTCATCACTGTATTCTTCCCAATTTTCCTCTAGATAGTGTAATACTGATTCCAGCATTCTAAAATCATAACTGGTATTCATCATAATAGAATTGGCAACCAGGTGCGCACAGTTTCTCAGTTTCTCAACGATGTAGAATTTTTCCAGATTATCAAGCATCGATTGCATTGATTTGGTATCCGATCGATCGATATACTGGGTAGTATAATATCCTAAAAGGTGATTTAGGCGATAGTTGACGTAAAAAAAATTGGCGTCCTTGGAATGTCCTTTTTCCAATTTCTTTTTCAATTGTTTACTCCTATTAGTCATCACATCATATTGATGGTTTCTATAGGAAGCTTCGAGCGTATACAACTGCTCCAGATGTGGGCTTTCTTCAAAATACTGCTGAGCAAGAAAGCGATGAAACAACTTTTTCAGATAAGACATTACATTATAAAGTTGTTGTTCATCGTAATCACTCTTGGGATATAACGATTTATATACTTTCTCTTTTTCAAGTTTTTTCGCCTGCCTGTCAAATGCTTCAAGTATCAAATCCAGCAGTTCCCTTGTTTTATCATGCTGATTAAAATAAGGAGAATAAGCAAACTGCCTAAACCGCTCTCTATCCTTAATAGGCAAACTTTTAATGTATTTTATAATCCTACTCTGTAGCATGTTTACATTTTTTAATATCAGTACAGACTTCTAACAAAAACACAAAACACTATATTACAATTAATTACAAACAAAATAAAGAAGAAATCATGTCAGAAATATACAAAAATGTACTAAGTAGAATGATAATATTACAAGATATTTGTCATGTACTTCGGAAATAATGGTTTTTGCAACCAATTTCTGATCAACGAACGGTTAAGCGTGACTCCAATTTAGTTTTAAATAAAATCAAAACTGCAATTGAATCCATATTGACGAAGTATAAACTCTACTAACAAATTTACCCTATGAACCGCCGGGCTTTGCCCGGCAACCTTTTACTTTCAGTTCGGGTAATAGCAACTATCCTACTTAAGCAAATTTGCACGAAAAGGAATCCGAAACCATCGGGTTCCTTTTTTTGAAAAAACTCCCTCTTTTTGAAACCTACCTGAATTAGCTCCGTATTATTGTTTCAAACAGGAATTTATAAAATGCTTTTCCACTCCTCCCACATAGGTGATGAAGCTTACCAATTTTTGCGGTCTATAGAAATACAAGGCTTATTCATAATCCACTAATTATAGGATTAGTATCAAAAAATAGCCATCGTTTCAATTTCTACACTCCAAATAGTTTTAATTTGGGGTACTTATTTATTCTAAAAGCAAGAAAAAACTTCAAAAAAGCGAAAATAAGTTTCTAAAAACCCACCCGCCAGAACAGACAACGCAAAACCAACAAACAACAATAATCTGACAATCAATTAATTACAACAACACATACTTGCCTTCACAAAACAGCAACCTCTGAAATTGTACTTATTCACAGGGAAAAATACCCTCATATTTGTATTGTAATCAGCGGGGAAATAGATAATGAGGAGAAAAAACGCTGATAACAAATCACAATCTCGTAAGAACACAAATACGATCTACTACTAACAAATTATAATCTCATAAAAAACATCGTATTTAAATCTTACTTCTAACAATTGTAATCCCACGAATGCAATTATAATCTCATGAACCTTTATGAGGGTATCGATGGATGCCCTCTTTTTTTGGTATGTAGATAGCCTCTCAAAGCTCTTTTGGAAACCGGTCCTGCAACGACCGGTTTTTCTTTTTTCCCTATACTCTAACTCCATTTCAGTATTTCCTCCAATTCAGAAGTTTTGGCTCTACTCCTATTTGCATTCCAGCAATAATAGTAAAAGAAGGTTTTGTACCTTTGCCCCCATGAAACATTTAGTCGCACCTTCTCTGCTGGCGGCCGATTTTACCCGCCTAGCTGAAGAAATCAATATGATCAATGATAGCCAGGCAGACTGGCTGCACCTCGATGTAATGGATGGACAATTTGTCCCTAATATTTCTTTTGGAATGTCCATTATCAAACAAGTAAACAAAATCTGTGCCAAACCACTGGACGTGCACCTTATGATAGAACGCCCAGAGCAATATATTGAGTCTTTCCGTGATGCCGGAGCTGATATAATTACGGTACACTATGAAGCCTGTAATCACCTACACCGAGTCATTCACCAAATTAAAAGTACTGGTGCCAAGGCTGGCGTAGCCTTAAATCCTCATACTTCTGTGCAATTATTGGAAGATGTACTAGAAGATATTGATATGGTTTTAATCATGTCGGTAAATCCTGGTTTTGGTGGACAAAAATTCATTTATAACACCATCCCAAAAGTTAGACGCCTGAAAGACATGATTACTGTTAAAAATGTGGATGTACGTATTGAAATAGATGGCGGTGTCGGTTTACATAATGCAGAAAGTATACTACAGGCCGGAGCAGATGTACTTGTTGCTGGTAGTAGCGTTTTTAAAGCCGACCAGCCTGTAGAAGCTATCGAACGCCTAAAAGCAATAGGCGGAGAGCCTACAAAGTTTGCATAATTATAGATATTCTAATTTTAGAACTAACCGAAATGTAAATTCACTGTTCTTCAACACAATTAATGAACAGTGAATTTATGTTTTTATTGATCTTAGCAACTCAATATGAAACGATATATACCTGTAGTTTTCGCTCTTCTGTTTTTCACATCACTTGTCAATGCACAGGAAAGCGCACAAGCTAGTATTTCCGGCCTGGTAAAAGATGCTGTAAGTGATAATGCCATTGAACTAGTTACAATTTATGTAAAAGGGAGTACCAGTGCGGTAGAAACCAGTGAAAATGGCCGATACAGTATTATTGTACCTGCCAATGAAGATTTCACCCTCGTATTCACACGTATTGGTTATCGGGAAGCAGAAGCAGAAATAAGTGCGATGCCAGCTCGCTCTAACCGACAGGTAGATGTTTCTATGGCACCTATGAATTCTGACCTCGAAGTTATTGTTCGTGAGAGTAAAATAGAAGAAGGTGGCCTTATCCGGGAAGATGTCAAGCAATTAAAATTGCTTCCTACTACTACCGGCAACCTGGAAAGCCTACTGCCTCATATTGCATTGGGAACCAGCAGTGGTAGCGGTGGTGAATTATCTTCACAATATAATGTTCGGGGAGGTAATTATGATGAGAACCTGGTATATGTCAATGATTTTGAAATTTACCGCCCTCAGTTGATTAGAGCAGGGCAACAGGAAGGGCTTACCTTTGCCAATACAGACCTTATTCGGGATCTTTCCTTCTCATCTGGTGGCTTTGAAGCGAAGTATGGAGACAAGCTTTCATCTGTACTAGATATCAAATACAAACGCCCTGACAGCCTGCGTGCATCCGCTGGCATGAGTTTTTTAGGAGGGTCTGCGCATGTAGAAGGTAGCATTAAAACAGGTAAAGACAACTATCGAAAACTTCGTTATCTGGTAGGAGCACGCTATAAAACAACTAGTTATCTCTTAGGATCATTGGATGTCAAAGGGGAATATGTTACCAACTTTGCCGATATACAGGCTTACCTTACCTATGACCTTAATCGCAATTGGCAATTGGGGTACCTTGGAAATTACAATCGCAGTGAGTACCGCTTCCAGCCTACAGAACGAAGTACAGCTCTGGGGTTGATCAATTTTGCACTGGAACTATTCAGTGTTTTTGATGGACAAGAAATTGATGACTTTACTACTACAATGAACGGGCTTTCACTTACCTATCTCCCCGATCGCGATAGAAATCCTTTTTTCCTGAAGTTTATGGGTTCTACATTTACCAGTGATGAAAATGAACGTTTTGATATTACAGGCCGCTATAGCTTGCGCCAAATAGAATCAGGGCTTGGGAGTGAAGATTTTGGAGAAGTGGTTGCAGAGTTAGGCAATGGTACTCAGCAGGAATATGTACGCAACTTTCTGGATATTCAACTAACCAACTTCCAGCATAAAGGAGGAATAGAATTTCAGCGTAGCACTGGTGATTCGGAAGTAACAAGTAGCCATTTTCTGACATGGGGTGCCAAAATCCAGAATGAACAAATCGATGACCTCATTAATGAGTTTGAAAGACTGGATTCTGCTGGTTATTCCCTAAATGAAAACCTTGATTACGACACCACAAAAGTAGCACTGGCCAGTGTATTAAAAACACGCAATACACTTAGCTCTAATCGCTATAGTGCCTATATCCAAAACACTTATACCTTCAGAAGAGAAAGCAAAGGAGAGTTGCGGTTAAGCGCCGGGCTAAGAGCGTCTTACTGGGATTTGAACGAAGAGTTTTATGTGACTCCAAGGGTACAGATGTTATATAAACCACTAGCTGGAAAGCGGGATATTTCTTACCGTCTGGCAGGAGGTTTGTATTATCAGCCACCATTCTATCGGGAAATGAGAAGGCCTGATGGGGTTGTCAATTCCAGCCTGCTTGCACAAAAGTCGGCACATATCGTAGGTGGGCTTACGTTGGATTTTTATCTGGGCAAACGCCCTAAGAAGTTCCGTTTCATTACGGAAGCTTATTATAAATCACTTTGGGATGTGGTCTCTTATGAGATTGAAAACGTGCGAATTCGCTATTCTGGCGAAAACGATGCGACCGGATATGTCACAGGGCTTGATTTTCGTCTAAATGGAGAATTTGTGCCTGATGCAGAATCATGGATCAACTTATCATTCCTGCGTGCTCGCGAAAAGCTCAATGGTGTTCAACATGAAGATGGAGAAGGCAAAGAAGTAGAATATGCCCCTCGCCCTACAGATCAATTCATGAGCTTATCTATGTTTTTCCAGGATTATCTTCCTAAGAGCGAGAACTTCAGAATGCACCTCAATTTCACAGTTGGAACAGGTTTGCCATTTGGATTGAGAGGCAATAATGAAGTACGAAGAAATGTCTACCGTTTTTCTCCTTATCACAGGGTTGATATCGGTTTTTCCTGGCAGTTATTTGACAAGAGTAAAACGCTTAGCAAACATCCGGGCCATTTTCTTAAATTTACAAGAGCTACCTGGCTCAGCCTGGAAGTATTCAACCTGATGCAGGTACAGAATCAGGCTGGTAACACCTGGATTAAAACCATCCTGGACCAATACTATGCCATCCCAACATACCTGACTTCCAGAAGGATCAATTTGAGGATGAGGATGGAGTTCTAAAATATTAGTTATGTCAGACGAAAAAAAACGACTACTCTCCGGCTGGGATAAATTATGGTTATTGATAGTTGTCCTTATTCTTGCGTATTTTGTATTACAGAAATTTGGCGTAGACCTCTTTTACCAAACGGAAACGCAAGAGATGATCCAACGGCCACATGATTGATGAGTTCGATTTAGTGCTTGTTTAGGATTTGTTCTTTGAGTCGAAAATAGATCTTTTTTTGTTTAGACAAAGCTCATTTAGAGCTGCATACTGATTAAGTACGTAGCGAAAAATAGCTGATGTATAAACAAAAAAGGGGCATTTGTAGACCAATTAATAATTTCTAAACAAGCTCTAAAAAAATGGAGGGAATAATACTAGTAACTGGTGGAAGCAGAGGTATAGGTGCTGCCATATCTCTAAAATTAGCAGCAATTGGATATAAAGTTGCCATCAACTTTGTGAACGATAAAGCTGCTGCGGAAAAGGTAGTGCAAACAATCGAAGAAAGAGGTGGTAAGGCAATCCTATTGCAGGCAGATATATCTAAAGAATCGGAAGTCCTTAGCATGTTTGAAGTGCTGGATGCACAGCCTGAAAAACTGGTAGCTTTAGTAAACAACGCCGCTATACTTACCAGTCAGTCAAAAGTGGTAGACATGTCTGCCGAGAGAATTGAAAGAGTATTTAAAGTGAATGTATTAGGCACTATGATATGCTCCAGGGAAGCCATCAAGAGGATGTCGGCCAAATATGGTGGAAAAGGAGGCAGCATTGTAAATATCTCATCTGGCGCATCCAAAATTGGCTCTCCTAATGCCTACGTAGATTATGCAGCGACCAAAGGCGCCATTGATACATTTACTATCGGATTAGCAACAGAATTAGCACAGGAAAATATACGTGTAAATGCTATCCGGCCAGGTTTTATAGCAACTGAGATACATCAAATCCCCAACAGGCTGGAAAAAATAAAGGACTCCATCCCAATGGGAAGGGTAGGCAATCCTGAAGAAATTGCAGAGGGCGTACTCTGGCTAATATCTGAAAAATCAAGTTATACAACCGGAGCTATTCTGGACATTACCGGAGGTAAATAAAGGAACTGATTTTATTTACTCCTCTCTTAGGACTTGAAGTGATTTAAACTTATAGAATATCCCCCTCAGCCCTGCGGGCAGCTCCCCCTTGGGAGCATAGTACTTATACCTCACCGGAGGGGTCAGCTAAAAACTGGAGAAGGGATATATATATTAGCATACTCCACACAGCAAGAGCTATCTTTTTCTTTTTTAATAATTCTGGCACCTACAAGGTGTTATGTTTTTGGGATATACAGTCATTAACATGAAAGCTATTAACCAAGATGACAATATCGCAAACACTTTATTCTATATGTCCTTTCTCAATCAATTACGAACCATAAAAAGACTACATCATTTAATTGCACGCAAAAGTACCGGATGCCCAAAAAATCTGGCTTCTCGCCTGGAAATATCAAGAGCTACTTTGTTCCGTTATATTGATGTATTGATCAATTTGGGCGCTGATGTCCAATATTGCTCTTTCCGAGAATCCTATTATTATCAGGAACGATTTGAGTTGAATTTGGAGTCTTTAGTGTTTTGAGTTGGACAGGATCTAACCATCAATACACAATCAACTTCCCCCCACATGATCAGAAGATGAATAGCTTATGTTAGATCACTGTGCCGAGTCATCAATTTGTTGAAACAGCTATGCTTGTTTATGTAGATTACTTTATTTGTTTAGCCCTATTTTCTTTCCTGTTTACTTCGCTTATTTCATATCAAATAGGCTATCATCAAGAGCAGGATTGACCTCCAATTCTTCAACTCTAATGTCCCATGACCAGGTAAAATAATCTGAAGCTCCATAGTAATACGGCAGCTTTATCCCATTTAAAGTTCTGTAATCTCCAAAAAAATACCCCGTGATATATACGTCATTGGATAAATGATGTAATAGTTTAGTTGTTTTATCATAATGACGATAATTAATATTCCCATCTGGATATGTAACTTTTACTATTTGTACTGAATCATAACCAATAAGATCTACTCCCATATTTTCAGTGGAATACAATTTATCGTCCATGTATAATTCCGGGAAAATCAAGGCCGTTTCTTTTATATCATGCAATTCTACACCTGTGATAGGCATAATCTTTCCATTGGGATAATATATGGAAGCATTTTGTCCATTAAGCACTGTAATAATTGTTCCAAACTTAGACGTTTCTTTCATCAGAAGTTTGTCTGGTATTTTTATATACCTTTCAATTTGAACATCATAATCTTTCCCTACCTCATCCATTATATGGACTTTCTTGGTAGCAACCATTTTCATTGTCCTCACCTTTTTCAGTTTTCTTTCTCCCCCCATTTCTCGAATAGACATAGCTATTACATCTTCTCCTGTTAGTCCTCCTTCCTGTATGCTATCTTTCAGTTTTGGAGAACAAGCAAGCAATAACAAGAGAATCACAAAAAAAGGGCTTACTTTTTGCATAAAACTCTATTTAGGACTTACTTACAGTAATATTTCATATCCGGCAATGCTTCTCCTTCTCTCCACAGTCTCCCTTGTTTCGAATCTCATCTAAAACAAAAGCAAAACATTATTTGTAGTTCATTCTCTTTGGTTATCATGCCATTTTGCTAAGTTATAAATCCCTATCATTACTCCTTTATCAAGTATCAAATAATAGGAAGAAACTTCGGAGAAGTCGGAAGTTTGTTGAAAATATTCAAGATAGCATTTCGACTTCGGAGGAAGTCGTACAAAAAATGCAACATACGACTTCTTCCGAAGTCGAGCGTTTTTTTTGCCAAGGCAAAAGAGATGCGATTTCTCCGAAATCATCGCCCCACTCTGCGTAGTCTATGGCAGATTAATATCTGTGGAATAATACTCATAACGACCAAGCAGGATAAAGAACATGCCTTCACCCTGCTCGATACGGTAAGCTTAGCTTGCTATCTTTTTTCTTTTGTATATCTGCGCGTAGACGTAGTCTACTTGTAGTGGCTTCATTTTATTGCACCATTATACTACAGACCGCAGGGTATTGCAAAATTCAAACTGCTTAAGATATGACCATTAAACCTCTCAAAAAATGAAATATATTATCAGCAATTTTAACAAACCTTTCTTTTTCTTCTGAGTCAAGAAAAACAATATCTATATCCTCTCCTTGAGTTCCTATACATAGCCCACCTGCATGAATCCCAGAAGAAGCAAATTGAATCATTTTTCTCTCTGAAAATTCATCATCCACATGTAAAGAACCATGTATGGCTTCTTCTATATTATTTCCGAAATTACCAAACCCAATTTCCTCATCTGGTAAAAAAATCACTTGTTTTTCAAAAGGTTCATATTTGAAATTAGACAGGTAAATTCTGAATATTGGTGGAATGATAAGCCCATACTTCCCTTCTAAATAATTAAAATCAAAATTTGCATTATAGTCATTTGTTTTTAATACACTTATTGCACTTTTCATATCAAATAATAGTTGTCAATTTAAATCGATCCCGTCAAAGACCTTTTTAAGATCAGGGTTTGATGTAATTGCTGATTTTCCTCCAGAATGAGAAAATCCTGTAACTCCAGATTCCCCTGTACTGTGTATTCTACTAGGTATCGCTAAAAGTGTTTCTCCATCTTGGTAATGATGCCAAGTATGTTTTACCCAATCTCCATTAGGATCTTTCAAGAAAAAGTTTTGATCATATGGTCTCCACTTATAGTCATTAGTTTCAAGCCATCCTTCAGAATTCGTATTATAATTTCCATTTCCGTCTTTGACAAACCCTTTGTTTTGTGCGACCATATCATTAGATCTGTCAAAATCAGCTTTGCCACCATTTAAATCATTAGCAAAAAACTTATAATCACTTTTAGGATTTGTCAGCGACATATGATCCTCAAAATGGGGAAAGCCATATTTGTCATACCTAACGGTAACGGTAACCGAAGAAGCATTCGGATTTTCTGATATCCTGATTTCTTTGCTTACTACAAAAGGAGGTGGGCTAGGCCTATCACTTGGCAATTTCAATTTTGAATAATACTCCTTAAAAGCTACTTGTTTTGCCGGGGTTAATCCTGCTGCTTTTTCAAGAATATCAACATTAGTTTTGACCCATGCTTTACTAGCCGGTAGATCTGACATAGACTTCCACGCCCTAACCCTACTTATCTGTACATCCACTAAATCCTGTCCTGGAGGCACTGGGGGATTCACCCCTCTGAAAAATTTCAACAATGAATCATCTCCTGCACCAAGAGTAGCTTTTAAATCAGCATTAAGATCAGAGCGTATTCTTTGTTTTTCTATAAATGTAAATGGAGGCTCAGGAAATGCGTCATCAATGCGATCCCATGCACTATCTAGTTCTTTTAAACCAGCTTGTGCTAAAAAGCAAGGCCCTTCTGTATTATGGACTAAAAAGCCTTCTTCCCCTACAAAATAATTGTGATGTGTTTCTACTTCAAAGTTGTAAACCTGCACTGTAGTATCAAAAGCAGCGACATTTTGTACTACAGCCAGGGCTCCAGCCAGCGTTAAGAGTTTCATCCCTTTACGAAGGCTATCTGCGGGGATATACCTGCTCAAACTCGGAATATAGAAAGGATGATCTTCTGTAGAATAGATCGTATCTTGTCCTACAACAATTTCGCGTAGCTCATACCAGGTTTTTTCTATGACGGATTTTACTTTAGCAATCACCGTATCTTGTTTTTCAGTATCGAAAGCTACAACAAAATCTCCAACATCTATATTTTGTATTGGCATTGTACCGCCTGGTATTTGTATTGGTGTACCTGCTGTAAAGCAACCTCCATTTTTAAAACAAGATTTTCCTGTATCAGCACGATGTCCTATGGCATGACTTCCATCATCCGAAACTAATTTGATTTCATCCGCTTCTATGGAATTTCCTAGTTCATCATAAGAGTTATAATCTACTGCATCCGTATTTACCTCTAAAATTTCATCTCCTTCATATTTTACTATTACACCATCCGTTCCATTTGGAGGATCAACATCTAATCCATTTTGTCCACGTTTCCAAAGACTTTCAATCCATTCAGCAATTTGTTTATTTGTACCACCAAGAACACTATTGAATTTAGTCCAAATAGATAGATTTTCTCCCTGCTCCAGAAATTCTGTAAATCCATCATACTTTCTCATATCCTCTAGTAAACGTAACATGTATCTGAAATCTGATAATGCATCTGTTGCATTCTGTTGCTTAAGAAATACCCATGCAATAACCAGATTATGATTCAAGCTAGGATCAAAGGAATCATGAAAATTACGCAGATGATTGGTATGATCTGCTAAAAGAAAATCTTTTAGTTCCTCCCTTAAGCCGGGGGGGACAGCATTGCTGACTACGAAACCAGGCAAATCAGATTCAGGTATACCTATACTTCTCAAAGCTTCAATGAGTTCTGTTTGAATTCCACCTAAATCTCCTATGCCTAGTTTATTTATTGCAGAGTTTATTCTAGCTCGATCTACAGATCCAGGGCGAATATTTTCATAATCATTTATATGTCTTAGTAAAGCATCACCAATTGATTGCCTTAAGTCGTCAGGATACTCTAAACCTCCTGCTCCAGAACCTGGACGTAGCCATCCACCCCCTGCTTCTTCAGCAATAGCATCAACGACACCAAGTAAGTGTTCGTACTTATCAACGATCTGAGTTTCATTAATATCACTCGCTGCATGTGCTTTTTTAATTTTTGTTCCAGCCTCAGTACGACTTACAAATGATCCTACAGTAAGGTCCGTTAAACCCAAAACAGCAGATAAAGCATTAAAAGCAATTCCTACGCCAGAAGTAGGATCTTCACCTTGATAATATTGACCGGCTATACCCAAAGCGGAAGATGCTTTATCTATATAAGCTAAAGTTCTGGAAATCCCTTTTAAATGACCTATAGGAGTAGCTAAAATGGCTACATCAACAGTCGTAAAAAGAGCATCTTGAGCTGTTTGTGATCTTGCATTTTCTTCTAGATAATAAAGCGATACAGCTGGAACAATAGTAAAGTTCTCTTGATCATCATTTAGCAATTTTTTAGCTATTGCATAAGTTGACTTCTCATCTAATATAATGGGTTCAAAGGGATCCTTAATTATCGTAAGTTCTTCATGAGTTTCAACTACAGACCAAAGGTGTTTATTCCTTTGGTAAGCTTTTACTTTCCCTGTTTGAATACCTACTAAGTTGGTTTCTGGTACTACGTCCGTAATTTCGGTATCCTCAAGAATATTATTACAAAAATAAGAGCTATTTATACCATTACCAGCTACGCAGCTTAATGCATTTAGATAATTAATTCTATTTAAGAGAGGAGTATAATTATAAGCTGTTACAGGAAGCTTATTCATCATATCTGCTCCATTATTTTCAAGGTGTTCAGTGGACGCTGAATGTATATTTGCTATGTCTTGTACCAGGTCATCATAAGCAGACTTAATGGGAGATGAATTGTTTTCATCTTGAATGATATATTCATAAGCATTAAGTACCCATGTTAAGAGCTTTTCCCCATTTGAATCTGATAAATCATTATCGATCAATGCAAAAATCTTTGCCCAGTAATACTGACCCGTTTCAGGAATTGGGGTAGCTAATAAATTAATAAGGAAATCATTATAATATTCTTCCGGAATTTTATTGAGTAATTTTAAGAAAATCCATTCTTCATTTAGGCCAACAACTACGTCATTAGTATATATCGTTTCACCATATACGTTGTTGGTTTTATCATAATGAGTACTTAAAACATACCTTGATAAGACTAATTTTAATACTTCATAATCAGGGAAAAGTAAATAATCAAATTCACAAGGGAACAGCGAAGTAGAAGGATTGAAAAAATCTGCTACAATCTGATCCGCCTGATCAACACTAGATGCATTCATTGATTGGATAATATCATTATATCTCTCAACTCTTTCACCACGATACAATAAAGCAACAATTTTAGATGCTATTTCTTGTTTTGACAGTCCTGATTCTATGTAATAATTGGCATCATAGATTGTTTCAATCATAGATTCTGCAATACTTCCGTATAATGGATTTTGAGCCGAAGTAAGGGTACCATTTGTACTAATCTCTAATTCCAAATCTCCCTGATAATCAGCTGCCATACGTAATCCAAGATTTCTCTCTGTCTCTGTAGGAGCACAATAATCCTGGTAGCCATAATGCATATGGCTGACTAATACAGCTAATCCACTCAAATAAAAACTCTGCATATCTGTATAATCAATCCCTCCAAAATTAGAATCCAGAAATTCTTTATATTGTACTTGTGCGAATGCAACATGTAATTTAATATTATCAAAATCTACTACTACTGTATTAGCTCCGTGTTTAACTTGTCTACTGGCTATGTCAAAAAAGCTCGGTAAAAAGTAATCATAGGCAATAATATTTCCAGTATTTGCTGGAAAGAGTATACCCATATCAGTTATGGGAACATAATGTAGAATATCCTCTTCACCATTACGAGAATGTCTTAAGACAACAGGAATAATATTTTCTAATTCAGGATTTTGATAGGTTCCTCCAGAACAGTTTATTTGACCAGTAACCTCATTAAGATCAAGTATCGTCCAGTAGTCTCCTTCAGAACAGTTATAATAACTTATGGTATTACTTTCAGTTTCAGACTCCCTTATTGTAAAACTGCTAAGAGTGCCAATGGGGACAAATTCGCTCAATGTAAAGTTGGGGCCATTCCCATATAAATCTCCTCCAGTAGCTATCTCTATACTTTGTAATTTATCTATTTCAATATTAATTGGGACACCTGTATTACTAACAAAGGTTACATAATCTATACCATCCGAAGTTGTAATATATCCCGATTCAGATAAAACCTCTTTAATATTATTGATCGTTATATAAGCTGCATCTTCATCGCTATCAAACAAAGGAATATGAAAATTAGGATTGTGGATCAAATCCCATTCATATTTGGTTAAATGGCTGCCTTCTGAGTAGTCCATTAAATGATCCGTAGAATGAGAGGCTAGTGAAAATTCTTCAAAAGTGTGCTTGAGTAGAAATGCCCCATGACCTATTTCGTGAGCGATTGTTTCAGATAACTCAGCCGTTGAACTATGCTGACTGGTGATCACGTATCCGAAAGATTTCCCTCTTGGCATGAATCCTGCTATTGAATTGCCTTCTGAGTTTTGTACTAAGAAGATGTAATACTTGTCCCTATCATAGTCATAAGCTCGTTTGAATTTTCGATTTATCCTGGACATTTCGGAATTATAAACAGTATAAAACTCTGAACCTGTGGCATCTAATACATTATCAAAATCCTCGGGGATATCTAAATTACCATTTACGGTTACATTAATAGCAGAAGCTACTGCTCCTTTATAAGTGTTTCTGAGAATAGTTTCTATTTCTTGCCTTTCTTCTTCAGATATAGAAATGACTCCATTAACAGGTACTAATACGACCTCTACCTCTTCTTCATATTCCTCATAAGAAATAACATTCAACTTTCCAGCATACTTCTTCACCTCATTACCATCTTCATCTTCTTTAATTTGTACAGGATAGATTTGATAGGTTTCTCCATCTTCTAAACCATTAACAATCAATTGAACTTCCCCATTGTAATTGAAATGAGAGATGGGATCCATATTATTGTTTTCAAAAATCAGATCGTCGGGGAGCTCACTGTGTGGGATGGTCAATAATACATTATCGGCACCAGTTTGAGCTAAAACGGATTTCCACGGTACATCATAAAGACTTCCTGCTACCGTAAGCTGATTATAATGCTCCTGCATCTCAGCATGTTGTAATTCATCAAACCCATAAGCTTGCTCTGGAAATGCCTTAAAGTGTATAGCGTAATCTGCTTCAAACAATTCATTGATGGCAGTCACTAAGTCGTCAACAGCTTGATTGAGCTGTTCATTACATTCTTCAAAATTCGGAATGTTGTATAAGTAGCATAAGAGGGCATCATCTAATTGATCCAGTAAACTTGATGGAAGGTAAGGGTATTCTTCTTCTATTGGGCCTGATCCCTCTAATATATTCCAGTCATCCGAGAGCACATTATTCAATTCATCTGATGCTCCGATGGCTTCATTAATCACCTCAAATACTTCTGATATTACATCTAGTACTTCATCGAGGTCTTCCAGGGTATTCAGTATATCTGCAACGACAGGGGAAGTAACACCAATTACTTCCACTTCTCCTTCTACCATCTGGCAATTTTCATTCACCCTTATATTGATGATTTCTACATCCACATGAATATACTCTACGTAGGGGATGACAATTTTACCTTTACCATTGAAGTAGTCATTGCCCCTTATTTCAGTGACCTCTACTTTGAAATCACCAGCAAGGAAACTATCTCCAACATCCATGTGGGTTATAAGGGGCACATCAGATAATATCACCGTATTATCGGCTCCGCAGACGTATTCTAAATCTTCTACAGATACCTGACAACGTATAACATCATTTGAGACTAGCAGTTCTAATGTTTCAGGAGCCTGAGTAGTTGCATAATAACCTCCTGCTACATCATTTAATGCTAAGTGATAGGTGGTCTGTATTTCCGCTGGTTCGCTACTAGGTGTTAAGGTGAAACATTGATTATCTGTACTTCCAGCAGGGAAAGTAAGCGTCACAGGGCTAAAATCAGGGAAGTGTAAACTAGCATCTTCCGTAAAATCAACAACAACTGTTGTAGCCTCTGTTTCAGAAGGATTGGTAATGCCGACACATATTTCTATCGAATTTCCAGCAAAAATGGAAGCATTTTCGGTAGCAAAGGACAAAGTAGTAGGTGGACAAGCCTTCTCTAACAAGAAATTGTCAAAGCGGGACCGGCCATCCCAAATTGTATGATCCGGCGAACCTTGTATAAAGATTACATAATCACCCGATGTTTGTACACTAAATGTATCAGACGTTATATCAACTCCAGGTTCACTATTCAGTTTGAGAGGAAGGATGTGCCCTTCGCTTACTACCGTAGCATTAGCAAAATCAGTTCCTACTAAAATATCTACTACCTTTTCAGCATATCTGGTTTTGACATTCCAGCTTACCCGGTAGGTTTCACCTCCTTCAAGGTATTGGTTGAACCCAATTTGTCGATCATTGGCAATCCTTTTTCCACTCGCACAAGTATCAAAGACGGTCCCGGTTGCCCCTAAAACCTTAAGGTCAAATTGTCCGGAATACACCAGATTGGGTACATCAGAAAGATCAAGAGCTACAGCATCTGCAAAATCTTCAAAATAAATGGTGGAGAAACACCCCTCATCTATTATCTTTTCCACCTGTACTTGCAAACGATTATTTTCTCCTTCCTGAGCATCAGTGCCACCTGAGACATTGTCGATATTGAAGGTATAATTTTCAGGATCATTGGCGTTGGCTACTACAGGGACTGGTACATCCACGCAAATTGGTACGTCACTTCCTGCAGGGAAGCTCAATTGCATAGGAGCAAAATTGGTAAAATGGGGGCTTTCTGCTCCAGTAAGCTCAAAAGTAGTTGCGGTAGTTGTAGAAGGATTATCAATTGCTATACAAATAGTCATACTTTCTCCTTCAGTAGCAACTAATGGACTTGGATAGTCATAGTCTGCAAAATACACTTCGGTAGCCGTTGTAGGAGGAGGACAGGCTGCTATTTCTATAGCGTTTTCTGCTGTACATCCGTAAGTATCCGTTAAAGTCACACTATAGGTACCAGCTTCATCAACATAGATCGTGGGAGTGATCTGCCCTGTAGACCATAGCAAAGAACCAGATGGTAAGGTAGAAGAGTTAGCAGTGAGCGTAGTCAATTGATCTGGACAAGCAAAAGATTGATCACTTGTAATCTCCACTTCTATATTTGCTGCAGGTAGGGTCTCCGTCGCTGTAATAATGCAACCAGAAGCAAGGGTAACGGTCACGCTATAGGTACCGGCACTATTAACAAGGCTTGAAGGGCCGGTGCTTCCATTAGACCACATATAGCTAATAGGATTTCCTGACTCATCAGCATAACCCTCAAGAGAAGCAATAAGCGTTACTTCATCCTCTTCGCAGATATGTGGTTTAGTAAAGTTTATGGAAAATTCAACTCCAGAAAGGTCTTCTAAGGTATATTCAAACACTCCGCTACACTGTGTTGCTTCATTAGTAATGGTAACAGCATATGCTCCTGCTACTGAAGTGGTAATCGTTTTGGTTATAGCTCCTGTTGACCAACTGTATAAGAGTTGTTCGGTTCCGCCTATTCCATCCAATTCTAATGTCGCTACTGGATTTTCTGCACATAGGATAGGTACGTTTGAAACTATATTATAAGGCATATCAAGACTAGCTACTTCAATATTGCCAACAGCAGAACAAGTCGTATTTAAATCTGCAACAGATACGGTATAATTACCTGGAGAAGATACCTGAATACTCTGCTGCGTACTGCCTTCCGACCATGAGTAAGCATAGTTACCGCTTCCTGAAATATGCTCCACACTTAGTTGAATCATATCTCCAAGGCAAATAGCAGGCTCTTCTGGCGTAAGATTGATCTCAACACTAGGGTGAACCGTAACCAATACTTCATCTGTAAAAACATTGCCATACCCATCCGTCATAATAACGGTATAAAGCGTGGTTTCGTCAGGAGCAACCATTGGTTGTTGCGAGTAGTAATCATTATTTAAAATTCCTGTTTCAGGAAACCATTTAAAACAGTAATCTTCATCAAAACAATCTGATAGATTTAATGAATCAGCATAATTAATGCCCAATTGTACCTGCTCCCCTGAACATATCTCAACATCTGAGCCAGCCCATGCACAGCTATCAAATTGAGTATCATCTTCTAAAGTAATTTTAACTAAATCTGGCTCTAAAATATTCGCCATAAATCCTCCCGAAGCATTTCTCAATATTAGCTGATAGCTTAAATTATCATCAGATAATTCATTAGCACTAGAATAAAAAGTGACGCACTGCTGAGTTGTACTGTTGGCTGGGAAAGTTACAGTTTGGGCTGCACTGCCCGCAAAATGGGGTATTTGATTGCCCGTAAATGCAATTTCTACACTTGTAGGATGCTCGATGGAAGGATTCATTATATCTACGCATACTTCTACTGGTAAACCTTCCTCAGCAGCAATGAAATCTTGTGAAAAGAACAATTGAGTATTTGGGCATCTTTCTTCCAGTCTAAAATAATCTAATCTTACGCTACCACGCTCTTCATTTTGTGATGCCAGCAAGAGGAAATATTTGCCAGTAGCAGGTACTGTGAAATATTCAAAATCCAAATCTGCACCCAATTGATTATTACTAATAACAGGTATAGTGCTTGGCTCTCCGATAGGGCTCGCCTGATTAATAGTGGCCCCCATCAAGAATTGAACCTGATGTGCTTTAGAAGTAGCTTTCCCATTCCAAACCACTCGATAAACCTTGTCTGCCTCAAGATGTTCCTGGAAACCAATATAATCACCATCCTCGATATCTCCTTCAGCGCAAAAATCTCCATAAATGCCCTGTGCACCATAGTTAGAGCGAATAAATGCTCCGGATTGGACTAAATTAGGAATATTCGTCAAATAGATATTTGTATTGGAAAAATCTTGTGTACTTCCCGATTCCCAGCAGGAAGTACCATCAATTACTTTTATTTTAGCGCTGTTCTGTTCACCAATAATAGTAGAGGTACCACCACTTACTTCTATAATCTCCAAACGATACTCTGTTCTATTATCCGCTATATCATTCCCTATGGTATTAATTTCGAAACATTGCTGCTGTGTATTACCAGCAGGGAAAACGATGGAAAAAGGCCCTTGCCCTGAGAAATGAGGATCAGCTCCATTTGTCCATTTTAGCAGAGCTGTGGTAGACTGGAAGGCAGAGGGGAAATCGATGTCTAAGCAAATAGTCGTACTTTCTCCCTCTATTACTTCCCACGATGCTTCAGAGAAATAGACACTTGTAGGCTGGCATCGTCTTTCCAAAACCAAATCATCAAAGAATACAGGTTTGTTATAGTCGGGAGAATTATTGGTGTCTAAATTTTTTATTAAAAACATATAATCTCCAGCTTCTTCTACAGGCATGAAATCACTTGTAAACTCTTGCCATTCACTCGTCATCGTGAAGGATGATCCAATAGGAGTAGCCGTATTTGCTCCTGTTCCAAACCAAATTTGTACCAAGCGATCACTCATGCCTTTCCATTTGAACCGGTATTCATAATTACCATCAGAATGAAACGATAAACCTATATATCCATCTCCCTGTAATATTCCTTTAACAGCAGGATCTCCATTTCCTGTTGCGCCTTCACTGCCTAGAAAAAAGTGCCCTGGCCCGGAAATGACTAAGTGATCAAGATTATCCAAAATGGGACTTGCTCCCGTGAAGTCTTCAGTAAAAAAGGCAGCCCACTCCATGCAATTATCCGGAGCACTATTATCTTGCACAACAAGCGTCAAACTAGAAGGACTAACTACTTCTACAGGATATTGGCCAAGCATGTTGGTCAACTCAAAGGAGTAAGACACATCCCCGTCTAACAGTGGGCTACTGACTGTAGAAAGTGTAAAACATTGAGTAGTAGAGTTCCCTCCAGGAAATGAAAGCGTTTGATTAGAGAAATCACTCAAATGAGGAGATTGGTTGCCAACTAATGCTACTTCGGTAGTAGTAATATCAGTCGGATGAGGATTATTGATTTGGACACAAATTTGAGTTTCCCCTCCTTCTTCAATAGTAATTAATGAATCGGTAAAAGACAACTCAATTGGTGGCCCAGCATAGCAACCTTTTTCCAAAACCAGATCATCGACTTTTATGCTGCCCTGGAAAGAGCTATTGGGTGTTTTTTGGAGATATATAACATAATTACCTGCCGTTTCAACAAAGAATGATTCACTTGTAATAACAGTTCCTAATCCAGTAGGAGAGATTATAGGAATTTGATACGGCCCGCTTATTTCAGTGGCATTAGCTACATCACTCCCTAAGAAAACATTCATTTCTTTGACTGAATTACTCCCTTTAGCATTCCATATTAATCGATATGCTTCATTCGCTTCTAATTCAACATTGAGGCCTATATAACTGGAATACCCCTGATTGTCAATAGCGCACAGATCACTGCTAGTACCTGTGGCGCCGTATATGCCAAGACTATATCCATGACTAATGATATTGCTTAAGTCTGAAAAATTGCTTTTGACTCCATCATTGAAATCTTGAGACATTTCATAAGCCCAGCATGGGGAAGTATCGATATAGGGGGTTACATTTATGGATAAATTGCTGGGATCAATGAGCGTTACTCCCTGCTCATTTTGCAGGTTAAGAGTATAAGATACTGCGTCTCCTTCAGATGCAAATGGAATAGTTATAGAGTGGCAAACTTCTGTTTCACCCGCTGGAATTGCGAAGTCAATAGTAGGCAGACTTATGAAATGTGGATTTGGGCTACCTACTACTCCCAACTGAACGGAAGCATTACTAGTTGGTGCTTCAGTAGTAGCGATGCAAATATCTACATTCTGCCCCTCCGTAACATCTATATTTGTCGCTGAAGAAATAAATACTCCTGGCTGATTCAATCCCTCTACAACAACTTCCGTATAACTGATAGTACCTATCTGAACAGGATGCACTCCAGTAGGATTAGACAAAATAAAATCATAGCTTATTTCATCAAAATTAGTAGCAGTAAGAGGAATGTTTAATTCAAAACATTCAGTGGCGCTGCTACCCGCAGGAAAGACCAACTCGACAGGTTCATAATCAGGAAAATGAGGGAGCACATTGTCCAATATATCTACTTCTACGCTTGTCGGATTAGTAGCAGAAGGATCACTAATCTCTACACATATATCCACACTTGCTCCTTCCACTGTAAACTGTCCCCAGGTGGAAAATGATAAAGTAGTTGGACTTAGCGCCCTTCTTTGAAGATGAAAATAGTCCAGCTTTTCAAAGTTACCATCAGCGTATATCGAATCGGCCTGAACAGGGTCATCAAACAACAAAACAACATTATAGGATCCGCCAGATGAAACGACAAAAGGATCACTTATGATTGCAATGCCGGGATAGCACTTTAGCTTAAAACCTTCAAGTGGATTATATACAATTGTTTGATGTGGACCACTAACCTGAGTGAGGTTTGATAAATTTTCACCTATCATATAACGAATATCTGAGCCTTCATAGGTTACTACATCCCATAAAATACGATATTCATAGCCCTCTTCAAGGGTGGTATAAAACCCAATACCAGTATCATCAGAAGAAGAACTCCCGGTATCTACGTTAAATGCAACAGATTTATCATAGCTACCATTGTCTTTCGGACAACTTACTAATAAAGTGTTCTGATTTCCTACCAACACTAAATTTTCAATATCATCTATTGAAGTTTCAGAATCAAAATCTTGATAATAAACGGTTTCCCAATTTTGAGTCCATGATATAAAAGGAATAAAAATAACAAGAGCTATTCCTAAAAGATAGTGTAAATAGGTACTCATAATATCGAGTTTTCTTTTAATAAGTTGTCTAAAGCTTTTTACCAGTAAGGGAAAACTTCAGACAACTTCTCATTGAGTAATATGAGCTCGCAAATTAAAATTGGGGAGTCTCAAAATTTGAGACTGGCCGCATTTACTTTTGCTTTTGTAAGAATTGTTAAGGCTTGAGATAAAGCCTGCGGCAAAGCATTTTATAGTCTGTAAAAAAGAATGCAATGGCTAGAATTTATACTCGATATTTTAGTTTACTCTATGTTTTCATGTTGTTCAGTGGCTTCCTTTTGGCCAATACTGAAGAAGATTCTAGTCTGGTAAAACTGCTGCCCTCCATTATTGAAAAGGAAATTTCTTCCATGTATAAGCCATTAAAAAATGGCAAACATCCTTCAGAATATCAGTTTGCGATTGCCAATCCAACAGCTCATCAAATCAAAGCCTGGATGGATGGCAATTATGACTCATTGCAAGGTGTTTTTAGTGAGAATGGCGGGAATAAAAAAGGGAATTTCTTTAGCAATACGCTAGAGCAAATTGGTAAAGCTCAGGAGGTAATTGATGAAATTTTGGATAAAGGCAATTTTTGCGACCAGTTCGATGGCAATAGCTTAGTTCAGTTACCTGTTGGAAAAAGAGCTGATTTAGGAGATGGTACCTATGTTATTGTGGGGATCAATGCAATAACGCTCTATCCTACCCATTCTGAGTTAAATGTCTATGCGAAAGTCGAAACTCCAAAAATGCTCGATCCCATTTATTTTGGTTCTCCAGACATTCACTTTTCTTATAGCGGCGGAGTAGAGGTAGGTTCATTGGGCCTACTAGGAAATATTAGGTCGAGAATAATGGAAGCCGTAGCCCTTTTAGAGTTTCAAGGAGCCGTTGTATTGAATGATGAATTTGTTGAAACAGAAGGTACTTACGTTAAATTTGATTGTGATGGATTAAAAGAATTCAATCTGGATGTAGATTTAGTGTTCAATAAAGATGTTATCAGGCCTGTGCCGGCACCTCCAGAGGAAGGGGAAGAGGAAAATACGGAAGATCAATCACCTAATACTCCTACAAATGATGAGGTAAGAGCAGAATTAGAAATAAACGTCAATGACACAGAAACCGGGATGAATGATATTTTAGTTTCTATCGATTTTGACCAACCTTTTATCGTCCCACAATTTGAAGATGTCATTTTTACAGCAGATGAAATCATATTCGATTTTAGCGAGAGTAGGCATGATGCAGACTTAACATTTCCTGTGTCGGGTTATACGCCCAATTTAATTACTCAGGAACTGTGGCAAGGCGTTTACATCAAACAACTAAGTGTAGAGCTCCCAAAGCAAATAGTTCAGGAAGAAAATTTCACTTTAGGCCCTGAGCAGATAAACATTCAGGACGTAGTCATTGACCAAACTGGTTTTACAGGGCAAGTGTTTATGGCACCTGTATTTTCGCTTGGGAATAAAAATATGAGCGGATGGTATTTTTCCATTGATGAAATGGATTTGCGATTCTTCCAAAGCGATTTAGCGAGCTTCGAATTTGAAGGAGATATAAGTATTCCTTTGTTGAATAGCAATAATAGTGATACTCCTGACGAATCTTCTGCAATGCCTTATATGGCTGCTTTCGATTTGGAAAATGACATCTATCAATTCTCAACTACTCCTTTCACAGAAGATAAAGTATATGAATCCGGGATGCTCAATGCGACTATAACTTTGCACCCCACTTCAAATATTCACGTCACCTATGAAGATGGAGAAGGCTTTGAAGTTGTGGCTACTTTAAGTGGAGATATAGAAATTGATTCCCCAGTTGGTAATGGAGGGGGAACTTTTAGTGTTTCAGGAGGAACTTTTGAAAACCTCCAAATTGCCAACAAGGGAGGTTTTATCCGTGATGCAGGCAATTGGGGCATTGAAGACATCGTAGTAGACTTACACAATTTTGACTTAACGGTTGCCCATATCGGTATGCAGGAAGGAGACGCTTCAGATGAAG
Source organism: Chitinophagales bacterium (assembly GCA_022360175.1). GTDB lineage: Bacteria > Bacteroidota > Bacteroidia > Chitinophagales > Saprospiraceae > JAKSDI01. Next base: position 25,689 of record JAKSDI010000028.1, read on the forward strand.
CTTTTCTCTTTTTCTTCGCCTCTCTGAATATTGGTGGGGATTCAGGTAGTACAAGTTCAGAAAATAGCATGGCAATAACGGCTGAAGGAGGCTTTAGAATTGCCGGTAAAATTGAAACATTAGAAGATGGAGGACAGAAGTGGCGATATGATCGCTTTTTAGTAGATGCATTATTTATAGATGTTGAAAATGATGATTTTAAATTTAGTGGCCATGTCATTTTCTTTGAAGAAATGGAGGAATTTGGAAGCGGTTTTCAGGGAAAGTTGAGGCTTGTCTTCAAAAAATTAGATTCAGAAACAGGCATCGAAGCAATGGGCATATTTGGAAATACGGGAGAATACCGATATTTCCTAGTAGACGTCTTAGCTCGCTTTAATGTTGAAAGCTTTACCATAGGTGGTTTAAATGTCCGGGGGATTGGCGGTGGAGTGTACGTCAATATGCGGCCGGGTAACATTATCAGTAATTTTGGAAGTGTTGAGATAGGAGACCAATTACCGGATTATTCTTCCAGTGCATATGATGAATATAAGGCGGCACTAGAGGCTCGCCTGGGACAAAGTTTATCTGGGATCCTCTACACACCAGATAATTCCGTAAAACTAGGAGTCAATGCAGGTATCGTCCTGGCCACTCCATCAAACGAAGAAATATTCAATGCCAATGTAAGGCTCTTTATGGAGTTTAATAATAGCGGAGGGCTCAACCAAATAGGCATAAGGGGCTTTGCCAATGTAATGGCACCGATTAGTTGGACAGGGCCTTCCTGTACAGGGCTTTCACTTTACTTAGAAATGATGTATCAGAATGGCACTGCTACAGAAACCGGAGAAGGAAGATTCACCGCCAGAGCGCTAACCTTTGTTAATTTCCGATTTATAAAAGGTGGTGCCCCTCTGCCTACTAATTTACCCTTCTCAACAGATGAGTGTGACGAATTATACTATGCAGGAGGTGTGGATATCCTAATTTCCAGAGAAGATTGGTATATAAACATAGGCATTCCAAATCCTAATGATGAAGACATGCCATTTCCTGGTGGCCCTATAGCTATAGATCTTGGAATTTCAGGGCTTACCGTTGGTATTAGTACTTATTTTGATGTAGGGACCAACATCCCTCCTTTCCCAGGTTTACCAGAAGATGTGGAATCATTATCTGGCTTTAGCAACCTCATTCAAGATGAAAATACCAGGGCAACTGGCAAGGGTTTCGCTTTTGGAGCCAGAGTAGAGGTAGATACAGATATTAATTTGGGCATTGTACGTGCAGGGCTCAATCTGGATATTGGCTTTGATGTCATGATGCAAAAATACGCTGATGTGATTTGTGTCAATAATTATAATCTCCCTCTTGGTATGAACGGTTGGTACGCATCCGGGCAAGCCTGGGTATATATACAAGGGTATGTAGACGTGTTAGGTTTCCGGGTATTGGATGCCGCTTTAGCAGCGGTTCTTCAAATGAAAGGGCCTGATCCATTTTATGTAAGAGGAGTCATTGCAGGAAGATATCGGGTAATGGGAGGCTTGATCAAAGGGGATTTTCGAGTTCCAATAAAAGATGGGAAAGAATGCTTGCTGGAAGATGGAAGTACTGCAGAGCTAGTGTTACCAATCATCGATGCTGTATTACCATTAGATAGGGCAAGTAACCTCCCGGTAAACGTAAAACCATCCATTGAATTTGCCTATCCTGTAAATAAGATCGTGAGTATTGATACTGATGGAGATGGAGAAGATAATCATTACATGATTCAGTTGGATGAATATGAAGTACGGGACCATGCCGGAGAATTGGTCGATGGGCAATGGATTTGGAGTCATGATGGTTATGCCATTAATTTCCTGCCTTCTGATGTATTGATAGCTGATACTAATTATGTAGTGATGGCAACCGCCACTTTATATGAAACCAGTGAAAATGGCACCATCATAGGTGGCCCAATGGATACAGATGTTCGAACCAATAATTTTAATACAGGAGAAGGTTTAGATTATATACCTCTAACAAATGTGCAAAGTGCCTGGCCAGCTGATGGACAATTCAACTACTATCAAGAAGAGGATATTGAAAATTATATCCAGCTTGTGTCAGGACAAGATGAATTCTTTACAGGCCTTTCAAATAGTTATGTTACTGAAATCCACTTATCAGATGGCTCTAGCCCAACCCCTATTACGGTTCCATTCTCGTATGATGCGAATACGAACAGAATTACCTATGACCTGCCTCCATTAGAAGCTAATAAAAGCTATCGTGCAGAATTAAGAGTGTCAGCAAGGCAATCTTCTGGTTCGGGTAGTGGGTCTTCAGGAGGCCAGTCAGATGATGAAGTAGGTGGAGCACAGAGTAGCGTCCTGGATATTCCAGAGCCATTACTAACATTTTATTTTAGAGTGAGTGCTTATCCTACATTCGAAAATAAATTAGAAAGTATTACTACTGATCCACTGGCATTGATGATTAGTGGAGAATATAAAGCCAATATCACTAATTTACAAGAACCATTCGGAATCGAAGAATTACTAGGAATTGATTGGTTTCCTAATCCATCCCTTTCTCTATTGGCCGATTTGGATAATACAGCCTGGATGAATCAATTTTTTAATATCAATGTACCTGATGAGCCCAACTTTAATCTTTATGAAATAAGCATTCCAGGATGTGGCGACTGTAGTATTGCAGATCTAGATTATTCGATCCCTAATTTAGATATAAATCGTAAGAACTTTAATGTCATTCCTGATAATGCAGTATCTATTGTACAAGATAATATATCAACTTATGAAGTAACAGAAGAGAATTACCTTGTGTGGAATCAGGATTTGAGCCTATTTGAACAATGGGCTGAAGAAGCATCCCCATCTTTTAATTATGCCATCCCGAAGGTTGTACGTCATGATTATTTGACACTGCAAAGCTATACCTGGACTGCAGAAGACAATGATGGCGTTTTTACTAGTGCTGTGCTCATTGCGGACAACTTGGGGTGTGGTTCAGATTTAGACTTACAAGGAGTACGAGGATGCTGCTATGGTTATGGAGGCTTTATTACACAATATCATAATAATATATTAAATCCTATATATAATAATGATGCCATACTTCGTCAGTTTAATGCTCCTCCAAGTATTCACTGTACTTGTGTAGACACACCTTTTGAGCCAAGGCCTTTGAACACCAATTTAACTTCTGGCTCTGCATATCCACTATTCTTAAACTATCAATTTCCAGATAATTCGGAAAGCGAGCATACCATTAACCTTCAATATTCAAGTTTATGATGCGATTGATTCAAAAAGGACTTGTCCTATTTATCTTACTTGCGATACCAGGTATTTTTATTGCTCAAAATTTGAGTGTCAAAGCTCGTGCAATATCGGATACCATCCAGGTGCGTTTTGCTCCAGCAGATTATGATACATGGAGGGCAGGTATCGAAACAGGCTATCAATTGCTTATAAAGAAATTAGATGCCGATGGAAATTTAATCAGTATAACAAACTCTGATATTATTTATCCTACTCCTGAAAATCAATGGGGCGATTTATCTTCTAATGAATCTTTGGGCCTGGCTCATGCTTTGATGTATGATATGGATCAGGCAATATATGAAGGCGTACAAGGGGCTTATACGCAGGAGGAGGATAGAATTAATCGCTATGGCTTTGCTATGTTTGCGGCTGATATGTCTTTAGAGGCAGCAGGCCATATGGGGTTATTGTATACGGATATTGATATTGAACTCGGTTATCAATATCAATATCAAATTTTCGTGCCCGGTGGATCTGCTTTTTCAAATATGGCGATTGTAAATACGAATATACCTGATCCGCTGCCCGCTCCTGATTCATTGAGTGTCTACTTTGGTGATGAAGAGTTTACCCTTCTTTGGTACAAAGTCAATTTGGAAAGCTATTATACTTCCTACGTAGTTGAATATTCCACTGATGGCGGTAATACTTTCCAGGCAATGAATGAAAACCCTCTCATAAATCTGGAAACAGGTGCTGAAGAAGAGGGCTTAAATAATGATTTTATGATCTATAGAGATAGTATAGATAATCATATAGAAGAATATCAATTCAGGGTCAAGGGCAAATCCCTATTTGGAGAAGAAGGCCCCTATTCGGAAGTAGTGAGTGGTAAAGGGCAGCCTCGGCCATTTCCCCTCATTCCTTTGATCACGGAAGTACTTGAAATGGAAGACAGCTCATTTAAAATCGATTGGTCATTAAATGAAGATTATGCAGATAGCATTTCACACATCAACATATGGCGGTATTTAAACTATCCGGATGATCCCATTATAATTAATCCTGTACCACTAGATAAAACAGCTCGTACTTTTTCTGATTATACCGCAGGGGATGTAAATCATTATCGTTTAGAAGTCATTGATATTAATGATAATCCAGTATTTTCTCCCATTGCCCTGGCTCAGCGTATAGATAGTATTCCTCCTGCCCCACCCCAGGGCTTAGTTGGAGTAGTAGATACTATTTTAGATTCCATTTCGATTATTCGCCTGTCCTGGTTGCCAAACACAGAAGAGGATTTTAGAGGTTATCATGTTTATAAAGGAAATTCTGCCGAAGAAGAAGCATTCATCTTGACTTCTTCCGGGGCAATCGGTGATACCGTTTATCTTGATACTATTTACAATTTTGCCATTGGAGAGTATGCCTTCTACAAACTGAAAGCAGTAGATTTTAATGGGAATCATTCGAGTTTTTCTGATACGATCAGTGTAGCAAGGCCTGATCTGATTCCGCCTGTACCGCCAGTTTTCAAGGGCACACCAACGAGAAGTCGCAATTCAGATGCCGTGTTAAGTTGGATCAATAGCCCAAGCAAGGATGTAGTGAGTTATGAATTGCAACGAAAACCAGTGGGCAGTGAATCCTCAACAGAATGGGAAACCATCATGACAAGAGATGCAGGACAAGAGATGAGGGGAGAATATCTAGCGGAAGAAATTACCTCTACTTATTGGTATAGAGTGGTAGCTACCGATGATGCTGGTTTACAATCTGCCTCGGATTCGATAAAGGTCAAAGAAGATATTACTCAAAGAGCCATTATGCCTACAGTAGGCTTTAACGTCCAAGCCAAAGTAATAAAGGATAAAGTAGTTATCAAGTATTCAGGATTTGACTGGGAAACAATTTCCAATGTAGTTATCTATAAATCAACCAATGATGGCCCTATACGCTCGTTAGCTCGTATTGAAAAAGCAGATCTTGATCCAGTGAATGAAAATGGACAAGTGCTTTTCTATTACGAGGATAACTATTGTAAGGAAGGAAATAGTTATCAATACTTTATACAAGCTTGCTACCCTTCAGGAAATTACACCAATACTTCCGAAGGCTTGCTCGTAGAGTTTTAGTAGTTGAGCTTGTTTGAATTATTGAACATCCCCCTCAGCCCTGTGGGCAGCTCCCCCGAGGGAGCACACTACTGTACCTCTCTCAAACGGGGTGTACAAATAGAGAGATCGGCTGAGGCATCAACAAACAAAACCTAAACATCTCGTTAGCAGATCTTTTGTTATAAAAAAACAGATGATGAAAAAAATCTTTGTCTATATATACTTTTCAATGATGCTATTACCAGCTTTGCAAGCTCGGATTGAGATATTAAGCCTTTCACCTACAACCCCAGGAGGAGGGTGTACTGGTACCGTTGAAATAATAGCAAGTGGCAATGCGGCTCCTTTTACGGTATCTGTATTGGAAACTGGTCAAATTTACTCCAATATAGAAGGTGTCTTCCAAATTACAGGCTTATGTGAAGGGGCCTATTCAATTAGTGTTAGCCCCACTAATCTACCTGGTTGTGCTACTATATTAAATCCAGTTATTTTAGTTGACAACTCAGCTATTCCCCCGCCAGGTACACAAGTGAGCTCCGATGAAGAAGAGGGTCAATCTAACTTATCTTTATCTAGCCAATTTTCTATTGATCAATCAAGCCTGAATTTCAGCTTTGATTTATATCCCAATCCAGCAGGAGATTTTGTAAATATATACATACACAGCCAGGAATCTTCAGCCATCTATCAATTGAACTTTCTAAACGCAATTGGTCAACAGATTTTTGAAAGCAGCACATCAGCACATGAATTAACTAAATTCAACTTAAAAGGCTTAAGTCCAGGCATATATTTTATGGAAGTAGTCAATACCAATGGAGAGAGTACACTTAAAAAGGTGATTGTTCAGTGATTCTGGCATGTTATTAGATAGATATAGCGGCATTTAAACTTAAGGGGCAGTAATTCCACCCCCTAAATCCCCCGCCAGCGGGGGACAGTCAAGCAGTAAACAATATTTCAAAGATAAAACAAGTGTCCTCAAGTTAAGTACAAGTAGACATTAAGAGATACGATGTTAGCATCTCTTAATGCCTACTCTCGTGAAGGATTTCAATTTATTCAATAAGTATCTTTCCTACCCATTCTTCCTTCTTTTTATTCAACAACTTTATATAATACAGACTTCCAGGTAGTACGGAAAAATCCAAACAGTTACTATCCGATCTCAATCCATGTTTGATCAATTGTCCCTGCATGTTCCACAACTTCCATGTATCCCATTGCCAGTCGGATTGTACACAGATAATACCATCTGTAGGATTAGGGTATAGCACTACAGATTGCTCATCAGTAGCTTCGCCAACGGCATTGATCATTAAAAACAGATTTTGAGAAGCCGCCGCATTGCAATTAGCATTGGAAGCATTTAAGGTGACGGTGTAATTTCCGGGAGCCTGATAAGTGTGTACAGGATTAAGTTGATTGCTATTTTCTCCATCGCCAAAATTCCAGATATAGGTATCAGCTTGCGTGGAATTATTGGTAAAACTAACGGTTAAACCATCTATCGTATAGGAGAAAGAGGGCTCTGGGCGAGGTAATACCTCTACGGCCTGATTGGTTATTGTACTTGCAGGAGGGAAATCGCTAAACAGTGTTAGTGTGGCATTGTAAGTACCGGGAGTTTCATAAACTACAATAGGCATCTCTTCATTAGAAGTTGCAGGTTGGCCTCCTGGAAACACCCACTCCAGGCTATCGTAAATTCCTTGCGAGTTATTAATATACTGGATTTGCAATGGTTCACATCCCACATTATTTCCATCTACCAAAATAACAGGTACAGGAGGAGCACCAATTTGTACTTGTTGCATTATAGTAGTTTCCCCACAATCATTTTCGGCAATCAGGGTAATATCATATACCCCTGGCTCATCATAGATATGCACAGGGCTCAATTCCATGCTGCTTTCACCATCCCCAAAAAACCATTGATAGGTATCGGCAAAGGAAGAGAGGTTAGTGATCGTAATAGCTAAACCATCAATCGTATATGTATAATCAGGAACTGGAGCTGGATATTGCTCTAATATTATAGGATCAGAATAAACTACATCTCCACAATCATTCACTACCTCAAGACGATATGTATAGCTGTACATAGCTGATACTACCTCACTCACTAATAGCATATTCGTATTCACCTGCTGATAAACACTACCTTCTGTAACATCTACATAACCACTCCCCATATCAATTTGCCACTGTAAAGTATAATTGCCTTCAGTAATTGCTGCTTCGAGTATAGCCATTCCCAGTTCACAAACAGACACTACTTCTGCTTCAACTGTTACCACAGGTACTTCATGAACTATATTGCTTTGAGGAATCGATGTCAATAATGCCATTTCTCCATCTGCTCCACTTTCAGCTCCATTAGTACCCTCACCACAAGCGCTGGAGTTGGTGGTAAGTCCTGGCTGGCCTCCTTCCAGTTGGGAGGTAAAACTTAATCCAGTGCTAATCAAAACGAAGCCACCACTGCCTCCTCCCCCAGGACCAAAGCATTGATCTGAATTATTGTTGCTCGTATTGCCTCCATTCCCTCCTCTTGCTTCTAGTAATAATGGACTTACATCCTGATTCTGAGCATTGATAACAATGGTACCACCGGCGCCACCGCCACGGGCTCCATCTCCGCTAGTCACTGGTGCGTTTTCTCCATTCGCTTTGACACTAAAATCATTTGCAGTCAAATAACCAATATCCATCACCACTATACCTCCTCCATCTGCTCGCGATGAACTAAAGGCATTGTTCGTATGCCCTGCTCCGCCACCGCCACCCATAAATATGCGGCCTTCATTAAATCCAATAGGCCTCCCCCCTCTTCCTGGGTTCCCTCCCTGGCATCCAAAGGTGGAAGGATTATCATTATCACCGCCTCTACCACCAGATGTCAGGCAAGCTCCTCCTCCACCGCCTGAATTATGATCATTACCACCACCGCCACCATTAGCCTGAGCACCTCTTCCCCTCGCGATATCATCTTCTATTTTCCGGATACCTTCTCCTTTATAACCGCTACGAATACTAGATGCTTCATATACATAATCGTTATAGTTGATAAACCAGAAACAATCACCAGTATAATCCAATTCCTGTGTCCCTCCTCTAAACCCAATACCAGATACATCTATATCAGATAACATTTCCAAAGTATCTGCACTTAATGCCAATATACCACCTACACTGCCATCCCATTCTGCGGCAGTCAGTGGATCAGTAATAATAGCTGAACTATAATGTGGCATACTCACAAGCTGCACGCTACCATCTAAATCATATTCATTCAATGGTGCATTTTGCAAAATCAGTTGATCTCCCTGCACATCAACTATGACTGCTCGCTCATAATAACCGGCTCCTTTGAGGTCAATTATTGCACCATAACTTGCTGCATTATCAGTATTTATTTCAGCTCCCTGCATCTGAACAAGCAGGATATTTGTCATAGGCTCAAAACCATCTGTCTGATCAACTGTAATGGATTGGTTACAACTATCAATAGCTAAAACAGATGCGTATTGATTAATAATACCAGAAATGGAGGTTTGACAATAAGATACAGCACATAGAGATAATAGAAGGAAAAGGCTGGATATTTGCTTCATAATCAGTATTTGGGATTCATTATTCAAAAAACAAAAATACTTTTTGAAATCATTCTTTCCACAAAAATAACCAGAAGTTATCACAATACCTTCCAGTATTAAGAGGTGCTAGTGCAGCATCTCTCAACTGATTTATGTTCTAAGTCATTACTCTTACCTTATATTGAATAAGCAGGGTAATTTAATCTTCCGATTCTGGAGCAAGCTTCACCTTTAGCCCTTCCAAATTATCCGTGATGTGAAGTTGACACCCCAGGCGGGAATTATCTTCAACAAAGAATGCCTGATCCAGCATATCTTCTTCATCTTCAGACATTCCCGGCAAATTATTCTCGCTCAACACATACACATGACAGGTAGAACATAAGGCCATTCCTCCACAAGTACCTTTTACTGGAAGCTCGTACGCCTTACAAACCTCCATTAGATTCATATTCATATCTGTGGGAGCTTCCAATTGATGCTCCTTGCCCTGGCGGTCGATGACTGTAATGTTGACCATAATTTTTATTTATAATGCTAAAAAGCTATTTGAATTTAACACTTCGATTTTGTTATGCCCTTTTTTCCGTCTCCCATCGTTGGCAAAATACTCATTTAGCTATGGCTAAACTCCGTTTTCGCCGCCTTGATAGACATAAAAATGAGCTTTAACAAATTTCAAAAGCCAAATTCAAATAGCTTCTTAAGACAAAGTATTGTATAAACGAGGCAAATATAATAAATTCGACCAATGAATTTCCGAGAAGCCTTAACAACAGAACATTCTAAGAAATTAGCATTAGAAATTGCTAATACGGTAACTGAAAACCCTCAATTTATGGAGGATTTCTGGGGTATCATCAGAGACGAGGCTCCTCCCCTGCCTCAGCGCGCCTCCTGGTCATTGGATAAGATAGTTGAACAAAATCCAGCCCTTATGGCTCCCTATCTCGAGGAAGCGATAGAACTACTCGAACGCCCCAATCACAATGCAGTGCACCGCAATATTGCCAAAGCATTATCAATGATTACTATCCCCGAACATTTGCAGGGTATCTTATACGATTTATGCCTAAACAGAATTATAGATACCAAAGAAAAGCCAGCTATTCAGGTACATTGCATGACAACTGCTTTCAATATCGCTAAGAGTATCCCTGAATTAAAGGAAGAGTTAGCGATCATCATTGAGGAAGGATTAGATTACGGTTCGGCGGGTTTCCGTTCTCGCGGGATGAGATTACTGAAGCAATTGAGGAAGTGAGTGGTGGGTAGTGGGCAGTGTTCAGTGTTCAGTGTTCAGTGGGCAGTAGGCAGTGTTCAATATTCAGTAGGCAGTGTTCAGTGGGCAGTGGGCAGTAGGCAGTATTCAATATTCAGTGGGCAGTGTTCAGTGGGCAGTGTTCAGTAGGCAGTGGGCAGTGGGCAGTATTCAGGGTGCAGTGGGCAGTTTATCAGTAGACAGTAGACAGTAGACAGTAGACAGTAGGCAGTAGACAGTAGACAGTAGACAGTAGACAGTAGACAGTAGGCAGTAGGCAGTAGGCAGTAGGCAGTAGACAGTAGACAGTAGACAGTAGACAGTAGACAGTAGACAGTAGACAGTAGACAGTAGACAGTAGACAGTAGGCAGTAGACAGTAAAATTTATATATAAAATACTGCCTACTGAATACTGCCTACTGGCCTGCTTATTGTTCTTTCATTTTTACCATCGTCAAAATGGTGCCAATAGCTACTGTTTCATCTGTTTCATCATACATATCTACCAGCCATTTGACAATTCCCTTTTTCACATCTTCCTCGTCTCGTTTTTCTTGAGCGATTTTTTCTTTACAAGAAAGACGTACACCAACGGTCATTCCTGGATATACTGGTTTTGTAAATCGGAATTCTTCTATCCCATAATTGAGTAATACCGGGCCTTTTTTAGCGTGTACAAACAAGCCTGCGGCTTTTGACAAAAGATAATATCCGTGGGCTACCCGCTGCTCAAAAATGGTTCCATCCAGGGAAGTAACATCTACATGGGCATAGAAGTGATCTCCACTGACATTAGCAAAATTGACAATATCTGCTTCTGTTACAGTATGTTTGGCAGTAATCAGGGTTTCGCCAATTTCCAAATCTTCAAAATGCTTTCGGAAAGGGTGCACTTCTTTTTCTTTATACGCCGCTCCTACCTGATAAACATCCGTGATAGCAGTAATCATCGTAGGATGGCCTTGTATTGCAGTTCTCTGCAAATAGTGTTTCACTCCTCGTACACCTCCCATTTCTTCGCCACCTCCTGCTCGGCCAGGGCCTCCATGCACCAAAAGAGGCATCGGTGATCCGTGCCCTGTACTTTCTTTTGCACTTTCTTCATTCAGAATCAGTATCCTGCCATGAAATGCTGCTGCTCCCATTACATATCGATTAGCAATTTGCGGACTGGCAGTAGCAATTGTGCTTACCAGTGAGCCTTTACCCAAATTGGCCAATTCGATGGCTTCTCCTAATTTTCGGTAAGGCATTAATGTACTCACTGGACCAAATGCCTCAATCGTATGAGAGCTGTGCTTATTGAATGGATCATCGTTTACAAAAAGTACAGGTGATAAGAAAGCTCCTTTTTCACGGCTCCCCCCCATCAACTCAAAATCTTCTGTATGTCCATATACTATTTCACTTTCTTTAGCCAGTTCATTTATGCGCCGTTTCACCTCTTCAAGTTGCCTGCGGCTCACCAATGATCCCATGCGAACTCCTTCCGTTTTAGGGTCCCCTATTGTTGTTTTATGGAGTTGCTTGCTTAAAGCCAATTGTACATCCTCTAGCAAATTCTCTGGTACAATGATTCGACGAATAGCAGTACATTTTTGCCCACACTTCACTGTCATTTCCCTTCTTACTTCTTTGATAAAAAGATCAAAGGTTGGCGAATCTGGTTCTGCATCCTCTCCCAGAATAGCCGCGTTAAGACTATCTGCTTCCATATTAAATGGAACCGCATTATTAATGATATTCGGCAGTGATTTTAGTTTACGGCCAGTAGAAGCAGAACCTGTAAACGTAACTATATCCTGTGAAGTAACAGCATCCAGAATACCGTGCCCATTACCACAAACCAATTGTAAAGCTCCCACTGGTAATATGCCAGAATCAACAATATCCTTTACCATTGCCTCTGTTAGGAAAGAGGTGATTTCTGAAGGTTTTACAACCGCGGGCACTCCTGCTAATAAGTTGACAGCCAGCTTTTCCAGCATTCCCCAAATTGGGAAGTTAAA
>JAKSDI010000027.1 GCA_022360175.1 Chitinophagales bacterium
AGTAATCTATGGTGTCTTTTATGCTTACTCTTCGTTAGAGAACCCCTTGCGTAGCGCTGCTATGCGCGGGAACCTCCGCCTTGATTAAACATAAAATTCACAGACACCTCACTCATCCTTTCATACTTTACAAAGCACTAGTGCTTTGTAAAGTGTGAAAGGATAGGTAGAGACTTCGGAGAAGTCGGAAATTTATGGAAAAGGATTATGATGAGAGTTTCGACTTCGGATGAAGTCGCCTATTCTGTTATTTGTGCGACTTCATCCGAAGTCGAAAACTTTTTTGCCTAGGCAAAAAAGATGATTGTGTCCCCTCTACTAATGCTACCGATAAATACAAATAACTTCATTCCTTAACCTATGTTAATGCTCCGATTTTATGTTCAGTCCATCTTTGCACTGAACATAAAATCTAGAAAATGAAAGCAATCAAATTTCTTTCGATGCTACTCATCTTATTCTACCGCCAGCCAGGAATGAATCAAGAAAGTGGCATATCCCCCAAAGGATATTGGCAAATAGGACTTGGATTGGGAGAACTTCTTATAGGCGGAAGTTTCAAATCAAGCGTCACCAACATGTATAAAGTGTTCCATATTGGACTGGCTTATCGCTTTCAATAATTCCTTTTAAATACTAATACACAATGAATCTTTCAAATAATACGATACTAATAAGCGGAGGTACTTCCAGAATTGGGTGGGCATTAGGGCAGGCTCTACTGAAGCTAAATAATACAGTAATCCTTATGGGTAGAAACCAGCAAAAGCTAAATGAAGCTCATCAGGCTGGATTTGAAACTATTTCCTGTGACCTAAGCCAACAACAGGAAATTGAAGAGGCTTCCGTTACTATTCAAAACAAATACCCACACTTGAATATGCTCTTCAATAATGCTGGTGTACAGCACAATTACGACTTTACAGAGAGTGTGATCCCTATCCATAAAATAGCCCAGGAAATCAATATAAACGTTACTGGTCAAATAATCCTAACCCAATTACTTATCCCCCTATTAGATCATAATCAAAATGCGTTTATAATAAATACGACTTCTGGCTTAGGAGCATTTCCAAAATCAGACGGATTGGTTTATAGCGCCAGTAAAGCTGCTATGCGAAATTTTACCGTGGGCCTGAGGTATAACCTAAAGAAAAATGGAATCTGCGTTCTGGAGTTTATGCCTCCGGTAACCGATACTAATATGACCGCAGGAAGAGACGAGCAAAAAATGTCAGCAGATGAGCTTGTAAAGCATATTATACCTCAACTTCGGAAGGAAAAAAAGATATTAACAATACCTAAAATGCGATTATTTCTTTGGATCGCCTTTTTTTTCCCTTTTCTTGCACATAAGATCTTATCTGGCCCAGAAAAGTAGGCAGTATACCTTAAAAGGGCTACGTACTTTGTTAATACTGAAATGAGAGGTGTAGACTTCAGATGAAGTCGAAAGCTTTTTTGCCCAAGCAAAAAAGATGTGATTTCTCCGAAATCATTATTCTGACAGCTGACGTGAAGTAGCCATAAAATAGAAGCATGAAGCCAAAACTCATCATACTATCTGACCTTTCGGGATATAGAACATCTGATTGGCAACATGCCTATGTAGAGTTTCTTTCCCCAAAGTACAGTATTAGTTTATATGATTCTACCCATTTAGGAGAGGTTGATACCAGCAGCCATTCAGAAGATATCCTTCATAAACAATTTGTCAATGGAGGGATTGATAGGGCAGTTGAAAATTTGCTAGCAAAAAATGACCAACCGGAAATCATCATAGGTTGCAGCGTAGGAGGTGTCATTGCCTGGAAAGCAGGGCTAAAAGGCCTGCTTTGTCAACGCCTTATAGCTATATCAGCTACCAGGTTGAGACATGAAATTGACAAGCCTTTCTTCCCCGTTGAATTGTATTATGGTGGCCTGGATAAATATAAACCTGACAATGATTGGTTTGAAAGGATGAATATACATCCCGAAATCCTTGCACAAGGAAATCACGATATATATAAGGAGCCACCCTATATCGAATACTTTTCACGCAATATTTAGAAATATATGTTGGCGAATAAATTCGTCGGTACAATAAATCCTATTTCCATCTTGTAAATTGTCCAAAAAAGACAAACATCCAGCTACTCTTACTTCTTAATTTTGTCATTGCACTCCCCTGATAATAAATGATAGAAACACTTAGCTCTATATAATCAGGGTCCCACAAAATATCTACCAACACTTAGCCTTCTGTAAAATGAAACATTACAGCCTGTTTTTATCATGCCTGTGCTGCATAGCCTTTTTTTCTGACCTATCTGCTCAAAAAGAATTGGAAATAGCACGCTTAAGTTACTATACCGAACAAGAAGCAAGTATTAGTGACAATTCTTTTGAAATCCCCGACGATACTAAAATAACTACCAGAGTAGCAGAAGTACTATTTCGGTATGGCCATCCAGTAGGAAAGGCAGGCCTGGAATTGTCTTATGAGCTCACTTTTTTAAATTTTAATCAGCGAATCAACTTTCCAGGTATGGTAACTGATTCTACTTTTTCATCCATTCATCAAAACGTTTATACGACTCCTGCTTTCTCACAAATAAGCCTCACTACAGGGGTTAGTAAATCGTTTACTAAAGGCTGGAAAGGATCAACGACCTTTTCCTTCAATCTGACAGATGACCTGTTTGGTGCTGCTATACAAAACAATTTGACCTGGGGAAGTACAGCCTATTTCGAAAAAACGCACAATGAGTATTTCTCTTACGGCTTAGGTATATTCGCTAATCAATTGGAAGGTAGATTTCTAATTGCCCCTATCTTAGATTTAAACCTCCACAATGAAAAATGGGGCCTTAATTTATTACTACCTCAAAAAGCTACACTTTGGCACAGGATTTCTAAAAAAAGTTATGTCGATGTTTATGCAAGCCTCTATTCCTATTCATTAAAATTTCAACCTTCAAACCCCGTAACTGCTACAGATATTATTATGATTAGATCCGGTATTAATTATAGCTACATTTGGGAAGAGTTCTTAAAATTATCCCTTGGCTTCTATCTCCCTATAAATTATCACATAATAGCTACTAAAAGAGCATCTTTTGATTATGTAATAGGAAATACGTTGGGGCTAAACCTGAGCATTAGCATGATTCTTCCAGAATAACAGGCATAATAAGTTCTTCGTCTATTGATGATTTTTATATTATTTAGACTGTCACATTCATTTCAACAAATCATGTAGTAATACAACAAAAGACCTATCTAAGCCCTTGTTCTAGTTTAAAAGCTTGTACTTTTAGGTGCCAGTGTAATACTACTCTATATAAAAGTACACCTATAATTAAACGGATAGGAATATGCTTTTAAAAAGTATAGCCATAAAAAACAATAATACTCATAAGTTTAACCACCAGCTTCAAATTGAGTCGTCTGTACGCTTTATTTTAATAGGCATCGTCTTTTTATCTATACATCTTATTAAGACCATTATTATTGGCAGCCACTATGGAGATTTTTTGACAACAATAGGGTGGTTAGTCTTACTATCTGCTTGTTATATTTTAAGCTATTTCAAACAATATCATTCATTTAGAGTACTGGCTATAGCAGGAGGAAGCATTTTCCTTTTCGCTATACATATCATTTTTGGGCCACAGCCAGATCGAGAATCGCTGTATGTTTTATTTATCCTACTCTCTATATTCTTCTTTGAATTAAAGATAGCTCAATATATAGCCTTGTACATTGTAGCTTTGTATTTAACTGCTTCGATCTATAATATACTTTACCCTCCCATCATAATAAAAGAAACCAATGTAGCATCTACATCGATTGAATACTTCCTATTCGTTGTACTGTGTATTGTTTTTTTGACAAAACAACTAATACTCAAATTTCAAAAATATTCGCAATCACTCATTGAAGTAAATCGGGAGCTAGATCAAAAAAATCAACAATTACAGGAGTTTAATTATATACTCTCCCATGATATAAAAGAGCCCATTAGAAACATCGTAAGTTTTTCGCAACTTATTAAGTCCAGAGGAGAATTAGCCCCTCCTTTTAATGAATTTTTAAATCATGTAATTACTTCCGGGCAACAATTAAACTCTTTAGTTGAAGATACCATATTGCTACAGGCAGATTATAGAGGTAAACTAACGAAAGAACCCCTACAGCTTGCTACTGTAATAGAGCATGTGAAAGACCTTCTGGAGAAAGAGATAAGAGAAAAAGGAGTGATTATCAATTATAAAGAAAACCCATTTTTTCACAGTAGTAAATCCTTATTAATCCTCATTCTACACAAAATAATATCTAACAGCATTCACTATAATAACTCAACTACTCCTGTTATCAACATTTCCACATCTGTGTCCGATTCTCAGGTATCTATCACTATTCAGGACAACGGCATAGGTATCGAACCGGAATTCACAGAAAAAATATTTTCTCGTTTCAAGCGCCTCAATGCTGAAAAACCCAAGGGTTCCGGATTAGGATTAAATATTGCCAGAAGATTTGCTCAACAACTAAATGGAGATATCCAGCTAGTCTACTCTAAACCTAATGAGGGTTCTATTTTTCAATTGGATTTTGAAAATTCACTCCCAAAATAGTTTTTATCTTACGGATTCTTTAATAGAACACTCCGTGGTACTTTAGGAAACGAATTTTTATAAAGACAATAGACCATAAGTGAATCAAAAATCCATTGCAGTACTCCCTTTTAACAATATCAGCTCTGATACCGAAAATGAATACTTTGCTGATGGAATAACTGAAGAATTAATCATTACCCTTAGCAAGATTGAGGGGCTGAAGGTTACTGCACGAACTTCTTCTTTCGCCTATAAAGGCAAAAAGACAGATATAAGAACTATTGGTAACGAACTAGGAGTCTCTACTGTTCTTGAAGGGAGTATTCGAACATCCGGTAAGCGTATTCGTATTACTACACAGTTAATCCGTACAGATAATGGCTTCCATATTTGGGCGGAGAGTTTTGATAGAGAATTGACTGATATTTTTCAATTACAAGACGAAATAAGCCTGCTTATTGCAGAAAAAATCAGGGAAAATTTTGGCCATATTGAAATTGAAGATCATTTAGTACAAGCCAAAACATCTAATATAGAATCCTATCAGCAATATCTTAAAGGCCGCTTTTATCAGCTCAACTGGAAATTGGAAGATTTTAGCCGGGCCATCGATTGTTACAAATTAAGTATTAAGCTGGACCCCCAATACTATCAACCTTATTTCGGCATAGTGCAGTGTTATGGCATTCTCGCTTCCTGGAACTTTATGGATAAACAAAAAGCGCTTAAAGAAGCTAACTATTATTTAAAAAAGGGATTGCTACTTTTTTCTGAAAGTCCGGAAGCCTATTTTTCACAAGCGACAAATGCATTTTGGGTTCATTGGAAACCTTACCTCGGCCTGAAACACCTGAATAAGGCACTAGCTATATCCCCCAATGATACAGAGTGTCTGGAATCATCTGCTGAATGTTATACTGCCCTGGGCCTGTTTGACAAGGCTTTAGAAAGGGTCAATAAGGCCCTAGAGAACAACCCATTATCTCCCAATCATTGCTACACCAGAGGTAATATTCATTATTTACAAGGAGATTTTAACGAAGCATTGAAATGGATGAGGAAAGCCCAGGATATTGACCCAAAATGGGATCTAGCAATCAAAGTAGAAGCCTGTTGTTATATCTTGCAAAAAGATAAACCTTCATTGGTCCAACTGCTTGAATACTATCCTGAAATGTCAAACAGTTCCTGTCTAATATCTCTGTACGAAGTCAAAAATGAAAACAAGCGTTTATCTCCCTCAGAATTTGGTATCAGTCACACAGGCTATTTGCCGTGGGAGGTATATATTCCATTGTACCTTGGGAATCAAGAAGATGCTATCCAGGCACTCAAACAGGGAATTGACAAACGAATAGGCCAATACATAAACTTCAGAAGTGACCCTTTACTCTCTCCTCTTAAAGAACACCCTACTTATCAACTACTCTGTCAAAAGACATTTCCTCAGAATGAGGCTACTAAGCCAGTTTCTCTTCCCAAGCAAACAAAGTTTCCTCGCTTGACAGAACAGGAAGTAAAAATATACCAGGCAGCCTTGTTAGATGTAATGGATACCAATCGCATTTATCTCGACCCTAATCTTACTCTGCGATCTTTATCAGAACAAATTAATCTGCATCCTAATAAATTATCCTGGCTTTTAAATGAAATCGTTGGAATGAACTTCAACGAATTTGTCAACAAATATCGGCTTGAAACATTCCAGGCTTTAGCCCGGCAGCCCGATATGAGCCATTTGACCATCCTTGGCCTGGCTTATGAGTGTGGCTTTAATTCTAAATCCGTCTTTAATGAATTCTTCAAAAAAACAATAGGACAAACTCCTAGCGCCTGGCTTCGAAAAAATCGATAATAGCTACATTCTGAAGTCCTGATTTTCATCATACTACTTTCCAGCGGCCCTAACTTTTTTTTCCGGACGATTTCATTCCCCAATCCTGCCAGTTTTGTCATGTATTTAAACAACTTACAAAAGTCTGAAACATGGCAACAATAATATTAGCAGGAGCAACTGGTTATCTCGGCAGCCATTTGGTAAAAGTAATGCAAGATCAACATTTTTCTTTCAAAGCCATTGCCAGGAATAATAAGAAACTGATCCGTATGGGTTTGAATGAAGATCAGATTCTCCAGGCAGAAGTAACCCAAGCCCAAACATTAAAAGGCCTATTGGAAGGGGCAGATATTCTCATATCAACAATAGGAATTACCCGTCAAAAGGATGGCTTAACGTATATGGATGTTGACTATCAGGCCAATCTCAATTTACTGGAAGAAGCCAAAAAGGCAGGTGTGAAAAAGTTTATTTATGTGGCGGCTATTAATGGTGACAAAATGAGGCACCTAAAAATCATGGCCGCCAAAGAGCAATTTGTAGATGCTCTCAAAACTTCTGGAATAGAGTATATCATAGTGCGCCCCAATGGCTTTTTCTCCGATATGAAGGATTTTCTTGAAATGGCAAAAAAAGGCAAAGTTTACCTTTTCGGAGATGGCAATTTCAAACTAAATCCAATACACGGCGAAGATCTTGCTAAGGCCATTCTTGACACCATCAATCAATCTAATGTAGAAATAGAAGTGGGTGGCCCGGATATCCTTTCTCAAAATGAGATAGCCGAAATGGCATTAAATGCTCACGGCAAACCAATAAAAATCCTTCATTTACCTGATTGGATTAGGAAAGCGGTTATCATACTGGTAAGAACTTTTACTTCTTCAAAAACATACGGCCCAATTGAGTTTTTTCTAAGTATGATGGGACAAGATAATATTGCCCCTCGGTATGGCATGCTTCGTTTACAATCCTTTTTCATCCACACAGCCGATAGCATAGAAGAGCAAATAGATAAGAACTAGTGCTTTGTTAATTGTGAAAAACCGAGTTTGGTTGGAATATTAATTTCGGAGAAATCATACCTTTTTTGCTTAGGCAAAAAAGTTCTCGACTTCGGATGAAGTCGCACAAATAATACAACATACGACTTCATCCGAAGTCGAAACGCTACACTGAACATTTTCAATAAACTTCCGACTTCTCCGAAGTCTCTACCGCGCTTTCAGTATTAACAAAGCACTAGCTATCAGGAAAAGTCATCAGATAAGCATTCGTCCAATCTACTTTCAACCCATACGCCAGCCCGAAGCTAGTGTATGGGTTTATAAATGTAAGCCTGATTTGATCTGTTGAAGCCGTAAGAGGACAAACATCAATTAATAAATAATGACAGGAAATGCCTACTATTTGGTAGTTTCATAAAAGCTAACGTCCTTTAGAGTCTATTAAAAATAATGATTGTGATGAACTACCTCTTATCCGAAATCACTCAAAAAGTTTATCCAATTTCACGGACTTCTCTGGAGATACTGGAAGCACAGTTTGAACTTGAAACCTTTGAAAAAAAGGATATAATTATTCGGGCGAAAGCCAGCAACAATAAAGAATACTTCCTACTTGATGGTATCTGTAGAAGCTTCCTGATCAATCCACTTAGCGAAGAGACTACGCTTTCTTTTTATACCTCAAACACTGTCATATCTCCTTTTATTACAAGGACAAAAGAAGGAAAGTCACTTTACAACCTACAAGCATTAACCAAGGTCAAACTAGCATCTATTAATAGTGCTGTATTTGCAGAAATGCGAATCGAAAACTCAGAAATCCGAAATTTTGCCCATACCGTTTTGCAAAATGAGCTTATCAAAAAAGTAGATAAAGAAGTGGGGCTCGCATCACTTACTGCGGCAGAACGGCTTAAGAAATTCCGTATAGACTACCCAATGCTGGAGAATTTGATCCCCCACCCCTATATCGCCTCTTATCTGGGCATCACCAATATCTCCCTGAGTCGATTGCGAAGAAACTTAAAAGAGTAGGAATGCCTGCTAACGCTTTTTATCATTTGTTAATGAAATGCACTTGCCAGGCAACTAATTTTGATGAAAAATTATGAAGATTTCATCATTCATTTTGCTTATGACACTATTCTCATTCAACAGCCAAGCACAATACCAACAGATTATAAAAAAACAAGTAGATGCTCCCGCAGTATATTATGCCGTTTTAAATAAGGATACACTACTACACGAATATACTCTCGGAAACCTCAGCCTAAAAGAAAGTCCAGCAATTGATGAAAATTCACAATTTGCACTGTTTAGCATCACCAAAATATTTACGGCTATTGCTGTATTACAATTACAAGAGAAGAGCCAACTGCATCTGGATGACCAGGCGTCTATATATTTACCTCAATACTCGTTCCTGAAAGGCATTAGTATTCGGCAACTTTTATCTCATCAATCAGGATTGAACAATCCTATTCCTATTAAGTGGATCCACCTGAAAGAAGAAGCAGAAAACTTTGACTATAAAAACTTCAGTAGGGAGACACTTCAAACCAAAGCAAAAATTAAATTCACTCCTGGTAAAAAATCAGCCTACTCCAATCTGAATTTTCTCGTACTCGGTGAGATGATCGAAAAAATTACTGGTCAGGATTACAAAGAATATATCCAGAAAAACATCTTAGTCAATAACAAAAATATTAGCTTCAAGTGGGAGGAAGAAAATGCAGTAACAGGCTACCATAATGCAGGCTTATCAGGCTGGATACTTGGATTCCTTATGGACAAAAAAAAATATACCGAACCCAAGCAGGAAAACTTGATCCCCATTAAAAAGTCTTATTTAAACGGATCAGCTTATGGTGGGCTAATGGCTAATGCCAGGGGATTAAATCTATTTTTACAAGAATTACTAACTCCCGGCAACCTTATATTATCTGAATCGTCTCTAAAGCAGATGTTCACTATTCAGTCTCTTTCTAATGGAAAAACCTCCGGGCATTCTCTGGGATGGTTTACAGGCACTTTGAATCAAGCAAAATATGTGCATCATGCTGGAGGAGGAGGGGGATTTTACTTAGAGCTGAGGATATATCCAGAACTCGGAATAGCAAGTTACCTCTTGACTAATAAATCTGGTTTTTCAGATAAACGCTTATTGGATAAATTAGATCAGGAATTTATTCAACAAACCAACTAGAACATGAACCATAAAATAGAACTCGATTTTTTGGACCACGTAGCCATCCGTGTTAAAGACCTCGAAGTTGCTGCCGATTGGTATGAAAAAGTGCTGGGCCTTAAAAGATATCAATTACCAGAATGGGGTCCCTTTCCAATTTTTATGCTTAGCCATAAAACAGGGATTGCACTCTTCCCTGCCAATACTGCCCACCCTTCTATTGACCCTTCTTCCAAAAATGTCAAAATTGATCATTTTGCGTTTAATGTAAATAATGAAAACTTTGAAAAGGCTAAAAAACATTATGTCGAATTAGGGCTGGATTTTAACATTCAGGATCATCACTATTTTCATTCCATATACACCAAAGATCCTGATGGGCACACCGTAGAATTAACAACTATTGTAGTGGATGAAGATGAATTTTATAATGCTACATCATGAAGTACATTTTTTCTCTAATAATTGCAATCGTCTTTTTAGCCTGTAATACCGAACAAGCTGGAGAATTTGAAAGAACCGGAAATTATAAAGGTGCATTCACCTACGGAAATTTCAAGGAGCCAATCATTCTATGTATGAGGTGGAACATAGTGATTTTCCTTATTGGGCCAAATTACATCCAAACTATATGGAAGCAATCGTGAATTGGATTGAGGAGAAGCAAGAAGAGTGATTTTTTTGTAAATTGAAGGTAACAAAATAAAATCATGAAACTATTCAAGCGCTTATTCTCACCTAATAAAACAAACGAAAGTAAAATCAACTCCTACGATGACTTCTGGGCATGGTTCAAAAGCAAGGAGCAACAATTTTATAAAACGGTGAAGTCTCAAAGTAATATTGAAAAAAACTTCTTTAATATCATAGCTCCAAAACTTGACGAAATAAAAGAGGGGATATTTTTTCTAACAGGTATGAAAGATGAAAACACGGTTGAATTGATACTCACTCCTGATGGCAATCTGAACAATATCGTTTTTGTGGAAGACTTGGTCAGCAGTGCTCCAAGTATGGATAGTTGGCTTTTTACCGCTTTAAAACCAGAATTGGATATTAGCAATACAGGAATAAGAATGGGGCAATTAGAGTTCAACTCAACAAACATATACTTCTATCCTAATACGCATGATCAATACCCTGACGAGATAGACATTACCGTTATTTATACTGAATGGTCAGAAGAGCATAGAGAACAAATATTAATGGGAGTCCATATTTTTCTGGAAAACTTCCTGGGTGAACTTAACTATATCACTAAAATCGATGCAGTAAACATTGACGAACCTGAAAATACCCAACAAACATTAATCCCGATAAGCAAATTGAAAGATTATATCAACTGGCGCCAGAAAGAATTCGTAGAAAAATATGAAGCCGTTATTTACTCTTCACAAAATGATCGATTTTCAATTCTGGAAACCAAAGAAGCCAATGGAAATTTTGGTATAGCAAATATCAATACGGATATCCTACAATGGGATTATAAAGCCTCTCACCCATGGATGTGCATCCTTGAAATTTATTTTGACGACGGACTAGAAAATGGCATGCCCAATAAAGACACGCAACTGCTTCTTGAAAACATTCAGGAAGCACTTCAAGAGGAACTACAAGAACAGAATGGACATATTTCTATAGGAAGGCTAACTGCCAATAAAACCCGCACCATCTATTTTGCCTGTAAAGATTTCCGACCGGCATCAAAAGCCTTTTATAAGCTGGAGCAAAAGCACAAAGACATAACAAAAATGAATTATGAGATTTATAAAGATAAATACTGGCAGACTTTAAATCAGTATAGTATTGTTTGATATAAATTTCATATATCTGGGACTGACTTTTCTCATCTCTCCAATACACTTTTTTTGCCATATTTAAACTCCAAATAATCCTTAAAACATATTGAAATGGCAAGGCCCAAATCAAAGATAGATTTACTACAACAAAGCCAGGAAAACTTCAAAAAGCTGAATAATTTCGTAGAACAACTGAGTCTTGAAGAACAAGAAAAAGAGTTTCCGAAAGGAAGCATGAATAGAAACATACGAGATGTACTAATGCACCTCCATCACTGGCACCTAATGATGTTGAACTGGCACCAAGTAGGCATGACAGGTGAAAAGCCGGATATGCCTGCAAAAGGATATTCCTGGAAAACAACACCTGCTTTAAATCAATGGATTTGGGAGTACTATCAAAATATTAGCCTGGAAGAAGCAAAAGCTGCTTTGAAGGATAGCTATCAACAAGTACAGCAAATCATTGAGCGGCACTCTGATGATGAGCTATTTGAAAAGAAAAGATACAAATGGACCGGAACCACTTCCCTTGGTTCCTATCTGGTTTCAGCTACTTCGAGCCACTATGATTGGGCATTCAAATTGATAAAAAAGGCAAAAAAATGATGCTCTCTAAATATTTCATAATTTGCAGCCCAAACTATGAAACCACTTTTTATGAGAGCCCTGTTCCTGTTAAGTATCCTCACATTGCTCGTATTTGGATGTGACGCCCCAACAAGTACAACTACAACCGATAATATCGTCACCTCAGATATAAGTAACTTCTGGCAAGCTTACGATAAAATACAATCCACTACAGATACCAGCTTGCAGATGCAATATCTGAAAAGCCATTTTCTCGATATCGGGACTCCCGGATTAAAAGCCATCATGGAAGCGAGGAGGTACCAACCACAGGAATACCTGGACGCCATTAACAACTACCCGCTCTATTGGAATTCGATCAGAGCAAACACGAATTCTGCTGATAAATATGCTCAGGAGATTCAACAGGGTATTAATCAATTCAAAAAAATCTATCCAGATTATAGACAGGCCAAACTTTACTTTGAAATAGGAGTATTCAGAACACCTGGTACTACTATGGATAGTATGGTACTTATTGGTGCAGAGCTAGCCATGTCTGACGAAAACACCAATACTTCAGAGCTACCTGAAAGCATGAGTCACCTAAAAGACTATGCAAAGTTGAATCCTATCAATGATATGGCTTTTTTAAATGTACACGAATATGTGCATACACAACAAAATGCTCCCTGGGCTTACGATCTACTTTCTCAAAGTATATTTGAAGGCTCTGCAGAGTTTGTTGCTGAGCTGGCAACTAATCAAGCATCCATACAGTCGGCCATAACATATGGCAAAGCGAATAACGACTTGGTTCGTGAAAAGTTTGTTCAGGAGATGTTTTCTCCATGGATTTACCACTGGATTTGGAATGATACCAACAACGAATTTAACACCAGAGACCTGGGTTACTATATGGGGTATGCTATTGTAAAAAAATACTATGACGATGCTGCTGATAAAAAACTTGCATTAAAAGAAATTATTGAATTGGACTATACAGACCCTGCAAGCGTCGAAGCTTTTGTTGAAAATACAGGATATTTCCCTCAACCTTTAGCTATCTATAAAGAGCAATTCGAAAGCAACAGGCCTACGGTAAGCGGATTGAAGGAGATAACGCAAAACGACCAGGAAACCAGCCCTGACTTAAGCACTTTTGAAGTTCAATTTTCCGAACCCATGGATCCCAGATTCAGGTCAACTGACCTTGGAGAACTGGGAGAAGAACACTTCCCCAAAATCGACAGCATCACTTTTGCAGATGATGGTTTATCTGCCAGGTATTATGTACAATTAAAACCCAATACGACATACGAAATGGTGATCGAATCCGGTTATAGGTCGGAAAGAGCAATTCCTTTGGTTCCATATACGCTCAAATTTAGTACTTCGAATTAATACCATTAATGTACATATCCCGAATAATAAAAATACTCCTGCTGATCATATGTGGCATTGTATTTTATTGCTTATTCCTACCCAAAAGTTATGATGTTCTGCCTTTTGAAGAACGAGAAGGGACTCAATATTGGCAATTAAAAACAGGCTCAAGAATAGGCTACACAAAAATAGAAAGCCAAATACAAGAAAAGAAAAGTCCAATCATCTACCTGCATGGAGGACCAGGCGGAAGGATCAAAGATGTTGAAATAGAAACACTAGCGCCTTTATCTGCTCTAGGGCATGATTTGTATTTCTATGATCAAATAGGGAGTGGTCATTCAGATAGGCTGAAAGATATAAAAGAATATACCGTCAAAAGGCATAAAGAAGACCTGGAAGCCATTGTAGAACTAATAGGCAATCAAAAAGTCATCATCATAGGCCAATCCTGGGGAAGTTTACTAGCTATCAACTTTTTACAGGATCATTCGGATAAAGTGGAGCAAATGATCATCACAGGCCCTGGCCCTATTCTCCCCATTGATCCAAATTTGAAAAATGTAAAAGCCCCCGATAGCCTGCAATTAAAAGCACCTAAATTTTCTAATAAGGAAGGAAATCAAAAAGCGTACACCGCAAGAAATAAGCTCATTATGAAATGGGCTTATTTGTTTGGCAAAAAATTGGCTAAGGATAAAGAGGTAGATGATTTCTTTACTTACTTAAATGAAGAACTTAGTAAATCTACTACCTGTGATGGTACCGGAATCAATCGATATACAGGTGGAGCAGGCTATTATACACACATAATGACTGTCAAAAGTTTTTATGAGGTTCCCAATCAAAAAGAAAAATTGAAAACCATAAGCACTCCTGTACTCTTGATAAAAGGGCAATGTGACAATCAGGCTTGGGGCTACACAAAGGAATATTTAGAACTATTACCCCACTCCAAACTTGAGGTTATAAAAAACACTGGCCACAATTTATTCAGTGGAAATCGTGCTCAATATTATCAACTGGTAAAGCATTTCTTGGATTAAAACTTTTGCTTTCTCAAACACAATTCTTTCAAGCTCAAATCCAGGTATCAAGTGCAAACTCAAGGTATAATAAAGAATGTTTTTCCTTGTATGTGAATACACGCTTCTTAACCACTAATGTTACAAACTACGTTTACGCTCTGAACTTGTATTTGTATTTGAGCTTGGGTTTCTACTTAAAACTCACACCAAAACCCACATCACTCTCATCTATTCAAAATAGAAAAACTGCCGGTATTACATAATTTTTAAACAGACCTGAGATGTTGAAAAAAACAAACCGTAGGCCTGCTCAGCCTATCAATGCCGGTTCCATGGCAGACATTGCCTTTTTGTTGTTAATCTTTTTTTTGGTGACCACTACTATTGTGGTAGATAGTGGCATAGCCGTTCGTCTTCCTCCCTGGGTTCCCGTTGATCCTCAGGAAATCCCTGACAGGAATGTGCTATTAGTAAAAATCAATGCACACAATGAATTGTTTATAGAAAACCAGGTAGCCTCTACTAATCAAATCCGAGGTATTGCTAAGGATTTCATCATGAATCCGGCCCAATTACCCAATCGTCCCAGTAGTCCCTCTAAAGCAGTAGTTTCTTTAGTTCATGATCGTGGCACCAGCTACGAAGCTTATCTGGAAACTTACAACGAAATTGTAGCAGCCTATCGTGAATTGTGGGAAAATGAAGCACAACGCTTACATGGCCAATCTTATATAGAAATCAATGATTCTAAAAAGAAAGCAATACGAAAAACGATTCCCCTGGTTATTTCCGAAGCGGAACCAGAGGATCATTTAGCACAGGGATAATTAAATATGGCAATTGAAACAATACTTACATGCTACGTTTCAATTGCCATGTGTTCCTAATGGATTGTTAGTTTCTTCCAGATTACTCCTTCTCTACTTTGTAATTTCACGGTATACAAACCTGGAGTAATTTCTTGTAAAAGATAAACACCTCTTTCATTTGGTTGCCATTGCTGTATATACTTACCATTTGGACTATACAAACTGACTTGCTCTAGCATCAAAGCATCTGCCTCTATCTGAAAATATCCTCTTGCTGGATTAGGGAATAGTTTCACTTTATGATCTATTATTGACTCATCAGTAGAAGTCATAACAGGAATCACTGGTGATTCTGTGACGGGGGTTGTTACAAATAGTTCCTCCTCTTCAAAACTTATAATTCGTACGTTGTCTATTCTAAATACTACCCCATCTGGGCTTCGTACCTGCCCCTTTCCGTTTCGAAGCAATATATCATCCTCCACAGTAATAACCAGTGCTCCAATTTGTCCTTCTCCGCTAACATTGGTAGCATCTATCCTTGTTATTCCTACATCCAGGCGTCCTAAGTCATCGAAGTTACGTTGTATATAGATAGCATCCGTACCTGGATTGCCAATCCATGAAGGCTCCATATTGAAATGAGCAGTACCATCTTCTATCATTTCAGGGTCATAATATAAACTAAAAGCAACGCCATATACATTTTCCAACTGATTACTATCATCACCCAGGATAACTGGTAAATCAAGCGTAGCTCCTTCTATCAAGGTATCAGGCTGCACATAAAAAGGAGCATTGCCCAAAATGCGTATTTCTTCTTCTTCGCCCATTAGATTATGCTCTAAGCCCCAATTCTGAATAATGGCAAGGGTATCCTGATCATTTATGTGGCCATTGCCATCTGTATCTATATGTTTGTAATTAATCCCGCTTAAAGTTTGTTGAGGCCAATCAGGAGCAGTTTGTTCCTCCCAGTTGATGGTAGCACCAGGGCGAATAGGCCCCATAGTATCATATGCCAAACCGATAGGTAGTAGGTCAAAATTATTTACAACCCCATTCGTATCTGTGTCACCTGGCCACACGCCTGGTTCTTTTACCGTAAGGTACAAGTATGATTGAAAACAAATACTTCCATCTATTTGATCGCAAATTGTGACAAAAACAGTATCTGTTCCCAATGTATTGCCAGTATAAGTAATACAATTATTCAGCGTATCAATATCCAGACTAAGATTGCCCGCTCCTGCTACAACTTCTGTAACTGCAAATGGAATAGGAGCTCCCAGAATAGTAACAACACTACACCAAATATCGCTGGTGCCTATGTTTAATGTGTCAACATAAGTCTCCTCATAAACTTCTGGATCCACCACTGTAACCAGTATCTCTTCCGATCCTATACAGCCTTCTGTATCCTCTACAGTGAGCGTATAAAGTGTTGTTACATCCGGGCTAGCGAAGGGAGATAAAACATTCGGGTCATTCAAGCCTGTAGCTGGGCTCCAGTTTACAGACACTACATCTGCTGCGGTTGCTAATAATTGAGTACTCTCTCCTTGTATGATAGTGACATCGTCACCAATAAAATCAATAGGGCTGGTACCAATTTCAAATTCAACAGTCACTTCGCAACCATTAGCATCCGTAATTTCGACGGTATAATTGCCTGGTGCTAAATTCAAATGATCAATAATCCCTGGAGCTTCCCACACCCATTCATAAGGAGGTGTACCTCCTGTTACAGTAATAAAAGCCGTACCACCATCCATTGTAACACAGGAAGCATTCGTTGTCTGTACATCTGCCAGTAGAGGCTCCGGTTGAACAATAGGGAGGTTGAAATTTTCGGTACAGCCTGTTTCATCGCTTATAACGATCCAATCAGGTATTTCAGAAATGAAGAAGGGAATATCGAGCACCACCTGAAAAGTAACACCATAATCTATCGAATAATAATAGATATCTTCATTGCCACCACCACCACTGATGTTGGATATTTCAATTTGTGCCGGACTGTCATCACAGTAAGGAATAGTCAATATACTAATATTAGCAGTGATAGCCGGAGGAGCAGGTATAAAAATAGACTCTGTTGTTTCGCAGTTTTGATCTCTAATCAAAACCTCATATTCTCCTCCACAAAAGCCATTCCAGGTTAAGAAATTAGTCCAGGTAATACCATTATCCCAACTTACTTCATAGGGGGGAGTACCTCCGCTGATATCCAATGTAATGACTGCATCACAGTTATTTTCACAGCTCACACTAGTCGTAGTCATCACCACTTCCATTGCCGGATATATTTCTACATCAAATTGCGCATTGGCTTCACAACCAATCCCATCAATTATATCCAAAGTGTAGGTGCCTGCATTTTCTGCCTGGACGTTTGTTATAATAGGAGATTCATCCTCTGAATTAAAGCCTCCGGGCCCAGTCCATAAATAGGATTGCCCACCATATACATTAGGGTCAAAAACCAAGGTATCTCCTTCACAAACAGGGCTGTTAGCAAAAAGTAAAAGACCAAAATCAAGATAACTCTGTACATTTACAAAAATGTCGTTCGTATATTCTATACCGTCACTATCTGTGGCAGTGACAGAAAAATTTTCAGGCCCGAATAATGGTTCTGTTGTTGGGTTGGGGCAATCCGTGCAACTCAAAAGTGCTCCTGATGACCATGACCAAGAGACTGCATTTGGAGCATCAATGCCTAATTGCAAGGCATCGCCCTCACAAATTGTCGTGTCGTTATAAGTAATCTGAGATTGCCCGCTTAGTATACTGGCAAATAGTAGAAGAACAACAAATAGTCGTCGCATAACTCTATATTTTAAGTGTATTGATGGGATTATAAGTTTTCATACTCCAAAAATACGGGCCATTAACAGTGAAAAAAAGTACAATTAATCAGTATTATAACACATAAATAATTAAATAAAAACCACAAAAATCTGAATATAAGACATTTAACTTCGACAATTATAAAAATTTTACAAAACAAATTTAACTAGTATTTTTTTCGTAGTTTTAGAGTGAAATAAGACGAAATCTAACTTTCCTTAACCCAGCCCCCTTTATGGACTTCCGGCGCCTATTCGACATCTTCCCTTATCAACAAGCCCGTTTCCCCAATAAGAAGGCTTTGTCTTATAAAGCCGGAATTCAATGGATACATTACTCTACAGATGAATGTATAGAATTGATCAATAAAGTAAGTGCAGGTTTATTAAGTTTAGGCTTAAAGCGTGGAGACAAAGTAGGCATATTGACTTATCGTGGTTGCCCACAATGGGCTTTTCTTGATTTTGGGATGCAGCAGATTGGCGTAATACCCGTACCGGTTCATGCCTCTTCCAGTCGAGATGAATTAACATATATATTTAAGGAAGCTGCTATTAGCTATTGTATTGTTTCCAATCGAGAACTATTGGACAAACTGGAAGGGATCCGCCCCGATTTATCTACACTAAAGGGCATTTACACTATTCAAAAACTTCCCGATGCTCCCGGATTGGATCAACTAATGAAAGAACCTTCAGCTAATCATCTGGAAACCATTCAGGCTATGCGGGCAAGCATACACGAAGATGATCTCGCTACCATCATATACACTTCTGGCTCTTCCGGCCAACCCAAAGGAGTCATGTTATCTCACAAAAATATCGTTAGTAACATTAAAGCTACCATTTCGCTTATTCCTACCAATTATACCAAGAGAGCTGTCAGTTTTCTACCGATGAGCCATATCTTTGAACGCATGGTGACTTATACCTATATGGCGGTAGGTGCTTCTCTCTATTATGCCTGGCAGAGAGATGATTTGCAAGCTTTTGTAAAAGAGGTACGCCCTCATTATTTTACGGTTGTTCCTCGTTTTTTAGAGAATGTATACGATCAAATCGTCGACCGGATTAGCGAACGAGGTTTTTTAATAAAAAAGCTAGGACTGTGGGCTATCCGTATAGGTGAAAAATATCGGATAGGCCGTAATTTTGCCCTTGCCTATTGGATACAGTTACGACTAGCTAATCGGTTCGTTTTTTCATACTGGCGCCATCAATTAGGAGGGCGTGTAGAAGGTCTGGTAGTCGGTTCGGCCGCTTTACAGCCTCGTTTGGCACGCTTGTTCACTGCGGCTCAAATCCCTGTAAAAGAAGGTTATGGCCTTACGGAAACGTCTCCAGTTATTTCTTTTAATCGCTTCGAACCCGGAGGTACTCGTTTTGGTACAGTGGGCATTCCTATCCCCGGTATTGAAGTAAAGATAGAAACACAAGATGAAAAAGAGGAAGGTGAGATTCTGGTAAAAGGCCCAGGCATTATGATGGGGTACTTTCAAAATGAAGAAGCAACCAAGGCTGCTTTTACAGAAGACGGATGGCTACGTACTGGCGATGTTGGCCAATGGGCTGGAAAACGCTTTCTATCCATTACCGGAAGGAAAAAAGATATTTTTAAAACTTCAAGTGGCAAGTATGTTGCTCCTGAAGAAATTGAAATCCACTTCAACACATCAACTTATATTGAGCAATGCCTGGCAGTTGGTTTTCAGCGCCCTTATGTTGCTACATTAATCATTCCTCATTTTCCAAGCCTGAAGCGGTGGTGTGAAGAAAATGATATTCATTGGACCTCTCCACAGTACATGATACACAACCACAAAATCATCCACTTCTATGAGAAGGAAATCGAACGCTTAAATAATGAACTCCCTAAACACAAAAGGAGCCGCAGCTTTCATCTTCTGCACGAAGCCTGGCAAGTAAGCAGCGGAGAGTTAACCCCTACTTTGAAGATTAAAAGGGAGGTAGTAACGAAGAAGTTTGAAAAGGAAATAACAGAAATGTACTCCTAATACTCACTCTTAAAATGGAAAGCTATCTCCGGATGATTTTCCTGCACCATCTTTAACGACCAGGAAGACTCTGCCAAATAAACCAGCTGACCATGCTTATCACGGGCAATATCTCTACGACGGCGTTGTAGAAATTCTTTCATTGCCTTATCATCTTCGCTATGCACCCAGCATGCTTTGTGTAAGTTGATGGGTTCATATTCACACTTAGCACCGTATTCATGTTCCAGGCGGTACTTAATTACATCAAACTGCAGAGCACCTACTGTACCTATAATTTTACGACCGTTTTCTTCCTTTATAAACAACTGTGCCACCCCTTCATCCATCAGCTGTTCCAGGCCTTTAGCCAGTTGCTTAGATTTCAACGGATCTGCATTATTCACATAACGAAATTGCTCCGGAGAAAAACTGGGGATGCCCTTAAAATGTAATACTTCACCAGCAGTTACGGTATCTCCAATTTTGAAATTTCCAGAATCATACAAGCCAATCACATCACCAGGAAAAGCCTCCTCTACGACTGTTTTTTTAGCCGCCATAAAACTGGTAGGATTTGAGAATTTCATTTTCCTGTTCTGGCGTACATGTAAGTAGTTCGTATTCCGTTCAAATTTACCAGAACAAACCCTCATAAAAGCAATACGGTCGCGATGCTTGGGGTCCATATTGGCATGTATCTTGAAAACAAAACCTGCAAACTGTTCTTCTTCCGGATCGACTGACCGCTCTTCTGCTGCACGTGGCAAAGGAGTTGGTGCAATTTCTACAAAACAATCCAGCATCTCTTTTACCCCAAAGTTGTTGATAGCACTACCAAAGAAAACTGGAGACTGATTGCCTGTCATGTATGCCTCTTTATCAAAATCAGGATACACTTCTGTAATCATGGTGACTTCTTCTCTCAATTCTGCCGCTGCTGCTTCACCAACATGTTGCTCCAATTCTGAGCTATCTAAATCCGTTATTTCTATAACATCTTCTTGTTGCTTACTATGTGGCCGGAACAATACCAGCTTTTGTTCATACAAATTATAAACACCCTGAAAACGCTGTCCCATCCCAATGGGCCAGCTAAGTGGACATACATTTAAACCTAACTTCTGCTCTACTTCGTCAAGCAGGTCAAATCCGTCTAACCCCTCTCTATCCAGCTTGTTTATAAAAACGATAATAGGAGTTTGGCGCATTCGGCATACACTTACCAGCTTTTCCGTTTGTATTTCCACCCCTTTCGCTACATCAATAACTACAATTACACTATCTACAGCAGTAAGCGTACGATAAGTATCCTCTGCAAAATCCTGGTGACCCGGTGTATCCAGGATATTAATCTTTTGTCCTCTATACTCAAAAGCCATCACAGAAGTAGCTACAGAGATACCTCTTTGTCGTTCTATCTCCATAAAATCGGAGGTAGCACTACGCTTTATCTTATTTGACTTTACAGCTCCTGCTACCTGAATAGCACCACCAAAAAGAAGTAACTTTTCCGTTAGTGTAGTTTTACCTGCATCCGGGTGGCTAATAATGCCAAAGGTTTTTCTTTTGCTGATTTCGTCCTTTAATGCCATGTGATATATAAAATTACGAGCATGACTAGCTACAATACTGCTCAAAGCCGCAAAGGTAAGTATTTTCGTTATATTGCGACTATCAATTAATTTCATAGTTATACAAGATGTTAGAACTGGCCGGTATCATCATATTAGGAATTTTTGCGCAATGGCTGGCGTGGCGTATCAAAGTACCCGCTATTTTACCCCTGATATTGATAGGACTGGCAGTGGGCCCTTTATCCACTTATTACACAGAGGATGGTAGTAAATTAATTGACCCTATTGTTGGTAATGACTTGGGCGAAGGCATGTTTCTGGATAAGTACCTCTTCGCTTTTGTTTCTTTAGCTATTGGCATCATTCTATTTGAAGGAGGCCTAACACTCAAACGAAAAGAAATTGCAGGTGTAGGCCCTGCTATTGTTAAATTAATCACGATTGGACCTATCGTAACTTTTATCGGCGGAGGATTAGCAGCCCATTATTTGCTGGGGCTTAATTGGGCAATTGCTTTTCTCTTTGGTGCACTCGTTATCGTTACCGGCCCTACCGTCATTGCTCCTATTCTTCAAAATATCCCGCTCAATCGCAATGTATCAACGGTACTCAAATGGGAAGGTATATTGATTGATCCCATAGGAGCATTAGTAGCAGTACTAGTATTTGAGTTCATTCGTTCGGCAGAGGGCGGAGTAGCTTTTACTTCTCATGCTCTTATATCTTTTTTCAGAATTATCTTAATAGGTTTGGCATCTGGAGCAATCGCTGCCTCTGCTTTATATAGACTATTAAAAGCGGAGTTGATTCCACACTATCTGCTTAATGTATTCACGCTCGCTACGGTTTTAGCAGTCTTCACCTTCTCAGATATGTTAGCGCACGAATCTGGCCTATTAGCAGTAGTTATCATGGGTATGATTTTGGGCAATATGGATGTCCCCCGCATTAAAGAAATCCTTTCCTTCAAAGAATCTCTTAGCGTATTACTTATTAGTATTTTGTTCATCATTTTGGCCGCCATGATCGATGTAAAGGATATTGAAATCATCCTTGGAGACTGGAACTCCTTGTGGCTATTCCTTTTTGTCGTATTTATTCTCCGTCCTTTGGGAGTCTTTCTGAGTAGTAATAAAGCCAGTCTTAACTTTCGCGAAAAGCTATTCATTTCATGGGTAGGGCCAAGAGGCATTGTTGCAGCAGGTATCGCGTCTCTATTTGGACTAACGCTTACCAATGAAACACCTCCCGTAGAACAAGCCGAATACCTAACACCTCTGGTATTCATGATTGTATTAGGTACTGTATTAATTAATGCTACCACTGCCCGTCTTGTAGCCCGTTTATTAAAGGTAACTCTAGAAGCATCAGAAGGTATTTTAATAGTAGGAGCCAATGGAGCGGCTCGCATTATAGGCCAATATTTAAAAGACAATGACCGCCATGTTGTGCTCGTAGATAATAATGCTGGTAGCATACAAAAAGCTCAGGATGATGGACTGGAAGCCTTCCTTGTCAATATCTACACAGAAGATCTCGCTGAGCAATTCGAACTACTGGATATGGGTTATATGATTGCCATGACCAGCAGCGTAGATGTCAATCAGTATGTCATGAGGAGGTATCAGAAAATATTTGGAGAAAATGGAGCATTCCGGCTCATTACTCCTGATGAGTTGAAAACAAATACAACAGACTTACCTCCTCAGGGGATTTTTTCTCTTCACGATGACTTTCTCAATCTCAATGAAATTGCTCGTGATTATCCTCAAATACACGAAATAGAAATAAAAACCGTAGCTACACTAAAACACTTAATCCAGCATATTGCCAAACAAAACAATTCTGCACCATTGTTTGTAAAAACCAATAGCGGACCCATAGAAATTATTCCTCATGACCTCAGCAGCCTGAAAGTAGAGGAAGGATTTAAATTGGTTTATCTGGGTGAGGAAATACAATATACAGATACTGAGTAATCAGATGTTTTTAATTAAAAAGTAACACCAATTAGCATCCCCTGGCTTGCTATAATCATTATTCTGCACCTTTATAGCAGAATTCAGAAAATTGATAACGTCCTCACACACTCCTACAATCAAATAAGAAATGGCCACTTCAAACAATAAGATCACGTTGATCAGATAAAGGGTATACAAGTACATTATCAATGATGAAACGACAATGTACTTTTAAAAGTTAAGTATTTAAAAATCAGCTACCATCTAAGCATTTAGCAATGCTTTCATAACAGCAAGTCTATTGATTTTATTCGTTAAGCTATTCATAAATAATAGGATTAATCCTTTTTTCTTTTAAAGATTTAACTATATTGAGAGTCAAACTATCATTTGTAATTGCTTTACCTGATTACAGATGATGATATATGTGAAACTTCTATACTAAACATTCATGAAAAACGTCTTCAAGCTTGATTTCTCCAATATCAGGGGGGATTTCTTTGGTGGCCTTACTGCTGGTATTGTTGCCCTTCCACTAGCATTGGCCTTTGGTGCTCAAACAGAATTAGGTGCGATGGCTGGATTATATGGCGCCATTGCAATAGCAATACTTGCAGCATTTTTTGGTGGTACTCCCACACAGATAAGTGGCCCTACTGCTCCTATGACCGTAGTTTCCGCAGCAGTTATTGCCAGTGCCATTACAAAGTCAGGTGCAACTTCTGTTGAAGAAGCACTACCATTAATTATTGCCACTTTCTTTTTAGCTGGTGCCATAGAAGCCCTGATGGGAGTCATCAAACTCGGCCGATATATACGGTATATACCTTATCCCGTAGTTTCTGGTTTTATGAGTGGTATCGGAGTTATTATTATCATTACTCAAATATTTCCTCTATTGGGTTACAACCCTACTAATGATACTGATTTAGTAGATCAAAAAATGCCTCATGCAGAAGAATTAATTTTGGAAAAAATCCTACAACAGGAAGAGGCTGAAGGTGTTTTGAGCGGGATTATGAGCAAAGAAGATCTGGCAGAAACAACTCGTAGAGCAGAAGCGGTCAGTGTAGAAGAAATACGCGACGAAGCTAAGCGTTTAGCAAAACAGGAAGCAAGTGGTACAAAAGGTACTATATTAAACATCATGCGTCCGTTTAGTATTCCCGGCATGATCAACTGGATCAACCTAGGACTTGGGCTACTGACGATCCTCATTATTTACGGTTTCAAAAGGATCACTAAGGCTATTCCAAGTTCTTTAGTTTCCCTGATTATTGTCACCCCACTTGCCTTCTTCCTTTTCAGGGGGCAAATCCCCATAATTGGTGCAGTGGAAAGTGGAATTCCTCCCATACACCTTAACTTCTTTGGTTCATATATGAATCTGGGTACCTTAGGGATTATATTAGAGTTTGCTCTTACACTGGCGGCTCTTGGTGCTATTGACTCTTTGCTTACTTCAGTAGTAGCAGACAATATAACGAAGACAAGACATGATAGTGATCAGGAATTGATTGGCCAGGGCTTAGGTAATATGGCTGCAGCTCTGTTCGGCGGTTTACCTGGTGCAGGAGCAACCATGCGTACTGTTATCAACGTACAATCTGGAGGTAAAACTAAAATTTCAGGAGTTATCTCTGGTTTTTTCTTACTAGCTGTGTTATTAGGGCTTGGCCCCATCGTAGCCTATATACCCAATGCTGTTCTAGCGGGCATTCTTATCACAGTAGGTATTGGTATTATAGATTATAAAGGTTTGAAACACCTACGAAGCGTTCCACGCTCTGATGCAGCCGTTATGATAGCTGTGTTACTACTGACTGTTTTTGTCGACCTCTTAGTAGCAGTAGCTCTTGGACTCATACTAGCTGCAATATTATTTATGAAGAAAATCTCTGATGTGGTAGAATATCGCACAAATTCAGCACCTCTAAAAGAATTCGCAAGAGAAGTACCATGGAAAGATGAAGGAAACATTATAGAGCAAATTGGTGACAAAATCTATATTAAGCACTTAGATGGCCCGCTCTTTTTTGGATTTGCATCTCGTTTCCAGCAAATGGTCAACGCCTTACCCGAAATAAAGGTAGTAATCCTTCGTATGGAAAAAGTGCCTTATGTTGATCAATCCGGCTTGTATGCGATGGAAGAGGCAGTATTGGGACTTCGTCAGCGAGGGATCGTAGTAGCTTTCACTGGTTTGCATGGACAACCAAAGGATATGTTTGAGCAAATTAACTTACTTCCTGGGCTTATCAATGAAGAATATTCTTTTGAAACCTTTGCTGACTGTACACGCTGGCTAAAGCCTTATATACACGAAGCAAACCTGCAATATCTTGCCGACGAACAAAGTGCAGAAGGAAAAAGTACATCTATGCAATCAAACAACAATCAATTAGAAAGCTAAAGTTTTCTAAATTTGCATCTGGCTCTTCTAAAGCGACTGGATTATGGCAGTTACTATTCAAATGCAACTGAATGATAAACTATATCTGAGAGACCCTCAGCATACTAAGCTGGGGCGTCGTATCATTCAGTATAGCATTCTACTAATTGATGAAATCGGTTTTGAAGCCTTCACCTTTAAGAAACTAGCAGAACGCATTAGTTCAACAGAGGCTTCGGTATATAGATATTTCGAAAACAAGCACCTGCTCCTGGTTTATCTGTTATGTTGGTACTGGGAATGGATGAAGTTTAGGATCGATTATCACACTATGAATATTGATGATCCTAAGAGGAAGCTTAAAATCGCCATCCAATCTATTGTAGATACAACCAGAAGGAATACTTCTATAGAATTCGTAGACGAAGACATTTTACATCGTATTGTAGTAGCAGAATCGACCAAAGCATATCACACCAAGGAAGTAGATAAAGAAAATAAGGACGGCTTTTTCCTGACCTATAAAGGGCTCTCAGGAAGCATTGCCAAAATCATCTCTGAAATTAAACCTGATTACACTTATCCAAGAGCCTTGGCGAGTACTCTATTAGAGATGGCTAATAATCATATCTATTTTGCAATGCACCTTCCTTCTTTAACAGATGTCAAAATCAAAGATGGAGATTTGAGCGAAGTGGAACAGTTATTAGAAGATTTTGCTTTCGGCTTATTGGGGTGCAGAATGAATATGTAATAGATAAGATCGTTGTTGATGACTTAATATCATTTCAACATCCTGTTAAGTTACAAAACAAGAGCATAGTCTGTAAATAGGCTATGCTCTTTGTCATTACCCAATTATCTACATGAATATAGGTGGTGTATTATCTTATCTTAAAGGACCAAACCTCCATCTACACTTAAAGTCGTGCCTGTAATGAAGGCTGCTTCATCCGATGCTAGGAAAGCATAGGCATTAGCAATATCTTCTACTTCTCCCAAACGGCCT
This sequence comes from Chitinophagales bacterium, assembly GCA_022360175.1. Lineage (GTDB taxonomy): Bacteria > Bacteroidota > Bacteroidia > Chitinophagales > Saprospiraceae > JAKSDI01. The sequence goes on from JAKSDI010000027.1 coordinate 27,014, forward strand.
AGTGGCGTTTTTCCACGAAGGCCATCCAAAATATTTTCAGGAACAGTGCTCATCATATCTGTATTAATAAAGCCTGGTGCTACTGCATTTACAGTAATCCCTTTGCGGCCAAACTCACGAGCCCATACCTTGGTCATACCAATTACACCTGCTTTGGCTGCTACATAATTAGATTGGCCAAAATTGCCATATAAAGCAACTACTGAGGCCGCATTTAAAATACGCCCCCAACCATTTTCTGCCATATATGGAAACACTGCTTTTGCACAATTAAAAACACCGGTCAGGTTTACGCTGATCACCTGATCCCATTGTTCTTCCGTCATTTTTTTCATAGAAGAATCTCGAGTGATGCCTGCATTATTTACAAGAATATCAATACTTCCGTAGGTCTTTTTCACCTGTGCTGCAGCTTCTTTTACAGCTTCCAATGAAGCGGTATTCACCTTAAGGAAACTTACTTTATCAGCTCCCAATTCAGCAATTGCTTCATTGGCACTTTCTTCATCTATATCCCAAATAGATACTTTTGAGCCTTCTGCAACAAATTTTTTAACAGTAGCCAGGCCAATTCCTTTAGCACCTCCAGTAACGATTGCAACTTTATCTTGTAACTTACCCATTGTTTAATTTTGATAATTAGCATGATTTGAAGTCGCCTCAATATAACTAGCATTACAGGGCTTTGATGCTACAAAAAAAACATCAATGACCTTGACTAAACAACTCCTCAAACAACCCAACCACACTAAAACTCTATATATCAACCCATTACGCCCTCAGTAAAACAAGGTTGATTTATACTCAATACTTATAGCCAGTTTTTCTATTCGTATATATATGCTTATCATCATGCCCTATTTCAAGTACACCCAATATCAAATTTATGAAGAGCTGGAGATATCCTTATCCTGTTAAAACGGTCAGTACACCTTCTGTACCTTCTCTTGCTTATGTGGATGAAGGGAGTGGTTCTCCATTAATTTTCATTCATGGATTGGGCAGTAACCTGCATGCCTGGAAAAAAAATATAGATGAACTTCGCCGCTCTTATCGCTGTATTGCCATCGATTTACCTGGCTATGGAAAATCTAGCCAAAAGGATTTTCCCTTTACGATGTCTTTTTTTTCCAAAGCTATCCTTGAATTCATAGAAGCTTTGGGCTTGTCAGATGTCACACTTATTGGGCACTCTATGGGTGGGCACATCTCTGTTATGACTAGCTTAAAACAACAAGAAGTCATTAAGTCACTAATACTAATAGCTCCTGCAGGCTTCGAAACCTTTACTGAAAGAGAAAAAAGCTGGTTTGATATAACGCTAACTCCTGGTATTATCAAATCGCTCACTGCCAGCCAAATCATCCGAAATTTTGAAATCAATTTTCACCACTTTCCCGAAGATGCCCGCTTTATGATAGATGACCGCATGATAATGAGGGAAGTAGGAGAAGCCTATGATCATTTTTGTAAAATGATTCCTGCCTGTATTAAAGGTATGTTGAAAGAGCCCATTTTCGAACAGCTTTCATCTATTCAGCAAGACACCCTTATTCTTTATGGAACAGAAGATCAACTTATTCCTAACAGGCTCATACATCCTCATCTTAGTGTACAAGCGATAGCACGTGCAGGCCATCAGCAAATCCCCAACAGCTATCTATCACTAATTCCAGATGCGGGGCATTTTCCTCAATGGGAACAGGCATTCCTAGTCAACATCGCCATCATTAATTTCCTAAAAACACAATAAGCCAAAACAAAAGTCAACCCATCTCTACCTCTACCTATGAGGTCCTTTAAATTAAAGGCTTTGATTTGATTATTTTCTTCTTAATGTGTTAAAGTCAAGGTTAGTGGCCTTGTCAAAAATTTATGCGCTTCATTTTTACCATTCTATTTTGTCGACAGAATTTTTGACGGAATCAATTACACATCCTGCAATTTGATTTCGAACTAACTACTTATTTCAACCAATCATATCAAACCTTAAAAGAAGCTCTAATCATGAAAAGCATCTTTACACTCCTATTGCTATGTGCAGCCGTGATTGTCAGCCAGGCCCAAACAGGAAGGGTGAGCGGAACCATTACAGACGAAGCTGGTGAGCCCTTAATTGGTGCCAGTATCTTAGTCGTTGGTACTGCTACTGGTACTGCCACTGGTACAGATGGTAGCTATACACTTAATGTAGCTGCCGGACAGCAAACTATCAATGTAACCTATGTTGGGTATACTGAAACGCAACAAGAGGTAATGGTCAAAGCGGGTGAAATCACTACTTTAAATTTCACGCTACAAGAATCAGGTGCCACTTTTGATGCCGTTGTTGTATCTGGTTCTCGCAAACCAGAAAAGCTAACAGAAAGCCCGGCTACAATCGAAACTATTTTTGCTCGTGAAATTGAGGAATATGCAGGTAACCCAGCAGAATTGATCGCCCGCCAGAAAGGTATAGAATATTTCAGAGCTGGTATTGCTACCCCGGCTTTTAACATCCGCGGTTTCAACTCTAACTTCAATTCAAAAAACTTACAAGTAACAGATGGCCGTTTTTCAACTTTGATCGCTACAGGGCTACCTCTTGGCCCTCTAAACACAACGATAAAAGAAGATATTGAAAGAGTTGAAGTTATCCTTGGTCCGAATGCAACCTTATATGGCCCGAATGCTCACAATGGATTGCTCAATACAATCACTAAAGACCCTCGTACTTCAGCTGGTACAACAGTAGCGCTAAATGCCGGAGTAAATGGTGATGGAAACTCATTGTACAGTGCCCGTTTACGCCATGCACAAGTAGTAAATGACAAATTTGCTTTCAAAATCATGGGCGAATATTCTGCTGCTACAGAATTTGAGTTTTCTGATTCTGTTTACATTGACCGAGTGGGAGCTGTAGATTCTTTAGGCAATGATATACCTGATGGTATTAAGGAAGGCTACAACGAGTTGGAACTGAATAATGATGTAAATTTCACTCGTCTTGAAGGAGCACTATACTTCACACCATTGAAAGACTTTGACATTATCCTAAACACTGGATATAGTAATAGTAATTATCTTTCTCCAACCAATGTAGGTCGTAATCAGATTATCGACTGGCGTGTTTTTTATGGCCAATTGAGACTGGACTACAAAAACTTCTTCTTCCAGACAGCTTATACTCAAAGTAAAACGGATGATACTTACTCTATTGATGAACGTACAAAAGCTTACTATGCAGGTATCGATGCCGGTTTGAGTGATGAAGAAGCAAGAGGAGAACACTCTTATTCTACTGCCGCAAAATTTAAAGATGACTCTGACAGATGGAACTCTGAAATACAATACAATAATTCTTTCGGTGGGCTGGAATTGATTGCAGGTGCTCAATGGCAACAAGATCGTGCCAATAGCCTTGGGTCTTATCTTTTGGAGAATGATAATAATGAATTCTATGATGGAGATGCAATTGTTGTCAATCAATATGGTGGTTATGCCCACCTGACTTACAATTTTAGCGGAGGCTGGAAAGCACTAGCTGCTGCAAGAGCAGATTATCATGATGTTTATGAATTCAACTTTGTTCCTAAGTTTGGCCTTCTACGCGTAGGAGATATGGGAACCTGGCGTTTGACTTATGGCCAAGGTATAGCTGCTCCTACTATCCTCAATATGTTTGGTGATCTGTTCAATGGTTTAATTCTTGGTAATGCAGAAGGTTTTGAGCTAACAGATGGTACAACGCTGGAAGCACAGAAGGTAGAGAAACTACAAACTTTCGAATTAGGATACCGTGGACAATTAATTGCTAACAAGCTTTTCATAGATGCAAATGCTTACTACAATATCAGTCAGGACTTCCTAAGCCCTGTATCTGTCTTTTTTGCTACTTCAAGAGGAGGAGTTCCTCTGAGAGAAGTACAAAGCGATGCTCTATATGACCTTTATGCTGCAATTGGCCTGGAAGGCCTTGTAGCTACTTATGTAAACTTTGGAGAAGTAAACACTTATGGTGCAGATCTGAACCTAAACTACTATTTTACTCCTCAATTAAATGCTTACATCAATTATTCCTTCTTTGACTATTCTGTTGATGAGGACAATCTGGAAGAAAACGACTTCAATAATGATGGTGTCGTAAACCAGCTTGATATCCTCGTAAATGCTCCTAACAACAGAGCAGGCTTAGGGCTTAATTACAGTGGCGACAAGTTTTATGGCGGAGCATATGCTCGTTGGGTAGAATCTTACAATTACTTCTCTAGCTTCCAAATTGCATCTGAAACACTGGTAGATGACGATGGAAAACCTATGACTTGGCGTGGCACACCAATTGTAGAAGATGCTCGCAGTACAGATAGTTACAACTATGGCCCACTTGGCGATTTCGTGACAGTAGACCTAAATGTTGGATACCGTTTTAATGATTGGTTGAGAGCATCTGTTTCTGCTGTAAATCTTTTCAATCAGGATTTGCGCGAATTTACCGCAGCAGCACCAACGAGAGGAATTTACACACTAGAAGTGGTTGTAGATCTTCCTGCTCTAAGCAAAAAGTAGAACTTCCATTTTAACTTTGCAAAGTACCAGAAGCTGGAAGGTAATATTTCCGGCTTCTGGTGTTTGTATGCTTCACTTTCAGCTATTTTTTGATCGCCTCTAAACATAACTTATGACCTTAGCCTGGATACTTTTCAGCATCTATTTAGTAGGCACCGCCTGGTTAGGATGGCTTGGACACAAGCAAACAGGAGACTTTAGCAGTTTTGCAATTGGGAAAGGAGATATTTCTCCATTTAGTGTAGGCGTCACATTGGCCGCAGCTACCGCCTCCGCAGCTACCTTTATCATCAATCCTGGTTTTATATACGTTGATGGCCTGGCTGCCTTCATGCATTTGGGAATCAGTGTATTTCTGGGTTTTGTATTAATGCTCTCTATCCTATCCTTCAAATTTCGCCGAATGGGAGAAGAGATGAAAGCACTAACGATCCCTGACTGGATTGGTAAGAGATATGGATCAACTGCTTTTTCCCTCTATTTTGCTTTCATCAACTTATTGACTATTGCTTTCATTGTGCTATTGGTAGGAGGTATTTCTATCGTCATGCAAAAATTGCTGGGCGTAAGTAATGTTACTGCTTTATTGATCACCTTAATCTTTGTGACAGGCTACGTTCTTTTTGGAGGGACTTATGCCCATGTGTTCACCAATATGTTCCAGGGGTTTTTGATGATCTTCATTACGGCTATCATTGTTTGGTCTGGCATCAAATTAATGAGCGAAACAGGAGATTTCTGGGGTATGATTCAAGACAAAGATCCCAACTTACTCAAGTGGGTCAACCCTAGTAGTAAACTTTATAACGACTACTTTTCAACCTACATTTCCGGGTTTTGCATTGGTGCAGCACTAGTTTGTCAACCCCATATTTTAACCAAAGCTCTTTACGTAAAAACTGATAAAGCGGTTCGAAGCTATATCTTAGTGTTTGCCGCTACTTTTTTCTTTTTCACGATGTTGTTGATGGCGGGATTTTGGGCGCATGCAGCGGTATCCCCCGAACAATTAGTAGACCCTGTAAGTGGATTATTTCGCCAAGATTTAGTAATGACACAGTATTTACAAAATGTATTTCCTGACTGGGTATTCACTATTATCAGTGTAGTTCTATTGGCCGCAGCCATGTCTACTTTAGATGGCTTATTGGTGGGTATTTCTACTATTACAGCGAATGATTTGGTGCTTAATCTCAACAAGCAGAAAATGGATAAAGCACAACAAATGAAACTGGCTATGCGGGCCAGTCATATTGTATTGATAGCTATAGCTGTGATGGTATTTTTCATTACGCTCAATCCCCCCAAATTGCTGGGAATTTTTGGGCAGGCAGGAGTTTATGGCCTGGTAATAGCAGCAGTGCCTCCACTACTAGCGGGTATACTCTTTGAAAAATCTTCATTAACCTTAGTATGGGGTATGTCGATATTAGCACTAGTACTGCATTTTGGTTTATTCTTTGGTGGTGAAGCATTATTCCCACAGAGTAATCTTGCATTTGGCAATCCTGGCCTTACAGCTACCATTGGCCTCCTACTAACAGTCATCCCAACACTAATAATCTGTAAGTTTAAAAACTAATATAAGTAATGCGTAACGCAACCATTATTGCAAGCGGAGCATATGCTCCCGAGAAAATAGTACCAAACAGCTACTTTAACGAATTGCTGGGTGAAGATGTCGATACCTGGCTAAGAGAGAATGTGCATATCTACGAACGCCGCTGGACTTCAGCAAACGAAAGCACTGCTGATCTTGCCGAAAAAGCAGCTCTTCAGGCTATAGAAAGAGCCGGAATCTCTGTAGAAGATATTGATTTGATTGTACTTTCTACTGATACTCCTGAATTTGTTTCTCCTTCTACAGCATCTGTTGTGCAAAACAGATTGGGAGCAATTAATGCGGGTACCTTTGATATTAATACTGCCTGTGCAGGCTTTGTTACAGCATTGGACATCGGCGCTAAATACATCAAAGCAGACGAACAATATAATCATATACTTATTATAGGTGCTTACAATATGAGTAAGTACCTCAATATGGAGGATAAAAAGACGGTAACACTATTTGCTGATGGTGCCGGTGCTGTGATATTAAAAGCAAGTACCGAAGAAAATAAAGGTTTTCTCTCCAGCGAGTTAATCTCCAGAGGTGAGTATAACGAATGGATGGGTATTTATGCTGGTGGCACTAAGCAGCCAGTCAGCGAAACAGTCATTGCCAATCATGATCATCAACTAAAATTTGTCAAAAGATTTCCTAAAGAACTCAATCCAGAAATGTGGTCAGCAATGGCTCAAAAACTTTCCAGCCGTATTGATGTACCAATTGCTGACGTAGATCATTTTTTTATCACACAAATCAATATAAATTCCATCTGGGAAACACTCGATCACCTGGAGGTGCCTCGTGAAAAAGGATATACCGTCATGCATCACTATGGCTATACAGGATCGGCATGTATCCCCATGGCATTCAACGAAGCATGGGAAAAAGGTAAAGTGAATGCTGGTGATCTAATATATTTCATTGGCTCTGGAGGAGGATTAGCCTTTGCCAGCGCAGCATTTAGAATGTAGATTTTATTCAAAATTTCAATTTATGCATTTCGATTGGGCAGCTAAGTGGGCTTATTATTTACCCGAGAAAGTAGCTATCAAAGAATACGAAAGTGGCCGCACGCTTACCTATGGAGCATTGAACGAACAAGGAAATCAACTTGCATATGCACTACAGAAGCAGTATGGTATCAAAAAAGAAGATCGCGTAGCAATCCTGGCTGATAATAGCCTCGAACACCTTCTCCTCCTCGTAGCTGCCCAAAAGACAGGTTTCATTCTTGTACCACTCAACTACCGCCTTGCTCCTCCTGAAATAGGATACCTCCTCAAAGATTCTGATCCTGCTTTGCTGGTAGTTGAAGATAAATACGCTGAGAAAGTAAGGCAAGAAGATTACGATGGGATGGTGATAGAACTTAGTGCAGTAGCCAGATATCAATCAACTGATAATAATCAGCAGCCCACTACTCATTCACTTATCACCTATCATCCCTCCCCTGATGATCCCATTCTCATTCTTTACACCTCGGGTACTACTGGTTTTCCCAAAGGAGCAATGTATACCTATAAAATGATGTTTTGGAATAGCATTAATACTGCTATGTCTCTGATCATCAACAATGATAGCCGGACAATCAACTGCATGCCACTTTTTCATACCGGAGGATGGAATGTACTCATGACTCCTTTTTTCCACCACGGAGGCTATACTTGCCTACTCAAGAAGTTTGAACCAGCGCTTATTTTGGATTTATTGGTATCTGAAAAGGTGAGCATTTTTATGGGAGTACCCACTATGCTTAAAATGATTGCTGATTTACCAAATTTTACAGAAGCTTCTTTTCCTGAACTATATTATATCATAGTTGGAGGAGAACCAATGCCTATTCCTCTTATCGAGCAATGGCATGAAAAGAATGTCCCCATACGACAAGGCTATGGTATGACAGAAGTAGGCCCAAATCTTACTTCTCTGCACCACAAAGACGTAGTCGTCAAAAAAGGCTCCATAGGGAAACCTAATTTTTATGTATCTGCCAAAATAGTAGATATTAATGGTGAAGAAGCGGCACCTGGCCAAGCTGGCGAATTGCTACTCAAGGGCCCTATGGTAACTCCCGGATATTGGCGCAATGATGAAGCTACTCAAAAGAGCATTGAGGATGGCTGGTTTCATTCTGGAGACATGGCCATTATGGATGAAGATGGCTATCTTTTTATAGTAGACCGCATCAAAAATATGTATATCTCTGGAGGAGAAAATGTTTATCCTGCAGAAGTAGAACGGGTACTACTACAGCACCCAAAAATTTCGGAGGCTGCAGTCATAGGTGTGCCCGATGCTAAATGGGGAGAAACAGGTAAGGCATTTATTGTAGCTGCAACAGGCAGTAGCCTGGATGAAGTATCCCTCCAGGCCTTTTGTCGACAAGAACTAGCCGGATTTAAACGCCCCAAATATTTTGAATTTATAGAAGCTCTTCCAAAAAATGATACCGGCAAAATAAACCGAAAAGCTTTGAAGTGATGTTTGATAATAAAACATCCACAAGTCTTCTCATGGAGAAAATGACTCAAAAAAGATAAAGACATATCCTACTCATTCGAATTATCGGAAAATGATTAAAAAGTCTTAGCATCTCCCTTTTTCCTCCTATTTTTTTACATGATCCTGATTGAACTTTGTAGTGACATCTAACTATTTAAGTTGATATTTATGGAAGTTCAGGCAATATAAAGTTGCACTCTAACTGATGCGGTTGGAGCAGTTTTCTTACTCTAATGCACATTGCCATTTCCCCTTAGCAAAAGATAAAACAACTACAAATGTATAACGGATTATTAGTTAGTCATTCCATGTTTCGTTGGTTCGTATTACTAAGCCTTGTCACTGCTATTATTGTAGGTATTAGAGGCTGGGTAACTAAAAAGGAATTCAACAAATTCGATAATAACATTAGACATTGGACCGCTACTATAGCACATATTCAACTAATGTTTGGGATCGCTTTGTATAGCATTAGCCCAATTATCAGATACTTCTTTGAAAATTTTAAGGATGCTGTTAAGCTGAGAGAAATTCGTTTTTTTGGTATGGAACATAGCGTAATGATGTTATTAGCTATTAGTGCAATAACTTTTGGGTCTTATTCTGCTAAAAGAAAAGTAAATGATACGGCTAAATTTAAAACCATGACTATATGGTTTCTTATCGGATTGATCATTATACTGGCAAACATTCCCTGGGGATTCTCCATTTTTGTTAGTAGGCCTTATTTGAGATTATTTTAAATCAAAGACTTCTACCACCTCAAGCCACCAATCCCCATCAAAGAAAATTTTGGATCGTTTTTGAATTTAAAAGAAAAAACTGATGTTAAGCAGGTGAATAAGGGTCATTAAAACCAGGCATTATTACAACCATATGCATTACTTTTCATCAGTAATAAAATAACGAGTGAATAGAAAAAGTATCTCCAAGACCTCCATCAATATCAAGGCCTCCACATCAAAGGTTTGGAGTGCATTGACAACACCAGAAATAGCAAAAGAATATTTTTTTGGGGCACAAATAACAACTGATTGGAAGGAAGGAAATCCAATTACTTTTAAAGGAGAATTTAAGGGTAATAAGTACGAGGAAAAAGGAATCCTGCTGAAAGTGAAGCCAAACATTCAATTGCAATACACCCATTGGAGCAATCTCGAAGGAATTCCTGACATCCCTGAAAATTACAGGATTTGGACTTTTGATTTAGTAGACGATGGAAATAACACCCAACTCTCCGTATCGGAAGATAATATACCAAGCGAAAAACAAAAATTGCGCTCTGATGAATTCTGGAAGGGTGTTTTATCAACAATTAAAGAGCTAGTAGAATAAAGAAAAAACATTCAGATTGATTTATAAATACAAAATTTAGCTAAATGAGTATTATCAACTGACTAAATTTAGCTAAATATACATCATTAATTGACTAATTTTATGTAATTTTAGTCAACTTCAATTGAAATGAAATTACTTAAAAGACAAATAGAAGATAAAATAATAGACCATCTACGTCCTAATAAAGCAGTGATATTATTAGGACCTCGTAGAGTTGGAAAAACTGTGCTAATTCAACAAATTTTAAAAAGAATATCAGAGCCTTATTTATTGCTACATGGTGAAGACCAAGATGTTAGAAGACAATTGGAATATAGAAGCACGCAGCGCTATAAAAATTTATTGGGAAACAAATCATTACTCATCATAGATGAAGCACAGAAGATTCCGGAAATTGGCAATGTTCTTAAATTAATAGTCGATACCATAGAAGGAATCAAAATACTTGCTACAGGGTCATCCGCTTTTGATTTGGAGAAATTCACAGGAGAACCTCTAACGGGGCGCAAGCAGACTTTTCATCTTTTTGGGTTATCAGAAGAAGAATTAAACCAAACAGAAGATATTTTTCAAAAGAATGCGAATTTAAGAAATAGATTGATTTATGGAAACTACCCTGAGCTTATTCATATTCCAAATTTAAACCAGAAGAAAGTCTATCTCGATGACCTTATCAATTCTTATTTGTTAAAAGATATTCTTGAATTCGATTTAATAAGAAATTCAGATAAAATACTTCAATTATTACGCCTGATTGCCTTTCAAATAGGAAATGAAGTCAGTCATACCGAATTAGGTAAACAATTAGGCATGAGTAAAAATACAGTAGAAAGGTATTTAGATTTACTTAGCAAAGTGTACATCATCCATTCTGTAGGAGCATGGAGTAGAAATTTAAGAAAAGAAATTGTAAAAGGTAAGAGGTGGTATTTTTACGATAATGGTATTAGAAATGCATTAGTTGGGGATATGAGATCAATTGAGAATAGAAATGATATTGGAATTTTATGGGAGAATTACATAATATCTGAGCGGATAAAGTATCAAAGATATACACAAATGCTGGTATACAATTATTTTTGGCGCACTTACGACCAGCAAGAAATTGACTGGATTGAAGATAGAGGGGGGAAACTTCATGCTTATGAATTCAAATGGAACTTTCGTAAAAAAGCCAAGGTGCCAAAAGTTTTCACAACAACTTATCCAAATACAACTTTTGAAGTTATAAATAGCGACAATTATGTAGAATGGCTCGTAAATTCACCTAACATGAAATAATCATTCTAAACATAACAACAAAGTACTCGATCACCAAGATCTGCAATCTTCCCCTACCCCATGCTTACACCAGCAGCTACATTCAAACACTCCATCATCTCTCGCTGTATACTAGCCGCCTTATCCTTTGTATGCCACCTTTGTAATTCGGTACTTAGTCGTTGATAAGCGGCTTTTTTCTCGGTAGGCTCTTCAATGGCATTTACCTGGGATCTACCCTCCATAAAAATGTTTTGCAATTCTGTAGGCCTTGGACCCCATGTGTTTAAGACTTCTAAGGTATTACTGTCCAAAACCAATACTTTGGGAATAGAGCGCCCTCCATTCGTTAAAAAAGCATCCATGATATCCAGATGTTGATCACGCAAGATGAATTTTAGCTCCAGCAAATCATTCTCTTCTACCATTTTGTTGATTACAGGTATCGACTGGGCAGCATCCCCGCACCAGGCTTCTGTGATCACTAGCAAAGTCAATGGTTGATCAATGGACTTTAAATCAGCAACCATAGCCTCTGACAAACGAGTAGTTTTATCCAATCTTTTCATCCGGCTGATGTTCATTTTGGTATAATGTATCATTGCCTCACTATGATTATCGCCAGTTGTTTTATTCTGAGCAAATAAATCATCAATCATTGTCCGATAGGATATATAATCTATTGCCTGTTCAACTACAGATTTATTTATATATTGCATGTGGTCAATTAAGCTTTGGGAAGTGAGCAATTGAGTACTTCTGGACAATAGCGACCAGCTATCATTTAGAATGTACTTGCTCATTTCTCCAAATTATGTTTAGATAGATTCTTTTTTCATCTAATCGTACCGGCGAATTTATTCGCCGATATGTTTTGTCTACTGCGAATAAACTTGCCAGTACACTACTCTTCAAAGAATCGATGTACAAACATTAAATAACACCAGAGATAGATTTGTTTATTTTAATGCGCAATCAAATGCTCTAACTGTCGTAGCCCGGTCCTATTGGCGGGAAGCTCTATAGCTCTCAAAATATCTTCCTTCTCTTTTTCTGTAATGTGAAAAGAAATAGAAGCTTCTAATTTAGCTTCTTCGGTAGGCCGATAAATAAAACGGATTAATTCAAATTTTTCGGCTCCCAGAATATCATCTATAAATCCCAGGCTATTGTCCTGTTCAAATTCCTGAGTGACTAATACCTTGCCTACAATACCAATTGGATTGAATAATGACTCTATAACCCCTTCACCTCCCGTGGTACCAATTTCTTCTATTTTTTGAGAACTACTCAATTGGAGAAGAATGACACCACTCGTATTTTCTTTTATCCAGTCTTGAAATACCTGTATAAATCTGGTGGCAGCTAAGATGCCATAATTATCGAGAAAGCCAGCATCTACCACTTCAAGTACTGGATCACTTGGCAGGTGTACATTAGGAAGTACATATGGATAAGTAGCGTTCATCCTCAAAGCAGACAACATACCGAGGCTATCTGCATTTTGTGCAGCAAACATCCAGCGAAAATCTACAGCATCTATTTCAATAGCATTGGGAAGGCGTTGTCCTACTGGTGCCATCATCATATAAGATACCCCTTGAGGAGAAATAACTAATCGGCGAGCATCATTAATAATAGCGGGGGTTAGAAATAGCATTGGAATAGTAGCATCTTGCTCGGCTTTTTTATAAGCTATGAGCGGTTTGTCCATAATGCTATCTGTATTTTCATTAAGCTGCTGTTCTAGTATATAACCTCGATCCTTGCGATATACCTTGCCGTTTTTTTCGAAAGTTGCCCAGGGGAGGAACAGGTCATTAGATATGAATGTAAAAGCAATGCTATTGACCATATCCTGAGTAAGCTGATCAATATGCTTGCGGTTGTAAAGATCAACAGACTTACCCTGTTGTTTTGCCCAATACAACTCTCGTAAATATCCCATTCCGAGCATTCCACCAGAAGCTCCTGTAATAAGTACTGTATGTTTTAATAATTCCCCATTCAACAGGCTATCTGCTTGCTGAACAACCTGCATGCTCCATGTTGCGGCTTTCATACCACCACCACTGACACAAAGCACTACCATTTTAGGTTTTTCCTGTCTTGTTTTCTTTTTCCAGTTGTTCAGTATATGCAAGGTAGCAGCAGTGTCTTTTTGTATTTGTCCAGATTTATAAATGGATTGAAGGTGATCAAGGCTATATTCAGAAGGAGGAACTTCATAATCCATACCATAAGCTTTATTCGTATGGTCAAAAGGTTCTAAGCGCGTAATAAAATTAATCCCTGCCAGCAACAAAATCATTATGGTAATGCTCCACTCATTAAACCAATAAGTGACCGCTCCTATAACTGCTACGAATAAACTGGCCAATAAAAACAGGCTGGCTCCTGCGGGTATTCTAAAAACCGGAGCATCTACCTGATACCCCAATATCAACAATAACAGCATACTAACCAATTGTAAAATGAGCGCATTTAAATGATTCTGCTGGAAAATACTTAATAGCATTTTAGAATCGTAATGGGCTACACTACGTACCAAACGGGACCGTAGAGACTCTGATAAATAATTATGTACATCCCATCGATTGGCATCTAGTTTTATATATTCCAAATCTACTTTTCGCCTTCCCGGTTTAAATTGTTTTTGCGGGCGAACAGCATGCTGTTGCAAGGCGTCTTCTAATTCTGGCTTATAATAGGATATATCTCTATTCGCAAAGTGGAAATAAGTGGAATAGAGCAAAATGAGGGATACACCACCAAGAGTAAAAGCGAGACAATATAGTAAGATACGCCCAAATTCAACTCCTTCGTAATAATGCTGAAAATGAACAATGAAACCAAGATAAGTTACGAAGAATACAAGAGGCAACAACATATTGTTGATAACAAACTTGGTAAAAGGTTTTGCTAGTGTAGCCAAGAAGGGAAAATAATGAGCACTCAATAAATAAAGAGTGAGATTCCAGCTCATGAAAAAAGCTCCAAAAGCAATCCCCTGAATAAAAAAGCTCCAAAAGCTAACCGCCCCCAGGTATTCAGGGTCCAGCATTAGATACTGAAAACCAAACTTTCGAGCTACAATGCCAGACATCAACAGCACAAAACCTATCCATATTGCCAGTAACAAGTGGTTAGAGCGCAAGTGCAGGACAATCAGCTGCACTGGAAAGGAATAGTATACTTGTCGCCACCATTGCATCATAATAATTCTTCCCTGTTAAGATAGATATTAATTAACAATTTACGGGAGGAAGTTCGTTACTTTTCGTATAGTACACGTTATGTTACAAAACATATACCTATGATTCGTAACATTTTCTTACTATCCATCTTAGCAATAACAGCATGTAATAGTCGCCTGGAAACGGTTAACACCCAAGACGAGTATGGTTACACAGAAGTTTACCAAAGAGATAAAGAAGACTATGGAAAGGAAGGGGTTTATGAGCGTTACAATGAGAAAAATATCAAAGTAGAAGAAGCCGTATATCGCAATGATACCCTCAGCGGTTATCGTATCCTTTATTATGAAAATGGCGATACCCAGGTAGTTGAAAATTATGTAGACGGCCACTTTGATGGAACTTTTCAGGCTTATTACGAAAATGGACAGTTAGAAATCAATGGTACTTATAATGATAATACGATGGATGGGCCTTGGAAACGCTATTATCAGAATGGACAATTGATGGAAATTGTTACCTTTCGGAATAATGAAGAAAACGGGCCTTTTACAGAATATCACGAAAATGGAAAACTAAAAGCCGAAGGTTCTTATTTGAATGGTGATAATGAACATGGTGAGCTAAAACTGTATGATGAATCTGGTGAGTTAATTCGTAGAATGAATTGTGAAAAAGGAATATGTCGTACCGTTTGGTCCCGGGAATCTTCAGAAAATGAAACGTCCAATGAATAGACTTTTACCCATTGCCTTTTTTTGTTTCTTTATACTCCCCAGTGTAGGCGCTCAGATTGGGGGAATCAATACCTATGAGTTTCTCAATCTGTCTCACTCGGCTCGTATTACAGCATTGGGAGGTAATTTGATTACAGTGCGAGACGATGATGTTGCATTAGCTGCGGCAAATCCAGCGGCACTCAATCCATCTATGCATCAGCAATTGTCCTTTAATCATAGTTTTCATTTCGCAGGTATTGGACAAGGATATGCTGCTTATGGCCATTATCTCGAAAAGCCCCAATTAAGTACTCACTTTGGTGTTCAGTATATCAATTATGGCACATTTGACCGAACCAATGTCCTGGGACAAACAGAAGGCACTTTCAAAGCAGCTGAATATGCCGTGGGAATAGGTGTATCACGTACAGTTTATGACCGTATCTCTCTTGGTAGTAATCTTAAATTTATTTCTTCACAATTGGAAGGATATAATTCGGTAGGCTTAGTGGCTGATCTTGCTGCGATGTACTCTGATACCGCCAGATTGATAACTGCCACTTTTGCTTTTAGAAATATCGGATACCAGCTAACAACCTTCCGGGAAGATAATAGAGAAACGCTTCCCTTTGAAATACAGGTGGGTATTTCCAAACGATTACGCCACCTACCCTTCCGGTTTTCCATTATATACCGTCATCTTAATCGTTGGAATATCCTTTATGATGACCCCAATGCGGAACCATCTACTCTTTTCTTTGGCGAGGTAGAAACTGAGCGCAGCCAGTCAAGCATATGGTTTGATAACTTCTTTCGCCATTTCATATTCAATGGTGAGTTTTTGATCGGAAAAAGAGAAAACTTTCGTTTGCGAGTTGGTTACAACCACTTCATGCGAAAAGAGCTTAGCCTCGAAAACTTTGGTAGTATGGCTGGATTTAGCATGGGAGCAGGCATCAAAATCAAGCGTTTCCGTATTGATTATGGGTTTGGCTCGTATCATGCTGCAGGAGGTGTCAATCACATCAGCATATCGACCAATCTTCAAGAGTTTAGAAAAAAATAGTTTAGGCTATAGCAACCCCTTTATTCCAAATTTTATTTATTTTAATCCTTTATTGAATAATAATAAACGGAACTGAAGGATGGAACCTAATCGGCTTTTTGATTATATCTATTACCAGCAGGAGCATTGTCCTCAAAAAAAAGCGATCGGCTGTAGAAAAGAAGGAGGATGGAGCTATTATAGTACGGAGGAAATTATTGAATTGGCCAACAAGGTGAGCCGAGGCCTCATCAAGTTAGGAGTTCAGCCAGGAGATAAAGTTGCGTTAGTAACCTATCAAAATCGTCCTGAATGGGCAATAGTAGATATCGGAATTCAACAAATCGGTGCTATTAATGTACCGGTATATCCTACTATCAGCCCAAGCGAGTACGAGTATATATTTAATGATGCTTCCGTTACTTATTGTTTTGCTGGTAAAGATGATTTATACGATAAAGTACATACTGCACAGGCAAACGTTCCAAGCTTAAAGCAGATTTTCACACTTGACAATCAAGATGGACGTCCTTATTGGGAAGATATATTTACTGATGAGGGCCAGGAAGAAGTAGAAAAGCGCAAAAATGCTGTACAAACAGAGGAACTAGCCACAATCATCTATACTTCCGGTACAACAGGAAACCCTAAAGGCGTAATGCTTTCCCATGCCAATATTGTTTCTAATGTAGAAGCAGTGCAAAGAATATTCCCCTTGTCTACAGGAGAACGAGTATTAAGCTTTTTACCATTATGCCATATCTTTGAACGAGCAGCTCTATATGTATATACTTCACTTGGATTAAGTATTTCCTTTACAGGAACGGATAACCTAGGTGGAGAAGACGGAGATTTAAGAGCAGTCAAACCACATTTTTTCACTACTGTACCCCGCCTACTGGAAAAGGTATATGAAAAGATATACAACAAAGGCTTAGACCTTACAGGAGCTAAGCGAAAATTATTCTTTTGGGCCCTTAGCCTGACAGATGATTTTGAGTATGGCAAAAAGTATTCAGGGCTCGATGGAGTCAAACGCAGTATAGCAGACAAGTTAATATTCAGTAAATGGCGCGAAGCCCTGGGCGGCAGTATTAAAGGAATTGTTACAGGCGCTGCCCCTTGTCCAGTAAAGATGGCTAGAGTTTTTTCAGCTGCAGGTATTCCAATAAGAGAAGGATACGGTTTAACTGAAACTTCCCCTGGACTAGTAGTTGGCCGCTTCGAACCAGAAGGTGCCAAAATGGGAACCATAGGACCTACGCTTTTTAATGTAGAAATTAAAATAGATCACAATTCTGATATCTATCGGGAAGGAGAAGGAGAAATCTTGGCTAAAGGCCCTAATATAATGATGGGGTATTACAATAAGCCAGAAGCCACTGCTGCTGTAATGAAAGAAATTGACGGAGAGCAGTGGTTTTGTACAGGAGATGTAGGTACGCTAGTACCAGGACCCGGCGGTCAGCAGTTTCTAAAAATTACGGATCGTAAAAAAGAATTACTGAAGACTTCAGGAGGCAAATATGTTGCTCCTGCTCCTATTGAGAATAAACTAAAAGAAGATTTTCTGGTAGAACAGGTAATGGTAGTAGGAGAACGGCGTAAATTTGTTTCTGCATTGATCTTACCATCTCAGGAAGCTTTAAAAGATTGGTGTGAAAATCATACCGTAGAATGGACCACTATGGATGAAATAATCAATCACCCTAAAGTAATAGAAAAATACCAGTCCATTATCAACGAATACAATCCACTATTTAGTAAAACGGAACAGATTAAAAAATTCCACCTTCTGGCTGCTGAATGGGAGCCCAGCAAGAGCGATGGTACGGAGTCAGAATTGACCCCTACAATGAAACTTAAGCGAAGAGTAATAAGAGAAAAATATAAGCAGGAGATCGAGTCGATCTATGCTGATGTTTGATATTTATGAGTACCTTTTTAGGATTGGTACTTAATCAAAAAGAGCATCCGATTGTCGGATGCTCTTTTTTTTAGTAGGCTAGCCTATGAACTTAAAATTGTACTGGTAGATCGATACTACGAGAATGATGAACAACAAGAATGCAATAAAAAAGTACATCAGGCAGTATCCTTTACTTCCGGCATTTTTGATTTCTTCAGACATGGCTATTTTTTTTATGGTTCTTCGAAAAAACTTCCTTTTGCCAAAGAAGTTTTTTATTTAAACTAGTGTCAGTGCCCTGCTTCTAATTAATAGAAGCGGAAGCGATTATCTTCAATATTAGCATTATCCTTCATTGCCTCCATCAAGTTGCGTGGCACCTGATTACGTACCGGTGTAGCCATATTACGACGAAGTTGAGGGATATTGGTAGCTTGGCTTGCAGGTGTCTTGCTTAGTACTTTCACTACAAACACTCCTGTTTTACCAATAATTGGCTGTGACGTGCTACCTTCAGCAAGGTTAAATGCTTCTCCAATAACTTTAGGTTCTACACCCAAAGTAGGAACAAAAGAAGCACTGAAGTTTACATTATTAGCAGTATCAATCTTCGTGCTATATTTATTCGCTAGTGCTGCCAAGTCAGTACTACTAATCTCGCTTTTCAGCTTTTCACCTTTCTTCACATTGATAACCTGATCTTCTATTTCATCCTTAATATTTGCTACAGAAGGCATTCCTGATGATTGCTTGCTACGCAATGCTGCTACAACCATCTTGTTGGTGAAATATTCCTGAGGATCTTGATAGGAATAAATCTCAGGAGAAACCTCCCCTACATTTGCGTTATACGCCCAGCGGATCATATCGCGTGAAGCTTGTCCACCGCCAAGGGTTCCAACAGAAAAATCATTGCGCTTTAAGCTGATAGAAGTTTCTAGTTCTAAATCCGCATTTTCAGCTGCAGCTGTACGCAATTCTTCGATATCTCTATTCTTACCTACAAAATCGAGTACTGCTGCATAAATGTCTTCCTGCGTTGTTTCCGAAGGAATGATTGACTCTTGTAGATAAGCAACTTTTACTCTTTCTGTTCCTGAGCTACTACGGCTCAATACTTCAACAAGGTGCCATCCAAATGATGTTCTTACCTTATACAACTGGCCAATCTGGCCTGTTTCAAAAAGAATCGTATTGTATTCAGGTACAAACTGACCTGGTGTAACGTTTTCATAAACTCCACCCTTATCAGCACTACCTGGGTCCTGGCTAAACTTCATAGCCAGAGAATCAAAGGTTTCACCTCCATTCAATATCAGATTCTCAAGGCTATCCAATTTGCTTTTTGCTGCTGCAAATGCCTGAGGAGAATCCGCACTAATCAAAATATGACGTGTATCCGCAGAATCTGCAATCATACGACGATCAATCACCTTAACTGCTTTATAAGCACGTCCTTCTGTATAAGGTCCATAAACACTACCTACAGGAATATTGAAAACGGTATCAGCAATAGCTGGGCTCAGCGATGTCTTTGGCATGAAATTGCCATTGATAGAGCCATAGTTACGATCAACAAAATTAGAATCATTTTCCGCTTGCTCGAATTCAGGAATCAACTCTGCAATACGCTGACGGAGTTGAGTAGAATCTGCTGCTGTAGGAAGTACATCAAAAACGACATATTCTAACTTGCGAGTTTCTTCATTCTGCTCGTAAGTACTGCGGTTTTCCTTAAGGAAAGTTTTGTAATCTTCATCGCTCAATGTAACATCTGCATTGTCTACCTCATCAAAAGGAACCTTTACATAAGCAAAGGTTACAGGCATGTTCAATTCAGAATGTCCCATTTCGGCCATCCAGGTTGGAGTATAAATAGCCTTTGTAACAAGATTGCTCAATTTTGACTGTAGGCGGTCTTTGATAATTTCCTGCTCTTGGTGCGCCCAATAGGCTACCATACGAGGATCATCATTAATAGTACCGTCTTCAATTGCATTTTTGATCTGTTGCAATTGCTGGAAGTCAATTTGGCGTGTATTTGGATCCGTGAAACGCTGACGGATAATAGGGCTTGGTTCTGTTCCAAATTGAAGGTCTTTCAATTCTGTAAGGCTTACACCAAGACCTAGGTCTTCAGCTTCCTCTTTTACAATCGCTTCTTCTACAAAGTAGTTCCAAAGCTGATTACGACGTGCATAAACATCTCCTCCAGAGCTTCCATATAGGAGTTGCTCTACCCGGTTAAATTTATTCCAGTCCAGCTTCTCGCCACCAAATTCACCTATGGTAGTTTGGGAACTGCCAAATACACTCTGCTGTCCAGAGGTCATATCCATTACAATGAATCCAATAAGGCCCAGTGCAATCAATGCAACCAACAACCAGGAGTTCTTTCTAATTTTACTAATCAAAGCCATCTCTTCGACTGATTTTTTATAAATCAATGGTTCACAGGTCAGTATGTGCAGAACTATGTCTTGCACACCCCTTGATAGTGGCCATAGCCTGGCCCAAGGAGTCGCAAAGATAAGATTCCGTTCTAAAATTTCCGAGTAAATTTTAATTGGTTTGCTATCTAACCCCAAAATTTTCAGGCAGTTGTCTTGAAAATGCGTGTACTTAGGCTAAAATCAGGTGTTATTGCCAAAGGAAAACTGAGCAGCTTTCCCCTTTAATCTTTCCATACTGTACAACCTTCTGTACAATTAGTACAAATATCTATTTGGTCTCGCCCTTGAAATAATCGCTTGCGAAATGCCTGGTAAGCTGTTCCCTTCCATATTTTCTGAAAGGGCATCTTTTTCAGGTCCCCTAAACGATGTTGGGCATCTTTGTCAAAACAACAAGGCACCACCATTCCATCCCAGGTAATTACACAGGAGTGCCAAAGCTTCCAGCAATGATTCAGCAAACGATTTTTCACACGATAAGTGCCATCTACCTGCCTGGCATAACGAGCATAAGCTTCATTTTCCGGAATTAACGGATTACCATTAATATAATCATATACTTGCGCAGTCTTGAGTTTCACTTCGTCTACGCCAATTTCCTGTGCCACTTGCCTGATATCGCTTATTTGGTGCTCATTTGGCCGAACTACCAAAAACTGAAAGATAATATGAGGTGTACGAGCATTCAATTCTTGTTTAGCGGCTACAATATTGCGAGCACCTTGTAACACAACCTCTAGCTTTCCTCCTTTTCGATAGTTTTCGTAAGTATCTTGAGTTGTCCCATCTACTGAAATAATGAGCCGGTCCAAGCCTGAAAGAACGGTTTCTCGAGCATTTTCTTTATTAAGGAAATGACCATTAGTAGAAGTGATCGTATAAATCCCTTTCTGATGTGCGTATTTTACCATTTCCAAAAATTTGGGATTGATATAAGGCTCTCCCTGAAAATAAAAAATAAGATAGAGTAATCGTTGGTGAAATTCCTCAATGGCCTTACGAAAAAAATCTGCCTTTAAATTTCCAGTAGGCCTGGTAAAAGCTCTGAGCCCGCTAGGGCATTCAGGGCATCGTAAGTTACAAGCAGTAGTAGGTTCGATAGAGATTGTAAAGGGCAGCCCCCACTGGATTGGCCTCCGAAACAAGCGAGAGAGGTAATACGAGCTTACAACAAGGACAGCATTCCATATGCGTAATGGTCGTAGTTTGCTAATGAAATTGAGGCTATCCTGAAAATATATTTTCATAAATATCCGGGATTGGGATCTGAAGCAAGCTATATCAACTGGCTTATAGGGATCAAGAAATAAAAATGCCAGGACACTAGCAGCTCCTGGCATCTCTACATACTATTGTTGTATGTTATTATTTAACCTCAAAGGTTACTTTCAGGTTGACCCTGAACTTGTCAACTTCTCCATCTTTTACGGTAACACTATGGCTTTGAACAAAGGCAGACCGGATGTTGTCTACCGAATCAGAAGCTTTAGTTATTGCTTTTTTTGTTGCGTCTTCCCAACTCTCACTTGACTCTGCAAGGATTTCAATTACTTTCATTATTGCCATAATAATATAGTTTAATGGGTAAAAAATTATTTTACAGGCTCATTCATACGCGTAACTCGTACTTCTGTCCTTCTATTTGCTTCGTAATCTGATTCCTCGCAATCTTCTTTTTTATCACAACGACAATTATTAAGAGGGTAAGCTTCGCCATAGCCAAAAGCTTTAATGCGCCGTTCTTTTATGCCCCGATTGATTAAAAACTTCTTGGCCGATTCTGCTCTAGCCAATGAGAGCTCTAGATTAAACTGTTCTGTTCCACGACAATCAGTATGAGAAATCAATTCAATTTCCATACTGGGGTATGCCTTCATTAAGCTAGCTAAATTTTCTAAGTCCTTGGCTTCTCCAGCACGAATTGATGATTTTCCAAAATCGTAATGGATATTTTGCAATAAAATCACAGAGCCTTCTTCTATTGGCTCTCGAAGAATGTTAGCCGATTCAGGAGCCATCTCCAGTACAGCTGCAAAAGATCGTTGCCCCCTGACTTTTACGGTAGACATCTCAGTAGTAGCATTAGCATATCCTGCCCGCTCACTAATGATAGTAAATTTACAACCTATTTCAATGCAATGTTCAAAAGTTCCATTAATATTGGTACGCAAGGTTTCTTCTGATTCATTACAATGATTAATAACCCTTACCAAAGCATTAGGGATAGGTTTGTTATAAGGTTTACTAGCTACTAATCCGCTCAATGTGATGCAATTACTAGGATTCATTCCTACTTCGACCGGACGGAGATAGGTATTCGTTGATGGATCATAGGCTACTTCCTGTGTTTGGTAGCCCTGTTTTGCCAAAAGCAATGTATATTTTTTAGCGCTGTTAAGTACAGCATATGCCTCACCTGAAGTATTGGTAAGGTATTTAGGCTGATCCAAATCTTCTTCTTTTTTTCTTACCCTGCGGAAAACCATTTTATCATCTCCACTCTCTGAAGGCATCAACTCCAGATCATACAACTCTTGCCCTTTGGCACTATTGCCCATTCCATCATTTTCAAATATGCGCACTGAAACTCCTGAAAGGCGTCGCCCCGATTGATCATCATAAGCAGTAATTACAATATTTGACATGTCGGGAAATTCTACTCCCTGAATGCCATTAGGCGCCTTAAACATATATAAGTCATCTTTACCAAAACCTCCGGGGCGATTGGATGCGAAAAAGCCAATATCCCCTTCAGGGTTTAAAATAAACCCAAGGTCATCCGCTTCAGAATTAAAAGGGCGGCCCAAGTTAACTACTTCCCCCCAACTACTTTGGGAGATATCTATCATATAAAGGTCTATCTCTCCAAACCCTTTTTCCTTATAACCATCGGATGCAAAAAAGAGGGTCCCACTTTCGTGAATAAACGGGAAAGCTTCTGTGTTTGGAGTATTCACCCTGCTCCCCATATTAATGGGTTCTGACCAGCTATCTCCCTGTCGAAGTACAACCCATATATCATACCCTCCCTGTCCTCCTGGCATATTGGAAGTGAAGTACATCATATTTCCATCAGGAGAAAGAGTAGGATGCATGCAAGTGTATTCATCACTATTAAAAGGAAGTTCCTGAACATTTTCCCAATCAAAATATCCACGCTCCGCTTCATAAATTTTAAGCCCTGTTTTGCCTTTGGAATCAGCTTTACTTATACCATGGCTACTATTAGTGCGAGTGAAATACATCCGGGTTCCTTCTCGATTGAAGGCAACGGGCCCTTCATGATATTGAGAATTTATATTTAAAGAGAAAGGAGCAGGCCTCATTGGCATCCCATTAGGATCAAGTTCTGAATAATACAATTCAAAATAGGTCTCTCCTATTTTCTTATCGATTGGCCCATGCTTTTTCCTCGAGGATACAAAGACAATACCATTGGCGTAGAATACAGGAGAAAACTCCAGTGCATCTGTATTAATAGTGGTAATATTATGCAGTTCCACTCCCACATTTAATGCATCTACCAGTTTTGACAAACGCTGGGAATTAACAGAGAAAGGGATCATCCATAATATAACCAGGCTGATAAATGCTAATAGCCGATAATTGTAATGCATATTTTTAGGCAGTAGAATGTAGTTTATCATCTCATATTGAGCTTAGCATAAAGATAAGAATATTTCACTCGATATGAATATAACGTAATTCGTGATCGGTAATTGATGACCAACGAAGGTAAATGGTGGGGAATGACAGACAGTTTTATGCTTATTCCAAGCGTACTTTTGCACCAATTAAAATAGAAAGGCTATTGATACCATCTTTATTAGGCCCTACGCCTTCGCGGAAATAATGTAATGAGTATTGATAAACGGGTTGTGAAAAGATACTCCATTGTTCAGTAACATAACGTTCAACTCCAAAACCTACATTACCACTGATGTATGCGTTATCATTAAATGCTCCTCCTTCAAATAAGCCTATACTTTCTTTTTTGAGTTGTCCTATGCTATATTCTGATTCAGCCCCCGCCATAGGAGAAGGAGGTGGGCTAGCTGGATCTGGCTGATATTGAAGATCCTGAGGAGCATCTACAACAAAGTAATTTGTCTGGAAAGCAAGTTGAAGAGCACCACCTGCTACACCATAAACTCTCCATTTACTCTTACGAAGGAAGTTATACCTGAAATGTATAGGTACGTTGATTATATTTAATTCTCCATCCTGAATCTCACTACCAAATATACCATCGGTCAAACTTCCATATCTATATATTACATCTACAGGATATTTTCGCGCAGCGTATATGGCTCCTGTTTCTAGTTCCCATTTTCCTTTATCCAAACCAATAGACAAACCTCCTCCATATCCCAAGGAGTACCTTTCAACTGTTTGCTTTTTAGCGCTCTTCTCCTGGCTTGGCTGAATCAAAATATGATTGACTTCACCACTCCCAAACATACCTATTCTGATAACACCCTTGCTTTTGGAAGGAATAATATCTGTTGCTTCAGGTAAATCAATTGCCTGGTAGGCCAGCAAATCTGGGGTATTAGTTGCAATGGGCTCAAGAAGTCCCAATATGGAAAGTATTTCTTCGTCTTCGCCCAAGGCAGCAATATTATTATCTATATCTATACTACGATAAACCGGTGGCAACAGCTTAATATTACGGTTTGACAAATTAGCCAAAGGAGAGACAATTAAGCGAGTATATTTCTTGGTAATAAGGCTGCCTGCTAAATGCTTAGCCTCATTTGCTGCGATCAATTTTTGTTCCTCAAAAGAAGCCACTTCAGATATAGAAGAACCTTCAGCAATCCGTGATGAAGTAATAGTATTTTCCTCATCATCTTGGAGAATCTCTGAAGAAACATTTTGATCATCAGGATTAACTATCGACAATTGATTATTATCCTGTCCATTGCGATTAGTCTTTTCTCTTGAGTCTTCTGCAATAACTGGTTGAGAATAGGAAGGTTGTTTCTGTACACTACCTTGACCTTGCCAAAAGAACATGAAAAGTAACAACATTAAGCTAAGCTCTGCTAGCTTATAGCGCACCACATGAGCTGGCCAGGTAAAAGTTTCATTGAGTAGCGCTTCCATTTTCTCCCAATGGGAAGGATTATAAGGAGCTTCATATCGGTGTAACTTTTCAAAAATTGCTTCGTCAACAGGTTTAGCATCCCCTACTGGGTGCCCATTGGTTTCATCTAGAGCGCCTTCATCAAGCAACTGCTCCATCCTGTCCCAATGATTGAGATTCACTGATGGTTCTACTTCCTCCAGCTTCTTCTTAATGATCTTGTCGATTAAGTCAATCTTCTTCATAACCGTACTGTCTCGTACTCAACATTGCTTTTAATTTTGTCCGGGCTTTCACTAAATTGGACCGGGACGTACTCTCTGTTATGTCCAGCATTTCTGCAATTTCCTTGTGAGAATAACCTTCCAATACATATAGGTTAAAAACCGCACGATATGCTGGTGATAATTCCTGTACTGCAGCCAATATTTCTTTTTCTGTACATTGGCTAATAGCGTCTGCTTCTTCAGAGCTTATGTCAAATGCCTGTTCTATATCTTCTGTACGCCTTCGAATATTTTTTCGATAATAATCGATAGCCGTATTGACCATTATTCTACGAATCCAGGCTGACAACGAAGTTCCAGGTTGGTATTTTTTGATGTATTTGAATACCTTAATAAACCCTTCGTGTAGTATATCCAAAGCATCATCTTCAGTGTTAGCATAGCGGAGGCATACACCCATCATCTTACTGTAGTATTCTTCATACAGTACTTTTTGGGCCCAGCGCTCCCGGCGTGCACATGCACTGATTAAGTTTTTCTCATCGTACTCTAAGGGCAAAGCGATATCCATGTATGTTCAATTAGCGCAAATTAGCCTAATTAAATAACATTTACAACCGGGAAGTTTGCTTTTGTCAGAAGTAGAACGGCTAAAAAAGTAGCTATGCTGCTTTCCATAATTAAAAAAAGATAAAAAAACAGCAAAAGAGCTCTAGCTTTAGAAACTTTTTGTGTTTATCTGTGATTAAATAAATTTTTTGTTTATTTTTTGTTGCTTTTTTTTGTATTTTCGCTGTTCTAAATTTGACTCCAAGCCGTAAACGAATGAGTGAAACTAAGGATATTAAAGAGGAAAACAAGGATGACAATATCATCACCCTTAAGGGGATGTATCAAGATTACTTCCTAGATTATGCTTCTTATGTAATTTTAGAGAGAGCAGTCCCTACTGCACTGGATGGTTTGAAGCCCGTACAAAGGCGTATACTGCATGCTATGCGTGAGATGCATGATGGGCGTTATCATAAGGTAGCCAACATTATAGGGCAAACTATGCAATATCACCCTCATGGAGATGCTGCTATTGGTGACGCACTGGTAAACCTGGGGCAAAAAGACCTGTTAATTGACCCTCAGGGAAACTGGGGAGATGTACGTACCGGCGATCGGGCAGCTGCTTCTCGTTATATAGAAGCCAGGCTGACCAAGTTTGCACTAGATGTAGCATTCAACCCACAAACAACTGATTGGCAGCTCAGTTATGATGGCAGAAAAAAAGAGCCTATCGTATTACCAATGAAGTTTCCACTGCTACTTGCTCAGGGAGTGGAAGGAATTGCCGTTGGACTTTCAACGAAGGTAATGCCTCATAACTTTGTGGAAATCATTAAAGCTTCAATCAAACTGCTAGAAGGAAAATCAGTGAAATTATATCCTGATTTTCAGACGGGGGGAATGATTGATGTAACAGATTATAACGGTGGTCAGCGTGGTGGTAAAGTAAAAGTTCGTGCCCGCATCGAAAAGGTAGACAAAAACATGCTGGCTATTCGAGAACTGCCTTATGCCACAACTACCAGCAGCTTGATTGACAGTATCCTAAAAGCAAATGACAAAGGGAAGATCAAAGTCAAAAAAGTAGTTGATAATACAGCCAAAAATGTAGAAGTCTTAGTAGAGCTGGCCAATGGTGTTTCTCCTGATCTAACCATTGATGCACTATATGCTTTTACACATTGTGAAATATCCATATCCCCAAATGCTTGTGTAATTATTGATGACAAGCCCCACTTTTTACGGGTAGAGGATTTACTAAGGATCAGTACTGAGAGTACAAAAGAGTTGCTTCGTCAGGAATTGGAAATCCGAAAAGCAGAACTGCTGGAAAAACTCCATTTTTTAAGCCTGGAAAAAATCTTTATTGAAAAACGGATATATCGGGATATTGAAGAATGTGAAACATGGGAGGCGGTACTAGAAACGGTAGAGGCTGGATTGCGGAAGTATGTGCGCACTCCAAATGAAAAAGCAAAAAAAGGGGACGACCGATTATTACTCCTGCGAGACATTACAGAAGAAGATTTAGTACGCCTTACAGAAATTAAAATCAAGCGTATTTCCAAATACAATTCTTTCAAAGCAGACGAACAAATAGCAAAGCTTGAAGAGGAACTAAAGGAAGTACAGCATCACCTTGACCATCTGGTGGAATATGCTATTGCTTATTTTGAGGACTTACTGAAAAAACACGGTAAAGGTAAAGAGCGGAAAACCAGGATTACTACTTTTGATACTATACAAGTAACTGAAGTGGTGGCCAACAACGCCAAGTTATATGTTGACCGAAAGGAGGGCTTTATTGGTACCAGCTTAAAGAAAGAAGAATTTGTGTGTGATTGTTCAGATATAGATGATGTCATAGTTTTCCGTAAAGATGGTAAATTTCAGGTCACCCGCATATCTGATAAAGTATTTGTAGGTAAAGATATTATACATGTAGATGTATGGAAAAAAGGAGATGAAAGAACCACCTACAATATGTGTTATGTAGATGGTAAAACAGGGCGTACTTACGTAAAACGTTTCAACGTAACAGCCATTACACGCGACCGTGAATACGATTTAACAACTGGGACAGCTCGCTCGAAACTGACTTACTTTACTCCCAATCCTAATGGAGAGGCAGAAATAATTAATATCCAACTTACACAAGGAAGCCGTGCACGTAATAAGGTATTCGATTTCGATTTTCGCGAACTGGATATCAAAGGCCGCGGGGCTAAAGGAAATATTCTAACAAAATATCCTGTACGGAAAATTACACTCAAAGAAGTTGGCAAGTCTACCCTTGGAGCCCTCAAAGTGTGGATGGATGAAGTAAGTGGGCGGCTTAATACAGATGAAAGAGGAAGATATCTCGGTGCTTTTGATACTGGCGATACTATTCTGGCCATTCATAAAGAGGGGAGCTATGAGATCCATGACCTTGATTTGAATATGCGCTTCCAGCCAAAAGACTTAGTGCATATTGCGAAATTCAGTCCAGGTACAATTGTCAACGTAGTGTACTACGAAGGAGAACGAGGCTGGAGCATGGTGAAGCGGTTCCAGGTAGAAACTTCTACCACAAAACAGAAGTTTCTCTTCCTTACCGAGCACAATAAAACCAAACTACTTTTTGCTTCCGTAAAGGGAACTCCTGTAATTGAATATTACACAAAAAATGGTTCTCAAAAAGAAGAAGGCCGGTTAGAAATAGCAGACTTCATTGATGTTAAAGGTTGGAAGGCCATTGGTAATAAATTGAGTGACCAACGCATAATGGGAGTCAAAGAAATAGAAACAGAGGGAAAGGATAAAGTAGAAGCAAAAAATGAAGGCTCCAATATGACAGAGGATAAAGGAAAACTAAAGGCAGGAGATAGCATTGATTTTGATGTAGAATCAAACGGACAAGGAAAGATGTTTTGATCCACAAACTTCAACATAAAAGGTCCCAGGCCTTACTTAGAAAAAGCCTGGGACCCTTTAGTGTATATTCCTACTGCCCCATTATCTAATAATTGAGACATTTAAAATACTACTATTGATCTACATGAACATCCATCTGCGGAAATGGAATGCTGATACCTTCCGCATCAAATGCTTTTTTGACATTTTCCTGCATATAAAAGAAGGCTTCCCAGTAGTGTTCACTTTTACAGAAAGGACGAGTAGCCAGATTGACAGAGCTATCTGCTAGTTCTCCAACAAATACAGCCTGAGCCGGATCGTCAAGAATATATGGACATTCTTTTCCTACACGTAGGATAACTTCTCGTGCCTTATCAATGCTATCATTATAACCAATACCAAAAGTCAACTCTACGCCTATAATTCCCTGGCCCGAGATATTAGTAATCACATTACTGGTTACTACTCCATTAGGTACAATGATGTTTTTATTATCAAGGGTAACCAAAACAGTATTAAATACCTGAATTTCTTTTACATGACCTGTATAACCACCTCCTATTTCTATCAGATCGCCTACTCTATAAGGCTTAAAAATAAGCAGCAGCACACCGCTAGCAAAGTGGCCAAGGCTTCCCTGCAAGGCCATACCAACAGCAAAAGCCAATGCACCAAACAGAGCAACAAAAGAAGTCGTTTCAATTCCAAACATGCTAGCAACACTTAGCAGCAGTAGTACTTTCAAACCTACACTAACTAAGGATGCAAGGAATGGTCGAATAGTGGGGTCAAAGCCTCTTTTTTCCATTGCCCTTTTCAGAACACTGGTAATCGTACCTATTATCCAAAAACCAATAATAAGTGTAAGAAGGGCTCCAACTACACGAGGGGCATATTCTGTAATCGAGCTTGTTAAAGCTTCCATGTCAAACAGCGAATCCATAATGATTGTTGTTTTGTTTTGTTTTGAATGAAAAAATAATTTAACAGCGTAATTTTGACGGAAGAAGTCTTGAAAAGACACGTTATAAAGACGAATATATACAATTTATATGTCAAAATGGGTTTCTAAAGAAGAGGCATTAAAAAAAATGCAACGTTATTGCGCCTACCAAGACCGTTGTCATCAGGAAGTTCGAAAGAAACTAATGGAGATGGGGGTATATCCTGACTGGAGAGAGGAAGTCATCGTAGAATTGATTCAGGAAAACTTTCTGAATGAAGAGCGCTTTGCACGTTCTTTTGCAAGAGGAAAATTCAGGATGAAACAATGGGGTAAGTTGAGGATACTACGCGAATTAAAACAACGCGACATATCAGAGTACTGTATCCGAAAAGCAATGGATGAAATAGAAGAGGAAGATTACCTCAAAACCCTACAATTATTAATAGAAAAGAAGGCGAATCAACTGAAGGAAACCGATAGCTATAAAAAAAGGAATAAAATAGTTCAGTATCTCTTACAACGTGGTTATGAAAGTGCTTTAGCATGGGATTACACCAAATCGTTGATACCATAAGTACGATATCAAAACTGTTTTCTATCAGACAATGCATACGCTCTACTAGCTTCCCGATTAGTAATACTCGATTAATAGTTGTAATTTAGAGGATATTCTACAACTCCTCTGCTTCATCATCATTACATCAGAAAACTGATTTTTAGCAATTTGTGGTTTGATATTAGGCCGCATGCTATATTATATTTATGATGCAAAAATTTTTTTCATCAAAAAGGAAATATTATGGCTAGAAAAAAACACTCTTTGAAGCACTTTGGAAAAGTGTCTATTCAATCTAAGGACTTAAAGAATATCAAAGGAGGCCATAAGGCAATTCCAGCAGGTCCTGGTTCATCTGGATCATTCATTTGGGAAGGAGTTGATGTTAGAGAAAATAACCTTCTTTCTAAAAGAGTAGCAGGTATTAGTAGCCTTAATGGTACTATTCTTTAAGCCTGATCTGGAAATTGAGTCTTAAATTTCCTTTGTAGAATTTCTGCAAAGGTTTTTCCTTCAATCTTACTCTCAAGCCACGCCATGATGTCAAATGCTTTAGTGAAAAAGGTTTTGGTAGGCGGCCGCTGAGAGAGGTCTTCGAATTCGTTTTTTAATTCTTCATAGGCCTCTCTCAGATCTTTTTTAGAGGGAGTTTCTGTTGCTTTCTTAATAAGATTGATAATCTTACGCTCTACTTCATTCAATTTATTACGCTTCTTTAAGTATCGTTGTGTTGACCTTATTAGGTGCTCTAGTAACGCATAATTGCCTAATTCATAGTGTACCAATAAGTTCAGGATTCTTGCTACTATCTGTAAATCTTGTCGTTCTACAGTATTAGGAAGGTTTAGCCACTCATTTAATAATTCTAGAGCTCGTTCAAACTGATTGGCACCAAATGCAATATAAAAATAGTTGTAGTAGAATGTGTTTGTAGCAAATAGTTTGGATGGAAATTTTTTCTTCTCTTTAAAATGTATACTAAGTGCATTAATCCCTTCTTCAAAATCTCCTTTAAGGATACATAAGGAAAATTTATTTTGATAATACTGCCGATGAATTTTCAGCTCATCATCCTTACTTACAGGGTTTATAGCATGCATTTTCTGTAGTAAATAGTCGATTTCCTTGAAATATCCTAGTTTTCCACAACTCAATAGAAGATTGTTATACGCCGAAATATATTCGGAAACATCCTCTTTTAATATGTGCTTTCTAGACTCCATTAGATCAATCAAAGTCTTACTTAAATCGTAAAACTTACGAAAGTCCGATATAGCTAAATTATAGATAGAAAGAATCCTAAAATATAGCACCCTGGCTTGATGCGAATCTGCTAAGATATAATCTTGAAGGAGTGGATTTGCAACTATAGAACCTAGCTTTTCTTTATAAGCTTCACCCCGCAATGAAGCATCTTTTCTTAAACTTACCAATAAGCGAAAGAAAATATTACGGTACTCAGATATAGTTCGCAACCTTTTAAGCGTATCTTTTTCTTCAGCGTCTATACGCTCCAACTCTTTGTCCAAAAAATCTATATCTGCACGTGTATAAGCAATATGTTTTTCCCAACTAAGTATTTCTAATATGGCTGTAAACTGTTCATATTTATAGGCTAACTTTTTAGCTTTTGCTAAATGGTCAAGGCAGTCTTCAAAAAGAGAGCGACGAAAAAGTGCCTGGACACTTTTAAGCATATTTTTTAATCGATAACCAATGGATGATTTTTCATCATAAGCCTGTAAACTCTTAAGGATCAAATCATATAAATAAGCTTTCAGCTCTGAATATTTACGACTCTGAATTTCAGTTGTACCATACACCACCATTTTAAGGGCATCTTCATTGAATTCATCTTGCGTATCAATTGCATCAAATAATAAAATGTACTTATTATCCTTGAGGCTCTGGGTCCCAACAAATATTTTAAAGTAGCGTTTTTCGGAGCCGGAGAGTGACTTTACCAGATTGTAGAGTTTGCTTGAGGGCGTCTTAGGCATGAGTTAATTTTAGGTTATAACTAAGGTTTTATGTATTAAAAACATATAAAAAGGGGAGTTCGCTGCTATTTCAAACTGCAATATACAAAATTCTGAAACCTGACATATAAGCCTTATTTGGATTGTCTTTTCATCGTATACTGCCTAATATTATACTCGAATAAAGACAACATTAAAATAATATTAGCTATGAAAACGATCCATCTCACTCCTAAACAAAAAGAAAATTCCTTAGGATATCCACTAACAGCACATATTCGGCCAGTGCACGGTAAAAAAATAGCACTTCCTACTTTGGAGGGCTTTCTCTTTAAAAAAGTAGAAAACATCGTTTTGCTGGAAGCACAAGGCAACTATACCAACCTTCTCTTTGAAGATGGTTCTCGTATCATGGTATGCAAAACACTTCGTCATACGGAGCAAATGCTACAGTCTTACCCTCAGTTTATACGCATCCATCGTTCATTTACAATCAATCTTAATTGTCTAGATCGCTATGTAAAAGGAAAGGGAGGTTATGTAATATTGGAAAATGGGGAAAGTATAAGCGTATCTAATGGCCGTAAATCACATTTTATGAATGCTTTGAAATATTATTTCGGATACGATGGGGAATAAAGCCATACAATAAAAAATATAAGTACTATTTTATGCCATTGTGACTAGAATTGCTTTCACAAACCTCACGTTATGCAAAGGACATTAGGGGCTACATTCCACTTAACTCATCATTGCAATCTCAGGTGCACTTATTGTTATACTGGTGAAAAAGTGCCAATAGCAATGAGCCGAGAAATAGTAGACGCTTCCATTACTTTTCTTCTGGAAGAAGCCGAAAAACGAAAATGTGAACGCCTTGATATTACCTTCTTTGGTGGAGAGCCCCTACTGGAAAAAGACCACATCTTTTATATTACAGATACCCTTGAGGAAAAAGCTGCACATCTTCGCATCAACTATAAAATGAGTACGAATGGTACCTTAATTACCAAACCCTTAATGGCTCAATTAATGGCTCGTCGTATTTTTACATCTTTGAGCCTGGATGGCCCTCCATCTATCCATGATAAGCACCGCCCTCAAGCGGGAGGGCAACGTTCGAGTCGAAAAGCAATAGAGGCGGCTAAGATTATGCTGCGCTATAATCCATGCACAAGTGTAAGTTGTGTAATCAGTCCTGATACAGCTATGCATCTAGCAGATTCTGCAGACTATTTATTTAACCTGGGATTTCGATACCTGATCACTACCCTGGATTACAGTTCTGATTGGACGATTAAAGATTTTAAAACATTAAAGAAATCTTACCAACAATTGGCTGATTGGTATGAAAATAAGATGCTTTCTAATGAGCGATTCTACCTAAGCTTTTTCGATGAACGAATACGTACCCGCACATTCAAACCAATCACTGCTCATGAGCGCTGTCACATCGGTAGCCGCCAGTTTTCTATAGCTCCTGATGGAGCACTTTATCCATGCATACAGTTTGTCACTACTGAAGGTTTGCCTGAATACATGATAGGCCACGTCAGTCATGGCTTTGATGAAGCATGCCAGGCTTATATCACTCATTGCTCTGAAAAAGAAAAATCGGAATGCAACGGCTGCGCACTAGAAGATCGTTGCAGTAAATGGTGCAGTTGTATCAACTTTATGAGTACGGGTAGTATTGAAAAAGCGAGTCCCATAGTGTGTTATAATGAACAAGTACTAATGGAAATCGTAGATCGCACCGCGGACCGCTTGTGGAAAAAAAGACTACCTCTTTTTATACACAAGCATTACAATCCCGATTATCCTATTATTGCTCATATGGAATTAAACCTTTAAGCTATGCCTCACAAAAACGCCAAACTAAGTGTACATCCCTTGCGCAAAGCATATCAGCCTAAATATCCATCTTATTTCGATGATAATCCCCTGGAATATCCTAATGCTTACCCTTACCCCTTTAGCAAGAAAATGCTACAAGCACTAAGTACAACAGGTTTTACCGGAGTATTGCTGCTGAGTGCCCTTAGTGGTTGTGATGTACCTAAAAATGTAAGCCCATCTCCTGGTAGCTTGTCTAATCCTTTTCCTGTTGCGGCTGCTAATTTGCCTTATAGGCCAATCATGTTTGGTACGGGTTTACCTACACGTATTGAGAGCGAAGATGCCATTGATTTTATCAATCAGGCATTTCAAAAAGAGGGTTTGGAAATGAAGTATGACACCCTTATTGAAGTGAACGGAATACGGGTACCTGCTAATGCTTACAACGAGCAGTATCAATTGGGATATGTATGGATAGACTACCTCAATCACGGCAAAGGTATGGCAGAACAACATGAGACACATCTATCACCAGGATTAAGCCAACCAAAGGTAGTAAAACACTATCGCCAACAAATTGATTACTATTGGCAACAATACCAGGAAGATGCTGCTGCCTTTGTATCTCGCCATATCTATCACGATTCTAAAGAAACCGAAGATTTTCGCAATGCTCTAGAAAACAAATTACCTGCAATAGAAAATATTACAAAGCGGAAGAAATCCTTTGAAGAAGCATATACTCATTACTACATTTATAGTCAATCACAATTCAATGATGAAAATCCAACACCAGCAGTACAAGTAATCGTTCAAATTTCCGATAGAGTAAAAGATCCTCTAGAAGTAATGGCATTAATGTATCGCTTTGGTGCTAGCATCAGTAGATATAATCGGCCTCATAGAGTAGGCGAAGCGTTTACAACTGCTTTTGCAAATGAGCTGGAGCAAATCAGAGATACTAAAAATGTAAAGAAGTGGCGCAATCGCCTGGAAGACTTGATAGGGCTTTTGAGTGATGTACAATACTACCATTTTATAAAAGAAGGGCATCCTATCTTGGAAGAGCTGAGACATGTATTAGCGAAAGAGGATTGGCGAAAAAGAAAAAAACATGCCAGCAAACTCTACAAAATGATAGATGAACACCTGGTTGATTATAGTGAAATCAAGAAGATGGAAACACTCGCAGAAAAAGGAAAATCGTTTATTGCTCCCATTTCTTCGCGAGATGATCGAACAATCATCCATCGAGATGGCGGAAAATATATTCCCGAACTAGTAGAACAACAACGTGATTTACATCGGCAAATAAGAGCAGCTAGTTCAGATGCTCAAAAAGATAGTTTAAACCTTTTATTAGAGCAGGTCAATCAAAAGGAAAGAGCATTGGCTAAAATCCAGTCTGACAGCATGCATCTGGCTACTTTACAACGATTAGAAAATGATGTACGACTTTATATCCAGTGGGCAAAGGCACAACAGGGCTATTGAGTAGGTAAATCTTTTATATGTATAATCTTAATATTTTTTCACCACTTTATACCCCCTACTCTTCCCATCTATTTCCAATCTAAGAAAATAGGTTCCAGCGGATAAATTTGTTGGGTATTGTAATTGCAGTTGCTGATAGTCTACCATCTTTGTAACAGGCACTAAATTGTAGACCATCCTGCCTAGTTGATCTAACAAATCAATCTTTACATTTGATTTTTGTGTTAAATCAAATTCCAGCGTAAAAAATCCAGCGTGAGGATTAGGGAATAAACTCACATTTTCGAAAAAAACACCTGTGCTTGTTGTCCCATCCAATAAGCACGCAGCTTCTACCTCTTCTGTCGACAAGTAAGCAGTGCGTTTGGCGTCATGTCGAAACATTAGCCATTCTGGGCAATTTCCCATCCCTGCTTCTACCATAAAAGCTTTTCCTGTATTGAGTGAATCAGGAATATAAGTACCATAACCAGCTACCACAAAAACGTCCATTGTCCCATTTTGATCAAAGTCAGCAATTAAAGGTTGATGATCAGCTTCGAACCAGGGAAATTCATTGGCATGCTCAAATTCATTTCTCAGATTCAATTCCCATAGCAATCCAGAATAAGGCTCTACCACCCTAAGCATTCCCATAAAGTGGCCCGACACCAAATCCAACTGGTCATTGCCATTAATATCAGAAATAGACATTCCTCTAAAAGAAGAAAAATTTACAGGGTAAGACCACTCTTCCGAACCATCTGCGCCATTAACAACCCATATTCTTTCATCAAAAGTGATGTGGTCATTATTATTAAATATAATTTCCAGTTCTTCATCGGCATCCAGATCAGCAATAGTGATAGCACTCATCAAGCTAGCATTAAGCTCTTTTGTCCATAACTCCGATCCATCTTCTAAATTAATAGCCGTTATAAATCCTGCTCCCGAACCAATTACATACTCAGGAAGTCCGTCATTGTCAATATCTGCTATAGCACCTCCATGATAAGCATGAAAATCCGCATCTGGAATCGACTGCTCATTTGTCCAGATTGGTGTTCCGCTCTCATAATCAAATGCCCAGACAAATAATCCGTTGTCATTAAAGAAGTTGGCCGCTAAAATATCAAGTTGACCATCGTTATTCACATCTACAAGAGTAGGTTCTGTTTGAATGGCATTCCCATTAGGATTCGCCTGAATAATCTTTGCAGTACTGCCATCTTCACCATTCAATATTCTAATTTCACCATTGAAGTTTCCAAATAGCACTTCTGGCAGCCCATCCTGATCTATATCGGCTGCACTTGGAGGTGAATCGCCTCCTCCTGATGGCTGGCTCCAAATCAGATTGCCACTATTTCCATCAATACAGAAAATAGTAGGATTACAAGAGCCATTAACAATTACATCTAGTTGACCATCATTATTCATATCATAAATCAAAGGGGCTACATCGCCACACCCACCAATATCAAACACCCATTTCACGCTGCCATCTTCAGCATTGAGGCAGTGTGCTTTGCCATCATTAGTATAGGTAGTAAAAACAATTTCATAATAAGTATCATTATCTAAATCCGCTGCGGAAGCAGAACCAAAAGCAGGGGCATCAATCGAATATTCCCATTTAATATTTGGGAATTGAGCCAGTACAGGAAGACAATAAAACAGGAATATCAAGAAGGTGAGTTGCTTCATGATTCTATGGCTTTATGATGATATGAAAAGTAATCTTACTCCTCTTTACAAATATCACATTCCAGGAATAGAAAGAATTGTAAAAAAGCGAAATCCTCTGATAGCAACTTATACTCACTCCACCCTCAAGTTCAAAAAATCCTCACTTGGGTCTATTGACTTAATAAACTGCCTGGGACTCAGGCCTGTAAATTTCTGAAAATCTCGAATAAAATGAGATTGATCATAATAACCATACTGATATGCGATATCCGTTAAATTTAAAGGATGTTTTTGTATTTCATCGATCACACGATTTACTCTAAGTGTTCTTTGATAAATTTTAGGACTTATACCTATTTCACTTTTAAATCGCTGTTGTAATCTACGATTATTAAAATTTGGCTTTGAATCAAAACGATTCCACGATAATTGTTGAATAATCCTCTGAAGGCTATCAAAATGCATCAGCCTATTACTTAAATAATGCTCTGCTAGCTGAATCCTTTTTTCAGTATCCGCTGCTAACAACATCTCTTCAACAAAACCTGAAATACCGTGAGCAGGTAAATCTGTAAGTACAATTTCCTGATTGGTAGTTGCCCCCATATGAGTATTACAGAATAGGTGAGCTGTCCAGGGATGAAATTTTATACCAAATACTTCCAATTGATTGGCTATTTCCAATTCAATAAAACCCGTACTGTGCCCAAATAGATGGGTTTGAAATCGTTTCTTGGAATTATGATTAGGACGGTATATGAATTGCCAGGGTGTCTCAAGATGGAATACCCAATCAACATGAGCATCGGGTACAAGGCGATACACAATCGGTTGCTCCTTTTCTGTCCTCTGTTTCAAGGTCCAATACCAGGCAACATAAGGTTGTAGCTGTAAGCTCGGTAGATAACGGCGACAAAGCATCATCAATAGTTAGCTAGATGTTTTAAACATAGAAGTTAACATTAATAGAGTAGTAAAGAAAATAGAAAGACGAAATATGTCTTTTTTCATCCAAACAAGAGAAGTTCCTTTTCCTCTCAGTTATCTTTTGACAACAATCAAACTATTGAAGCTTGGGTTCTGTTTGTTCTGGTATGAAATATTCTGGAATATCCACTTTAATATTGATCCTAACGACAAACTATTGCTCCATGCAGGCTCAAAACGCACACTATTGTGATCCAGAAACTGGATTATGTACTCCCGCTCCTCTTGATGGTGAAACTATAGAGATAGATTACCGAAATGATGTAGAAGTCATTTATGTAGGTGATCCTATGTGCTCCTGGTGCTGGGGAATATCACCTCAATTGAATCAACTGAAAGAAAAGGCAAGAGCAAATCAAATTTCCTATCAGATCGTATTGGGAGGGCTTCGGCCTGGAGGAGGAGATGAATGGAATGAAAATTTCAAAAACTTCCTTAAACACCACTGGGAAGAAGTTAATACGCGTTCTGGGCAACCTTTTGGATTTGAGTTATTTGAAAGAGATACCTTTAATTATGATACAGAACCCGCCTGTCGGGCAGTTGTAGCAGCTAGAAAACTAAAGCCCGAAATAGAAAGTCGTTTTTTTGAATTAGTACAACATCATTTCTATGTTCAAAATAATGACCCTAAGGAGCTCAACTTTTATAAGCCTATCTGCGAAGAACTCGAGCTTGATTTTGAAGCTTTTTCTAAAACATTTGTAGATCAAAGTACGGTTGAAGCGACAATAGCAGAGTTTCAGCTAAATAGGCAATGGGGGATTAGTGGATACCCCACGGTTTTATTCCGCAAAGGTGAAAAACTATATGCCATAGCAAGAGGATATGCTGGGTTCGATCAAATGTGGGGGACAATAGAACAATTGATGAATGATTAAAGAAATAAGCAAGAATTAAACCTCTCTAGTATTAATCTATTTCGGTATTTTACTGCAAATTCATAGGAAATCCATGAAGCAGTACAAACTAAAACTTGCATTCCTTCTTTTCATTTTAGGCTTTACTGGTATACTTAGCATGCTAACAATGGATATCCCTTTGCCAGAAGAAGCTAAAACTATATTGGAAGAACAATTTACCCCTTCCCAGATTAAATGGCTCGTTCTCGTTAACCCAACAATAATGCTAATTGGAGCTATTGTATTGGGTACTTTTTTATACGATCGTTCAGGACTGAGTCTACCAGTTTTTGAAGCAGTCTTAAAAAAAGAACCGTTACAAGGGGGTATTCGCTTATTGAATGCAGGCGTCACCTATGGCATATTAGCAGGCTTACTATTACTAACAACAAGCCAATTCTTTGAGCCTCTATTACCCCAAGAGTTTCTAGAGTTAGGAGCAAAGCTACAACCAACTATAGCCGCTCGTTTTCTATACGGAGGTATTACAGAAGAGATATTAATGCGCTTTGGATTGATGACTTTCCTGGTTTTTTTATTATCCAAAATAAGCCGCACTCTCACTTCAACTATATATTGGATTGCTATAGCCATAGCAGCACTCTTATTTGCTATAGGGCATTTTCCTATAGCTTATTCAGTAGTTGATAGTCCTTCCTCTACTTTGTTGATTTACATACTAATTGGCAATACTATAGGAGGTCTGGTTTTTGGCTGGCTGTATTGGAAAAGAGGCTTAGAAACTGCTTTTTTGGGGCATATTTTTGCTCATATAGTGATGATAATAGGGGAGATAGCATTGGCCTGACTTTATGGATGTGCTGCTACCCATACTTCTCCATCTTCAAAGATTTCTTTTTTCCAGATAGGTACCGTTTGCTTCAATGTATCAATAGCAAATTGACATGCTTCAAAGGAGGCCTTTCGATGAGGAGTAGAGACTGCTATGATAACCGCAATTTCTCCTAACCCCAAATGTCCTACTCGATGATGAAAGGCGATTTTCTCTACCGGCCATTGCTTTTGAGCCTTTTCTGCAATTTTGCGCATTTCGGATATAGCCATCGGCTGATATGCCTCAAACTCCAGATGCAAAACAGCCTTGCCCCTGGTTTTATCCCGTACAGTACCAATAAAAACATCAATTGCTCCTGCACTGTGACTGGCAACAAAGTCAACGCATTCCTCTACTTGTAAAGGCTCATCCGTTAGCTTAATATCAATCATCTTTTTAAATTTATATTAATGGAACCCCTAATCTACAAAGAAGGTTAACAATTTATCAAAAAGAAAATAATTTGAGCAACTGTATCTTTTGCCGCATTATCAATGGAGAAATTCCTGCAAGCACCGTCTATGAAGATGAAAAAGTGATTGCCTTTATGGATATCGCTCCCATCAACTCGGGCCATGTATTGGTAATTCCTAAACAACATGTACAAGATGTTTTCACATTAGACGAATCGCTTGGAGGGCATCTGTATCAGGTAGCTGTACGCATTTCCAAAGCACTAAAACATACTGATTTGAAGTGTGAGGGAATTAATTTATTACAAAATAATGGAGTGGCAGCTTTCCAGGAAGTGATGCATGTTCATTTACATATTATACCTCGCTATAGAGGAGATGGAATGAGGGTGAAGTGGGGAGCAAAGGCAGCAAGACGATCCGAATTGGAAGCAGCGGCAGAAGCGATTAAACAGCAATTAAATCATGAACCCTAAAGAAATCAGACGAATTAGCAAAGCAATGAGCCTGGCTCTGCGCCATCGGCCAGAAGCTTTTGAGCTAAAACTAGATACTCAGGGCTGGTGTAATGTAGATCAGCTTATCAACAACTTCAATAAAAAAGGCTATACACTCAACATAGAAATACTCCGAA
Organism: Chitinophagales bacterium; assembly: GCA_022360175.1. Classification (GTDB taxonomy): domain Bacteria; phylum Bacteroidota; class Bacteroidia; order Chitinophagales; family Saprospiraceae; genus JAKSDI01. The sequence continues at coordinate 68,613 of JAKSDI010000027.1, forward strand.
AAGTAGTAGAACAAAACGACAAAAAGCGCTTCGCTTTTAACGAAACTGGCAATAAGATAAGAGCCAATCAAGGACACTCCATCTCAATAGAGCTGGGATATCAGCCGAGCAAACCTCCCTCTATTCTTTTTCATGGTACCGCTACTAAATATTTAGCCAGTATCCAATCACAAGGTTTACTGAAAAGACAGCGACACCATGTTCATCTTTCTCCAGATTACAATACTGCCGTACAGGTAGGAAGTCGGCATGGGACGGTAGTAGTACTTTCTATCCGAGCAGAGGATATGTATCTAGCAGGGCATCAATTTTTCCTTTCAGAAAATGGGGTGTGGCTGACAGATCACGTTCCAACAGATTATATTCGATAAATCCTTCTGTTTGTCGAGGCTTGCAGCCTCGATACAATATGCTTATCTTGAGAGAAAGAATTTTTAATCACTTCCAAATACGCGTTTACTCTTTACTGTAATTCTATTTGGTGCTCTCAATTATATAAACATGCATGGGCATAAAATCATCAATCAAAATGCACCTCATTTTTTAACTATGACTGTTGTAGACTGGCTAGATGTATTTACAAGGCAAGCTTACCGTGACAC
>JAKSDI010000217.1 GCA_022360175.1 Chitinophagales bacterium
TCATGCCCTAGATTAAATACCAATGAAGCTAAATTGTATCTGAGCCCCATACCCCAGCTTCCAGCTGGCGTGTGGGTTCTTCCTTATTTTTCCTTTGACACACAAGCCATATTCCAGCACTACACCAAAACATCCAAGACCATTTCATACCTTAGATTGAATCCCAATATATCAATGACGCTAAATTGTACTGAGCCCCATACACCAGCTTCCTGCTGGCGTGTGGGTTCTCCCTTATTTTTCCTTTGACACACAAGCCATATTCCAGCACTGCACCAAAACATCTCAAGACCATTTCATGCCCTAGATTAAATCCCAATATATCAATGACGCTAAATTGTACCTGGACCCCATACACCAGCTTCCAGCTAGGGTATGGGTTCACACCTCACTGAAGACCATTTACCAAAAACATCCCAACATTGTTATAAAAACCCTATATTCAGGCAGTGTAAATAAGAAGGCCTGCATGGAAAAACCAAAGGAAATACAAGAACTGGAAGAACACTATGGAATTGAGTTGAAGAAAGTAAGACTGGAACGTGTAATGGACTGGAAAAACAGAAATTCCTTTGCATTAGATGATAAAAGTACCATTATTGGACTCAATCTGTGGGGCAACAAAATCGAGGACTTAAAGCCCATTCAAAACCTCAACAACCTACAGACGCTCAACCTGAGTTACACCAAAATCAAGGACTTAAAGCCCATTCAAAACCTCAACAACCTACAGACGCTCTACCTGAGTTCAAACAAAATCAAGGACTTAAAGCCCATTCAAAATCTCAACAACCTACAGAATCTCTTCCTGAGTTCAAACAAAATCGAGGACTTAAAGCCCATTCAAAACCTCAACAACCTACAGACGCTCTTCCTGAGTTCAAACAAAATCGAGGACTTAAAGCCCATTCAAAATTTCAACAACCTACAGAATCTCGACCTGAGTGGCAACCAAATCCAGAAAATTGACTTAACTTTCCTAAATACTCTCAAAGCATTAACTGAATTATATCTTTCTGATAATCCCATCCAAAACCTGCCCAAAGAAATCTTTGATAAGACTAAAAACGTCCTCTCTCCCGTTCGCCATTATCTCGAAGACCTGGAAAAAAGCAGTCATCCCAATCGCGAGGTTAAGCTTGTTTTCATTGGCAATGGCAGTGTAGGCAAGACCCAGATTGCCCGGCGGTTAGCATTAGGAAAGGATTTTATCTTTGATGAGCAGCACAAATCCACTCATGGTATTGAACAATTACCCTGCCAATTGGAGACAGCTGATTCTGAAATTAATACCCTCTATTTAAAGCTTTGGGATTTTGCGGGGCAGGATATCTATCATGCTACTCATCGCCTGTTTATGCAAACCAAGGCCGTTTTTGTCCTGGTGTGGGATGCAGAAAATGAACAAAAAGAAGACCATACATTTCAAGGTAAACCCTACAAAAATGAAAAGCTGCGCTATTGGCTGGAATATGCCAAATGCTTTGGTAAAGGCAGCCCCATCCTCCTGGTACAAAATAAAATAGACCGCCTCGAAGACCAATCGCAAAAGCTGCTGAAAGAGCTGGAAGCAGAATACAGGACTCAATACCCCATCAGTGATATAATACGGCTAAGTGCCAAATCCGGCAAGGGCTTTACATTACTGAAAGAAAGCATCATCAATACTTTTATCCAGGATGCAGATTTACGACAACAATTGCTCATAGACCTCCCTACAGCCTGGGTCAATGTACGTACAGCCCTTCGCAATCAGCGCACAGATGGTGCCAAAGAGCTAAGCTGGAAAAAATTTGAAAGCGTTTGCGAAAGCTTTGAAGTTCAAAAATCAGCCAAGACGATTGTGCAATTCCTGCATGATACCGGAGTGCTTTATTATCGGCACAACTACTTCAACAACCGCATCATTCTGGATCAGGCATGGGCTATTCATGCTATTTATCAAATATTGGACCGCAGTAGTCATTATTATGAAGTTTTGGAGCACCACCAGGGCCAGCTTAATTATACTCGCCTCTGCAAAATCTGGCCGAAATATACCGATGAAGAACGTACTCTATTTATTGATTTTATGCTGAGCTGCGAGTTGTGTTTTGAAACAACAGAAGATAAAAAGTATGGTACTCCACTATCTGAACGAACCTTTACGGTGCCACAATTATTACCTCCGGCTTGTCCAGAGCAGGTAGGTTTTCAGCTACAGCGCCGCCCTTTATTGGAAGAATACATACTGATCTTCCGTTTTTTACCCAAAGTATTCATCCAGCGTTTTATTGTACAGGCATATCGCCTGGCAGAGCCCCAGCATATGTGGCAATCGGGCATACTACTTTCAAACGGGCAAGGCCGTGCGCTAGTAACAGCCAATTATCAAGCATCTCAAATCCACATCCTTTACAATCCAGAAGCGGTCCTTTTGCGGGATAAAATCATTGAAAAACTGAAGAAAATTGAAGATGAAGGGCAAGTAAAACCCGATCAGCCGCTTCAGGATGTGGATTGGGAGCAAGAAAATGCATTGTTTTGGAGTGGACAATGGCAAAAAACAACTATTTTAAAGCCTCAATTAAATTTTCAAATGGATCAACCAGTTTTATTGCTCAGTTTTGCAGCCAATGATTTAGCGGGCGTGCAAAGCGAAACCCAAAAGGTATGGGATAGTGTGTCTTCCCATTTAGAAATAAATGCCCTCAAACTAGAAAATGCTAGTATACCAGACTTAGCAGATGCTGTAATAGATAATGATGAACAACTTTTTATGTTTCATTTTGGAGGGCATGCTGATCAGCAGGGTATTGTGTTGAATGGATTTCGCGATCTTGATAAAGTCCGCCTGTCCCGCTTGTTATTGCCTAGAGAAAATCACCACCTACAGCTTGTCTTCCTGAATGGTTGTTTGTCCTATGGGCATGTGGGCTTACTCACCGCCAAAGGGGTCAAAGCTATCATTGCTACCAATGTAAATGTAGGCGATCAGGAAGCGGTAAGTATGGCTTCTTATTTTTATAAACTCTTTTTCGAGAAAGCATATACACTCAAAGAATCCTTTGAAACCGCAGAAGCCACAGTACGCGGTAAAAACTCCTACATCACCATTGTCAATCCAGGTGAAATTGACGATCAGCAAGCCCAACTTTCTTCATGGACACTATTTGTGAATGGTAAACACAAGGAAATTCTAGATTGGAAACTTTCAGATTTTATTGCAGCCCATTCTGGAAAGTCAGGAAGTGATTCTTTTAAATCCAGCTCAATATTGCCCAATCCCGATTTACCCAAAATAGATAAAAATACCATCCGGCAAAAAATCACCAACAACCACATATCTGAAGCCCTGAAGCTGATGAGTCAATTAGCGGATGATAGTTTTTCGAATGAAATAGTCCACTTACAAGCTCGTTTGAACAATCTAAATCGGCAAGAACGCCTGGGAATCATCAACTATAGCCAGGCATCGATTAGCAAAAATCAAATTACAATGGCTGTATTAAATTTACTGGAGAGCATATAATAACGCTGAAGTAGGAAGAGGATTAAAAGCTTTGCTCATAGTACATAAGCATTCTAATCCGTGGTATTACAGGTTAGGAGTGCACCGAAATATGATTGGTATTTTATATCTGGGGTTGAGCTATGCGCAAAGTGGCCCCTTTGTGCTTCAACATACAGATTTTGAAGAAATACTTCCTAGAATTTGGTCCTATAAGACCTTAGGTGTTTATGCATTTACACTTAATTTAACCTTACTCTTTCAAAAGCGGTACAATTGATGCAGAATACACCAAAAGTGCTTAGCCTTCGATCTAATATTATAAAAAAATCTATTAGTTTTGGGGCGTTTCAAAAACCGAATTACCCATGCGTATTTTATACTCTATACTCGTATTATTATTATCCTGCCCTATTATCTCATCAGCCCAGCTAATCCCCAACGCCAATGCTGTTGAAGCTTACCGAAATGGCGAACAAGCCCTACTGGAAAAACATCCACAACAAGCACTGCGCTGGTTTGAAAAATCACTCAGCCAACAGCCTGATTTATTGGCTGCTCGCAGGGGAATAGCAGTATGTTATGAGTTGATGCGAGAATACCCCAAAGCCGCAGAACAATATGAAGCGATTTTGAGCACAGACTCTCTATTTTCGCGCAGCATGTATTATCAGGCAGGAGAAGCGATGTTCAAAGCTGGAGAAACAGAAAAAGCATTGGCTTATTTTCGAAAATTTGAAGCATTACAGGCAGTTGGGGTAGATACTTTTAGCTTGAATACTGAAAGAGAACTGGAAATCGAAAAAGCTTACCTCAAAAA
>JAKSDI010000122.1 GCA_022360175.1 Chitinophagales bacterium
ACAAATATAAAAACCATAGAAAAGCCTGAATATTCTTTCCAGCGAGGTTTAGTAATAAGAACGGACAACGAAGGAAATCAGTTGTGGGAAAAACAACTACCCAACGGCATGGATGATGGATTGGGGATTGTATATGATTTTGGTGTAGCAGATTATTTCCCTGAACCTTTGACTATACTTTATAGCGATTATACAGGCGAGCATTTCGCCACCATTTCTTCTATCCATGCGATAGATAGTTTGATGAATTCCTGGGACAATCATGGTGACTGGGTATTTAATCCTGAAGATTCAACACTTACAGGAGCCCATGCCCTCGCTCATTATGCTTATGACAGGTTTGTTGTTTTCAGCAACGATCCACAGGTAACAGTATATCATTTCTACCCTAACTATGAAAATACGGTACGCCTGGACATACTTAGAGCAATAGAAACTTCTTCGGGCAATATACTGGTGGTTGGCAAGCAGAATCATGAAGCTTATGCAGCGATGTTAGATCCGCAAGGAGAAGTAATATGGGAAAAAACATACGTATTTTCTCTGATAGATGATGGAGCAAGCTGTGTAGTAGAAACCTTTGATGGACATTTTGTGATTGGAGGTTCTACCAGTTTGTTCCTTTTACATCAACACAGAGGATTGTTATTCAAAATAGATCAAGAAGGAAATGTACTTTGGAATACTAGTACGGAGTCAGAATCCTGGGAATCTGAAGCTTTTGCAGGTGTTGTAGAGACAAGTAGCGGTACTCTTATAGCAGGAGGACATGAAGAGGATTTTTATTACAGCAATGCCAATGCGGCTAATTCCGAACCTTTTATTGCAGCCTTTTTACCCGATGGTACCGAATTATGGAAACAGAAAGATGCCCAATCTGGGAATGGAATATCTGTTGTTTCTTTCGTTGGGGATGTCAGAGCAACTAGTGATTCTACTTATCTAATGGTTGGCACAGAACTCAGGGTTAATCATACTACCAGTGAATCTGTTTGGCGTTCGTTTCTCCGAACCTATGGCAACCTGGGATACAACATAAATAATCTTATTCAGGGACAAGTGTATTATGACCAAAACGACAACTGTTCCTATGAGGCAGGCGAAGATAGTTTAGGGCAATGGTTGATAGAAATAACGGGCAATGGACAAACCGTTTACACCACATCAGATATTTATGGAAAATACGCCACATTGGTAGATACTGGCAACTATAGCGTTCAATTATTACCACTAAATAATTACTGGGAAGCATGCCCTGCACAAAATGTAAGCTTTTCTCAGGCCTTTGCTTCAGATACTATTGATCTGGGAGCCCAAAGCCTGGTAGAATGTCCTTATTTGGAAATAGACGTATCAACACCTTTTGTGCGCAGATGCTTTGATAATGAATATACGGTTCAATATTGTAATGATGGAACGGTGGCTGCCCAAGATGCCTATGTAGAAATCACATTAGATGAATATTATAGCTATGTATCGTCTTCTATTCCATTAGCTGATCAAATAGGGCAGATATTGCGATTTGATGTAGGGGATTTAGCGATAGGGGAGTGTGGTAGTTTCTCTTTTGTGGCATATGTAGATTGTGACAACACTACCCTGGGACAAACCCATTGTGTAGAAGCACACATCTATCCAGATGAAATTTGTGATCCTGAATTGGGTGATACCTATGCTCAGATAGATATAGATGCAGTATGCCAGGGAGATAGTTTATTGGTATTTACACTGAGGAATGTAGGTACAGAAGATATGAATAACCCTAGTGAATACGTAGTGATAGAAGATCATGTAATGTATCTGGATCTATCTTCAGACTTTGATTTGAATGTAGGAGCAGAAAAGGAAGTACCGATAACTGCTAATGGCGCAACCTATCGTCTGCAAGCACCCCAGTTGCCCGGAACACCTTATGATGCTTATGTCTCCGCTACAGTAGAGGGCTGCGGTACGAATGAAGATGGTTCTTTCAGTTTAGGTATGGTAACAGTTTACAGCGAAAATGACGAAGAACCTTACCTCTCAGTCGATTGCCAGGAAAATATAGGAGCTTATGACCCCAATGATAAACATTCTTTTCCCAAGGGATTTGAAGAAGAACATCTGATAGAGAAAAACACGGAAATAGAATACCTGATTCGTTTTCAAAATACAGGTACAGATACTGCTTTTTATGTAGAGATAGTAGATACCTTATCGGCTCATTTGGATGTGAGTACTATTGCTCCGGGAGCAAGCAGTCATTCTTACACCTGGCGATTATACGATGAGAATGTGGTGAAATTTATATTCCAGGATATTATGTTGCCTGATAGCTTTGTGAATGAAGCAGCTTCCAATGGATTTGTGAAGTTTAAAATCCAGCAACAGCCAGATTTACCACTCGGTACTCGTATCGAAAATGCTGCAGATATCTATTTCGATTTTAATGCTCCTGTAAGAACACCCATTACTTTCCTGACTATAGGAGAACAATTTATAGAGGTCATGTCCAATACCAATGAAGCGGAATATGCTGACTTGTCAGTAAAAGTCGTCCCAAATCCTGTACAAGACTGGGCACACCTACTGATAGAGGGAGTTTCTTTCACTAAAGGAAATTTCGAACTCTATGACATCAATGGGCGACTGATACACCAACAAACATTTAATAGCAATAAATTTGGTTTTTATATAAGCGATCTTGCTGCCGGTCTATACTTATATCGTATCGTACTGGATGATAAAGTAGCTAGTAGCGGAAAGATTGTGAAGTAGATCACGCATTTTGTGTAGGCAGAGGGAAGAGGAAGACTTCTCTCTGCTTCAATTTAGAGTTTTTGCACATTCTTAATAAACTGATCTTATCCAGGTAAATAGAATAAAGCCTGTCTCATGATATCGTGAGGCAGGTTTTGCTTTAATGAAGTATTAAAAAGCAAACAGGACTTTCATTCCTCCCGCATTTAAGTTATTTTTCATCTTCTCTTTAACTCAAAAATTCTGAAAATCCCAACGCTACAAAAAAATGAAATATATTGTATTCTCTTTGTTGATTGCTATTGTAGTAATCTCTTGTTCAGCGAATAAAAGCCATTTAAAGAAAAATAGTGCCGAAACCTTTACCAAGGAGTTGAAGGAATTAAAGGAGTATTTTTCGATCCCTGGCATAGCAGCCATTATTGAGCAGGATGGCGAAGTGGTTTATGAGCAATATTTTGGCTATGCAGACCTGGAAGTTTCCAGCAAACTTGATACGCAGACCACCTTTCCAATAGCTTCACTGAGCAAAACCTTTTCAGCAGTTTTGATAATGAAATTGGTAGAACAAGGGAAGTTATCATTAGATGCTCCTGTAAGTCAATTTTTCCCTTCATTTGAAATAGATGATTCCATCAAAGTAAAGCATCTGCTATCACATACTTCTCAGGGAGAAGTTGGCAAACAATTTTATTATAGTTCCCGATTTGGCCTTTTGACTAATATCATTGAAATGGCTTCCGAACAGTCGTTTAGCGATTTGATGCAACGAGAAATATTTGACCCCATAGATTTGCAGCATACCTTCCTTTTAAAAGATTCGCTTCAGTTGGAGCAAATGGCAGTTAAAATGGCATCTCCTTATATGCTGGATGGAGAAATTCAAAGAGGCTTTATTGATTATGGGTATTCAACTTCTGCGGGCATTGTGTCAACTGCAAAAGATTTGATGCGCTTCAATCGGGCGCTCGACCTAAATTTGCTGATTACAAAAGAATCGAAGGAGCAAATGTTCAGCCCATTTCAGGATGCCTTGCCTTATGGATATGGGATTTTTACTCAAAAGGTAGAGGGGGTGGATGTAGTATGGGCTTATGGGCAGTACGATTGTTATTCAAGCTTGTTGTTAAAGGTGCCTTCAAAAAAAATATCATTAGTATTATTAGCCAATAATAATTTGATGAGTGACCCAGCAAGATTAATCATGGGAGATCTTAACTCATCACTTTTTGCATTAAGCTTTCTGAAAAATTATGTTTTAGGTTTAGCCGATATGCAATTGATCGAAGCTCCTGATTCGGTTTATAATTCAAGCTTTTCGGATCGAAAAATATACAGGAATAAAGTACTTGCCCAGGCATTGGCCGAATCATTTATGGCAAGGTTCGATACAGATAAACTGCAGAAAAGTGCTAGCTTGATTGAGCGAACACTAGACCTATACCCAGATTATTTAGCCTATGCCAATATTAACCTACTTCACAATCTTAATTTTCTAAAGAACGTTGCATTTTATATGGAGTTGGGCGAATTCAATCAGTTTGATGAAGAAATTGAAAAAATAGGGGAGAAGCTTCTAAAAGAAGAAAAGAACAACCCTTATCTACATGTTTATTTGGGTACTTATTATGATCGAAAAGGAGAGGAAGAAAAAGCGAGATTTCATTACGAAAGCATCGTACAGGCTGAAAACTTTTCACCCAACTGGTACACTTCTGAAGCTGAAAATTGGTTAAATGAGAATAGGTAGTTGATGTGCTTTATTCCCTTGGGAGGGTTGTATATATAGGACTGAGGGAATATTCTATAAGTATATATCAACTTTCTAATCATTGATCTTGAGCAGGTTCTAAATAATCATGATTAAATACAAAATGATGAAACGTATAACCACATTACTATTTGTACTGATGCTAGTTAGTACCGCTATTGGGCAAGTATCAGGAAATATAAACTATCAGAATCAGATACGGTACTCAGACAATAATATAAATATTAGCTTTCCTTCAAATACGGATCTTTTTGTCAGTGTAAAAGGGCTTGCCAATGTAAAAGCCGATGCTTACGTGGCTATATTTAATGTGACTCAGGTAGGCAAAACAACAGAAGAAGTAAACAACTTAATAGATGAGAGAATAAATAAAGCGCTGGAGAATATTAGGGCAAACCCAGAGGTAGAAACCTATGTCGATATGCTTTCTTTTGTGCCTGTTTACGAGCATCAAATTGAAAGGAAGATTTTTAGTAAAAAAACATACAACGAAATTCCTGCAGGCTTTGAACTCAAGAAAAACATACATATAAAGTATGCTGATCCGAATTTATTAAATCAAATAATTGCTATCCTTTCGAATGCTGAAATTTACGATTTGGTCAGAGTAGACTATTTTTCGAATAGGCTTGATGCTGTAAAGAAAGAACTCATGCTTAAAGCCCGGGAAGTATTACAGGGAAAACTGGAAAACTATGAGGATATATTATCCGTCCAGTTGGATTCTATTGAGAAACAATTGGTAGATGGATACAGAGTTGTTTTGCCAGTTGAAATGTATAAATCATATCAGGCTTATAATAGCTCATCGCTGGGGTTGAAAAAATCAGCAAATGTTAATCAAGCCAACAAATCCACTACCTTATACTATCAACCTATAGTCGACAAAGAGTTTGATTTTGTGCTTAATCCAATGGTTTTAGAGCCTGTTATTCAGGTAATGTATGAGATCAAACTAAAGGTAAATAGAGAAAAAGATCAAGTACAAAAAATAGATAAGGAATATCTTTTCATAAGCCCAAATGGGGATTTAAAAAAGTTGGATATAGAATGAGTTAAGTAGTCACGATAAAATCTGACAATTTGATAATTGTTAATACGCTTGATCTGCTCTACCAAAAAGTACAATCTAATTATTCTATACTTAATCATCTGTTTTTTGATAGCACTTCATACATAAATCCTGTTTATTGAGTGAATTCCTAAATTTGCGATATGGAGCATTTTTTTGATATCATTCTTTTGATAGGTGTAATCCAGGGCTTTATCCTGAGTGCTGCTTTGTGGGTGAAAAATCTGGGTAAGCCCAAACAGAATTATTACTTCCTTGCATTGATAGGTATCATCACGCTGGCAATATTAGCTAAGCTTCTATTTAATGCAGATCGCTACCATGCTTACCCACATTTTTGGTTCTTTGTTGACCTGGCAGCTTATTCCGTGGGGCCCTTATGGTATCTCACATTGGTGAAAAGTGTGAACTCCAAAGTAATATTAACTCAACAAGAATGGCTGCTTTTAGCTCCAATGCTTTTTCATCTTGGCTTTCTGGTGTACATTTCTTTTTTGTCTCGTGAAACCCTCATTTCCAGTGCCCGGCTGTATTGGTTTGACTGGTGCTTTTATGGTTTTTGCCTGACAGTGCTAATAGTAAATGGAGGATTTATTTTAAAGTCGAACCGCTTGCTAAAGCAGTATCGGGATGCACAATTTCCGGACTTATTGATTAAGGGGCAGCAATTCTTGTTATTAGTGATTGCCTTTTGGTTGGTCAGTTTTATACTGAGTTTTACTATAAGCTCTAAATACAACCTAAACCTCAATACCTATCATTACGCATTTATCACCCTTGCATTTCTCACTTTCGGACTTGCCTTTTTAGCTCTGGTCCGCCCTGCGTCTTTCTATTTCCTTACGCAGACATTTAACAGCAGTGAAACTTATGCCCTACAACAAATAGCCGAACACATCCTGAATTTTCTAAACGAGGAAGCTCCTTTTCTGAACCGTAACTTTAGCCTTCAGGACCTATCCGTCAAAATTAAATCTAATCCTGTACTTACAAGTAAAGCTATCAACCGCATACTGAAAACGAACTTCAATGATCTGATTAATAAACACCGTGTGGAGTATTTTGTGAAGCTTGCGAAAGAAGAACACAACAAAAATCTCACCCTTTGGGCAATCGCCCAGGAAGCTGGTTTTGGTAATAAAGCTACTTTTTACAAAGCTTTTAAGAAAAATATGGGAGCCACGCCAAAATCTTACCTATCGTCAGTTTAAAAAAGGTTTATTATAATTATTTCAAACCAGACACCTACTCAAAACATTGATTTGCAGTTTACTACAGCTCTACTTTTGCTAGTGCCAATTTTGGGACAAGTATAAAATGTATATCTATGAAAACGCAATTAATGTTATTGTTCTATTTACTGATGTTAACTCCCTTCGCTTTTACACAGGAATATCAGTATGAAGTAACTACACTAATACCGCAAGATGCTCATATCATTGATGATGGGCTTACCATTGATGAATCAGGTGTTATTTATGGTTCTTACTGGGGGATATGGCAGGGCACTCCCGGTACCCATATTTTACGCTATTACCCAAATGGTAGTTATGATACTCTTGCAACGGGCCTTTTGAGGCCTAATGGATTATCCTACTTCAATGGAAAAATACTTGCAGCAAATAGCGGCAATGGACAATTGTTTTCCATTGATACTGATGGCTCAAAAGAAGTCATTGCACAGATATCAGGTGGTATTTCCCATGCCGTTCCAGTACCTGGCACAGATAGCCTCGTAATTACCGGATGGTCACAATCCAGGCTTTATGGTATGAATGCTTTAGGTGATGTCACACCAATGCCAACCTCTACACTTTTCAATGGAGGCGTAGGTGCTGCCTTTGACCTCCAGGGGCGCTTGTATATAGGCAACTTCAATGATGGTAAGATTTTGAAACTGGAAAATGGTGAATTAGAAGTTTTTGCAGAGCTTGGCGGTGGTATCGGATTTATAACCTATTCTGACAATGCTATTCTAGCCACCAATCATATTGATAAAAAAGTATATCGCTTGCCTGTAGATGGCAGTGAGATAGAAGTGATTGCAGGTAGCGGAGAAGCGATTATGCAGGATGGCATAGGAGAGGAAGCATCTTTTGTTTCTCCCAATGGAATTGTCAGTACTCCTTCAGGAGATACCATTTATGTGAGTGAGTTTGAAAGTAAGTCCCTTAGAATGATTATCCGAACTGCTGTAACGGCTGATGAGGAAAATACTGGAGCTATATCTTCTGCTGGGGCAATCGTATACCCTCTACCATCTTCAGGGCATATTTCCATCGAAAATGTAGATCTTAGCAAGATCAAACAGGGTATTGTGCGTGATAGTAATGGACGAGTTATCAGAAAGCTGGCTTCATCCTCTTTTCAAAACGATGTGATTAATCTGTCCGATTTGCCAAATGGCCATTATACCTTATCGCTTTTCGACCAGAATGATTTACCTATTGCAAACCTGTCATTTAATATTATGAAGTAGTAGTTTCTTGTAGAAACGCCCTGGAGAAACAAGCCTGTTTGGTGACTCTAAAGAATTGTTTAATTTGTCTGTTAACTGGTCTTGTTTTAGATAAATACTCAAAAACAACACATGGCGTTTTTGTATAATGTAACCTTGGTCTTTATATATTTATCCATCCTACTTTCAATATTTTTACTGACTACAAAGTCAAAAAATAGGCAGGGAAATATCTTTTTGGCAGTTTTTATAATACTCAGGGCTATAGATGCAAGTGCAATCGTTTATTTAAGGTATATAGATGTTCATCCAGTGATAGAAATTTTGCGCCATGATATAGCAGGACTAGTTTCACCTCCTTTTTTGTACTTGTTTATTTGCTCTATCGTATATTCAGATTTTAGGCTGCATCACAAAGATTTACTTCATATATTTCCTTTCTTAATGGTTGTGATTGTCTCTTTGCCAAGAGTATATTTTCCGATTCTCGGAGCAACTATTTTTGAAAGCTTGCCTGAAAATATCTTTGATCGTTTTGAAGCGCGATTTACATATGCAATAGCAAGTATTCAAACATTGGGGTATATCATTGCCACTTATATTTTATTAAGTGCTTACAGAAAGAAATTTTTGGAAAACTATTCATCATCCGTTCTTTATAACTACAATTGGTTGATGGTGTTAAATTCAATTACTCTTTTTCTGTTTTTAACAGCTACGATTAAGAATATATACAAATTCAATTACGACAACAATTCTCTGTTATACCTGAGAATATCCGTATTGCTTATTATGCTTTTCTTAATTAGCTGGATGGTTTTGAAAGCTTTATATTCTCCAGGGATATTTGCAGGTATAGATTCTTCTTTACGGTTAGTTGGAACAAGGCCTGTCGTAAGAAATGCAGCAGATAAACCAGAAATAATAGAAAAAATAGCTACTCTGGATAGGTATATGAAGGAATATGAGCCTTATCTGAATCCAAAGTTAACTATTGCCCAATTGGCCAGGGAAATGAAATGGGAAACAAAAGATTTATCATCACTTATCAATAATTATTCTGGGAAGAATTTTTATGAATTTGTTAGTGAATATAGAATTAATAAGGCTAAGGAGATTTTGCAAACTCCATCTGAAGCACATTATACCATTCTTGAAATTTTGTATAGAGTAGGATATAATTCCAAATCATCTTTTAATACAGCTTTCAAAAAACAAACAGGATTAACCCCTACAGCGTATAGGAAAAAGCATAAAAGCGTATGATAACTTTATTCGAACTAAAAAAAGCGTTCGAATAGTTTATTCGGTCGATTATATACAGGCATCATTACTTCTTTGCTCCTAATTTTCGAACTATAAAATTTAAGTAAAGAAGATGAAAAAGATCATTATCCTTCTTCTGATTTTTTCGTGGGGAAGTTGTATCGCCCAAAATGAAGTGGAACTTGTTCAACGGGTTTTATTAGATTACATTGAAGGCACTACCTATTCTGATACACTAAAAATAAAAAAGGCGTTTCATCATAATGCCAGTTTATATTCTGTAGCAGATGGTGAACTTAAAACGATTCCGATAAAAGAATATGTATCCTATTTTAGAGATGGGAAAAAACAAGACAGGATCGGCACTATCATTGATATTGATGTTATTAATAATGCTGCCACTGCTAAAGTGAAAATTGAGGTGCCGAGTAGAAGTAGTGTATACATTGACTACTTTCTATTACTCAAACTAAATGAAGGTTGGAAGATTATTCAGAAAATTTACACTAGAAAAGATGCTTCTGAAAGTAAAACACCAGATACCCAGCCTCTACTTTCAAAATCAGTTGCTGTAGATTCAATTGATAGAATTGTGACCACCTTTATGGAGAAAGAGCAGGCCGCAGGATTTGCATATGGTATTGCAATTTCTGGAGAAGAACCTACTTCCAGATACTTTGGTTATTCCAACCTGCCGGACAAAAAAATTATAGACAGGGAAAGCCAATTTGCAATCGCATCTGTATCCAAAATTTTTACAGCTACTGCAATCTTAAAATTGCTAGAGCAAGGAAAATTAGCTTTAAACCATAAGATTAATGTGTTTTTTCCAGATTATCCCAAGGGCGAGAACATTACTATATATCATTTATTAACGCATACTTCAGGAATTAAAGCCTGGTATCATAGCGAAATGCCAGAAAACACACCAGAAAGCTTTCCTAATTGCAAACAACCTCATCTATATATACAAAGAATGCAGCCTGTCAGCGACTTTGAGCCAGGGCGATACTACAATTATTCAAATACCAATTATGTACTATTAGGCGAAATTGTTGAAATAGTATCGGGAAAAGCGTACCAAGAATTCCTGGATGATATCATTTTCAAACCTGCTGACTTGCAAAATACCAATCATGTTACCCATATATCTATTAATGAAAAGGTAACTGGATATGAACTGGAAGACGATAGATTAATAGAAAAAGACATTATGGCACCTTTTGGAGCTGGTTCTCTTTTTTCAACTGTAGATGAGTTATTGAGTTTTATGAATGCTATCGCCTCAGGAAATATCATTACAAAAGCTTCCTTTGAACAAATGAAAGATTATGGGGTGATCAATACGGGAAGTAGAGCCAATACAGCAACATATTTTGATATATCTGAATCCTCTTCTCTATGGCAAGAATATGGTTACGGTATGGGATTAGAGTTAGCGGAATTCAATGGTCGTTTTATGTGTTTTCATTCAGGCCTTACTGATGGTTGCCAAGCTCTTCTGGCTTATTTCCCTCATAATAAGCTTTCAATAGCTATTTTAATTAACACACAGGCGAGATTCATGCAGGAGGTTGAAGCAATTCTAAAAATTGTCAGCCAGATAGAATAAAAGGTTGGAAATAAAAAAGAAAGTGCAAAAACAAGTTCAAATACTCTCTACTACGCTTGCGTTTGAACTTGTTCTTGCACTTGAGTTTAAACTAGCTCTTGCTCTTTTACAACAGCTTCTTCAATTCTCTTTCAATTTGCTCTGCACCTCTAAGGTTAACAGCAGCAATATTGCCATCGCGGTCGATTAGGAAAGTACGAGGGATACTGCGTACACCATATTGAGCAGCAGGTGCAGATTCCCACTTTTTAAGGTCACTTACGTGATAATCCCATTTCAAATTATCCTGGCTGATAGCCTGTACCCAGCGGTTCTTTTGCTGATCCATATATTCATTGGCTCTGGCATCGGAGTCAAGGCGGTTACGAGTACGAGAATCCATACCATCCAGAGATACACTGTATACTGTGAAACCTTGCTCTTTATAACGGTCGTAAACCTTTACAACATTAGGGTTCTCACGACGACAAGGCCCGCACCAGCTTGCCCAGAAGTCTAATAATACGATTTTACCCTTTAAGTCAGAAAGGCTATATTCTTTGCCGTCAGGGCTAGGAAGTTTGATGTCAGGAGCTGGTTGCCCTACTTTGATTACTGCATTGGCTTGTTGAGCCATTGCCTGGCGTTCTAACTGGCTTAGATAAGTGCCGTAAGACTGCGCCAGCTCAGATTGAGGATCAGCAGCTTTTAATCTTTCCAGCGCTTTCTTTTGAGTATCCAGGTACTCAGGATTTGCACCTAATGCACGAGAAGCAACGAATATGCCCAGTACAGGGTTAGATACAGTATCTACAAAGTTGGTGATATCTTTTGCCTGATACTTTCTGGCAATTAATGCCTGCATGACATCCTGGTGGATTTTACTATCCGTAGAACCGCTCAACTCAAAATCATAAGTAGGAAGTTTAGTCAACTCACCACTGATGTTCACCTTGTTTTCGCTACCATCCATGATGAGGTTAATCTTCTGTGTACCTACGCGTAGTTGGTAAATACCAGGAGTGATACCTTCAGGAAATTCCATAGTAAAACTTCCATCAGCTCCAACCTCAGATTTAGAGATAACTTCAGTGGCTTTTCCTATGTTTACCTTATCCAGGTATGCTTGCAAGTTGGTAGCACCATTAATACTGCCATTGATAACAGTGCCTTTAATAGGCTCTTCACATTGCCAGCTAAATAGTGCAATCAATCCAGTGAATATCAGTATGCTAAGTTTATTCATGTCCTCAGGAATTTATGGTTTTAATTAGTACTATATTAAGTTGCAGGATAAAACTTAGAGTCTGTTGGGATTTTGATTTTGTTTACGAGAATTTTCAGATATGGGTTCTGAAGAAATGATTTTTGAGCTGCATAGCAGGGCTATGGTGGGATAAAATCATGAAATCAGGTTCCATATATGGGAATTTATAGTGCAAAATATAATTTCTCAACAGGCTCTTAAAACAGAAGAATGTAATTCGAACTACGCATCCATTTTTTCGCCAAGCAGATTATCGTAGGTAGATTTCCAGCTTTCAATAGCCCCGTAATCTTCCCCATCAATAAGCACGTTTTGTGCCCTTACTTCACCTAGCTTAGTAAATGAAACGTTGTTAGAATTTAGATAGTTGACCATTTCCTCTTCCTTATCCTGGCTCACACTTATTAGGATACGGCTCTGGCTTTCGCCAAACAGATATGCATCCTTCCGGAAATTGTTATCGGTAGTTATTTCAAAACCTAAATGTTTAGGCATTGCACTTTCCATTAAAGCAACAAACAAGCCTCCTTCTGAAATATCATGAACAGAAGCTACTAGGCTTTTACGGATCAATTGCTTGATAATACCCTGAATGGTATATTCCTCGTCTATATCGAAGTGTGGTACAGGAGAATAGTGAATATCGTGATATACCCGTAAATATTCCGAACTACCCAGATCATTCTGTGGAGTACCTATCATGTATACTTGATGCCCAGCTTCCTTGAAATGTAAGGTCATACTAGTCTCTATACTATCCAATAACCCCAACATTCCAATGGTTGGCGTAGGATATACAGGCTCTGTGCGGTCTTTAAAGACAGATTGATTGTAGAAGCTTACATTACCTCCTGTGACAGGGGTCTCAAACTTGCGACAAGCTTCACCCATTCCCTTGATAGCCATTACAAATTGATAGTATGCTTCAGGATTGTAAGGATTGCCAAAATTAAGGCAGTTGGTAATTGCAACAGGCTCACCACCGGCACAAACAATATTACGTGCTGCTTCAGATACCGCAATCATAGTACCTTTAAAAGGATCAGCATAAACATAAGCAGAATTACAATCTGTAGTAACTGCTAATGCCTTATTGGTTCCTTTCAGTCGAACCAATGCTGCATCTGAAGGCTCAATCGTATTCATTGAGTTGGTACGTACCATAGAATCGTACTGCTCATATACCCAGCGCTTGGAAACGATATTTGGAGAAGCAAAAAGTTTTTTAGCCGCTTCTATATAGTTAGCTGGTTGCTCAACATCAGAAAGCTTATATGCTGCGATCTTTTCAAAATAAGCAGGCTCTGTATATTCTCTTTGATATACAGGAGCACCTCCTCCCAATACTAAGGAGTCAGCATCTACATCCGCTATTAATTCGCCATGATGGTAAAAATGCAATCTACCAGTATCGGTTACTTCTCCAATTTGTTCACAAGCCAAATCCCACTTGTCAAATACAGCTAACAATTGCTCCTCCATGCCTTTTTGACAAACGATGAGCATGCGTTCCTGGCTTTCGGAAAGTAATATTTCAAATGCCTGCATATTACTCTGGCGAGTAGGTACCTTATCGAGGTCGATACGCATACCTGTCTTACTTTTTGCACTCATTTCGGAAGTCGAACAGGTGATACCCGCAGCTCCCATATCCTGCATACCTACTACAGCTCCTGTTTTCAGCGCTTCCAAAGATGCCTCTAGCAATAATTTTTCCTGGAAGGGGTCACCTACCTGTACAGAAGGCAGATCTTCAGCAGAATCCTCTGTCAGGTCGGCAGAAGCAAAGGTAGCACCATGAATACCATCTTTCCCTGTAGCAGAGCCTACAATAAATACTGGATTACCAGGACCATCAGCACTAGCAGAAACGGTTTCTCCTGCTTTTACAATACCTACTGACATTGCATTAACCAGGATATTCTGATTGTAACAATCGTTAAAGTATACTTCTCCTCCTACTGTGGGTACGCCAAAGCAGTTGCCATAATTGCCAATACCACTTACTACTCCACGTACCAAATGCTTGGTGTGATTATTTTCAAGATTGCCAAAGCGCAATGAATTCAATGCCGCAATAGGACGTGCTCCCATCGTGAAAATATCTCGGTGGATACCTCCAACCCCGGTAGCTGCTCCCTGGTAGGGTTCAATCGCAGAAGGGTGGTTGTGAGATTCAATTTTGAATGCACATGCCATGCCATCTCCAATATCTACTAAGCCAGCATTTTCCTCACCAGCTCCTACGAGCAGTCGTTGCCCATCGCGAGGCAGGGTCTTTAGCCAATGAATAGAGTTTTTATAAGAACAGTGTTCTGACCACATCACAGAATATATACTCAACTCCGTGAAGTTGGGCATACGCCCCATAATGGTCTTTATTTTTTCAAATTCTTCTTCTGTAAGGCCAAGATTTTTGGCAACTTCTACAGTGATTTGCGGTTCGGTAGCCTGCATATAGGTATGAGCTTATTTAAATGAAGCCACAAAGATAATGATTAACACCCGATCAAAAAATATCTTACTCGATTTTCGAATGTATAGAGGTTCGCAATTCTGAAGAAGCAGCGAACAGAGATGCAATCGGAAATCTAAAAAGGAGTAAGATATTTTTTGAATATCACATAAAAGGCCAAATATCTTACTCGATTTTC
>JAKSDI010000025.1 GCA_022360175.1 Chitinophagales bacterium
AAAGACTTGTTCCGTTTCGGCAACTTCTACAGTTTGTTGTAGATAGGATTTTTTTTCATCAGCTTTAAATAATCGATTTGGAATTAGCGTGTTCTTCCCACCTGCCCATGCAATGCGGGTATTTCCATATCGATATTTAATAATTGGATCAAGATTGAGTAATTGTTCCAATTCAGAGCTGTCAGAAAAATTGTTCAGGGTGTATGACTTGAGCGCCTGAAGATGTTGCTGGCTATCCAATACTACATAATCAAAACTGCCCATCCCTACAAGGATGGACAGTTCATAGGTGTTAGTATTTTTCTTGGTAAAAGTATTTTCAACAATATCTTTGATTACCTTTCCCAATTGCCTGACAAGTTTGGTGCATTCATATTACCGAATTTGAGAATGCTATTTGGGTCATAACCACTGTCATAACGTGCAAATCGAGGACTAGCATAAGGCCCCATAAATATTTTGCGACGAACCCCTACCTGCACAACTGGTACGTTGGTGCTCTGGTAAGTGATCGTGTCAGCTTCAATATCAAAGCTGGCTCCACTACCATATGGAACAAATTGAAGAGAGTCCAGGTTAATACCCATTGCCTGAATAGAGTCAATAGCTGGCATATAGGTGGTATCGTAAATGATTTCTCCTGTATAGTTAGGATCATCAGGGTCACCAATCACCTTGACAATAGCGAAACTATCAGTTTCGAGTATCATCGCTAATGAATCGAAGTTAGGAGCAAAGCCACCTTTGATGTTACGGAAGGCTTCTTGTGCTGTACGAATCTTCATCAGTTTAGCAACTACTGCTCTTTCCCGCTTTTCTTTTTCAGCTTTGAATGCAATAGGTTCACGGATACTTCCGATTAGTACCCATACCAACCCCAGAACAATAACAGCCAGGACCAAGTTGATTATAATTCTCATTTTCCGGTTTGTTTTGACGCAATAATAAAGATTTTTAAATAAATATTGCTAGTACCTTACCGGCAATTTTACCACATTTCCACGACTATTGGTAACAATCTGCTGATTAATTCCCAACCTTGCACTGTCCATTATAGGCAGCTCCTTCTTCTACTACCAAATATTTGGCAGTAATATCTCCGTCGATTTTTGCAGTACTCTTCAGTTGAAGAGAGCCTGCTACGGTCAGATTGCCAGTGATTTGTCCCATTATTACTGCTTCAGCAGCAGAAACTTCACCTTCTACTCTTCCTTTTTCACCAATCACCAAACGGTGATCACATTTAAGTGTACCTCTTAGTATTCCATCCAGGCGCACATTTTCAGTAGATGAAAAATCACCTTCTATATGAGTACCTGCTGCAATAACGCAATTGGCATCTGTACTTTTAGCGAGATTACCTTTGCCATTGATATTTTTCTCGCTTTTGGGCTTAGATTTCATTGAAATTGTTGCCATGAATTGTTAGTTTTTGGTAATTATTGGAAATTTGCGTTTTGTGTTGAAAGAATTCAGGCAGAAGTATTTTGAACACTTCGCCTACAAATTAAAAAAATATTTATTCATTTATTAGATGAGTACGATAATTTTAGGAATAGAATCTTCCTGTGATGATACTTCCGCTTCCATATTAAAGGATGGGAAAATATTGAGCAATTGCATCGCCAACCAGGATGCTCACCGTTTATACGGGGGAGTAGTACCTGAAGTTGCATCAAGAGCGCATCAAAAAAATATTATCCCTGT
The DNA here is from genome assembly GCA_022360175.1 of Chitinophagales bacterium. Classification (GTDB taxonomy): domain Bacteria; phylum Bacteroidota; class Bacteroidia; order Chitinophagales; family Saprospiraceae; genus JAKSDI01. Next base: position 1,708 of record JAKSDI010000025.1, read on the forward strand.
TGTGGATTTAGCAATCCGGCAGGCCGGGATTAACAAGCAGGATATAGATGCGATTGCTTTTACTAAAGGGCCTGGATTGATAGGTTCTCTTATTGTAGGGGTTTCATTTGCAAAGGCATATGCTTTAAGCCTTGGTATTCCTATGATAGAAGTACATCACATGCAGGCACACGTATTAGCGCATTTCGCAGAGCAGCCCCATCCAGCCTTTCCCTTCCTGTGCTTAACCGTTTCAGGGGGGCACACCCAAATTGTATTAGTCAAGAGCCATCTGGAAATGGAAGTGATCGGACATACTTTGGATGATGCAGCCGGAGAGGCCTTTGACAAAACAGGTAAGTTATTAGGACTGGATTATCCGGCAGGCCCGATTATTGATCGCTTAGCGCAGGATGGAAATGCCCGGTTTGAATTTCCTGAGCCCAAAATTCAAGGATTGAATTTTAGTTTTAGTGGATTAAAGACATCTATCTTATACTTTTTAAAAGAAGAATTAAAAAAAGATCCTCACTTCATAAAAAATAGTATGAATGATATCTGTGCTTCTGTGCAGGCTCGTATCATCAGTATATTGATGGCAAAGCTGAAGCGGGCTTCAAGAGAAACAGGTATTAAAGAAATTGCCATCGCTGGTGGAGTATCGGCTAACTCAGGCCTGCGGAAAGCTCTTCAGGAAAATGCAGCACGTTTTGGATGGAATGCCCATATCCCTAAAATCGAATACTGTACAGATAATGCTGCTATGATTGCTGTAGCGGGATATTATAAGTTTCTAGAGGGAGTGTTTGTTGGGCAAGAGGTAGCGCCTGTTGCGAGGTGGAAATAAGGAGGTGATTATAGGGTGATGTCCCGATTACGCTTATCAGCTACGTTGGGCGAAGGGTGATGTGGTGGTGGTATTTCGGTTTTCTGGTGTGGCGGTTTAGGAAAGTTTAGAAGGGTTTAAGGAGGTTTAGGAGGTAAGCGATTTATCGTATTCAACTATAGAGGGGTGATGACGATGTGGTAGGTGAAAGGTAATTAGTGAGAAGTGATTGGTGATTGGTCCGAGGTGATACGACATGCCAAAACCAGGATCTCCAGGCTATTTTAAATAGGGTTTTTCAATTCACAATAATAATAATATATTAAAGGATTATTTATTAAATAAAAGCTATGAAACGACTATTGATTGCCTGTTTTCTTTGTATTAGTATGGCCTCATTTGCTCAATCAGGACTAGCTGGTATCTGGGAGGGAACCATCACTTATGGTGGGATAGAATCTCAAACCGGATATAAGTTTGAATTATTTCTGGAGTTGGAAGGAAAGTATATTAAAGGGCGTTCTTATATCTATATACGGCCTGATAGTATTATCCACCAAGACTTGAGTGGCAGGATGTATGAAGATCGGTCAATATATTTAAAAGAAGTGAATGTAGATTATAGTGATCCTGAATCTTTTGATTCTAGAGATGAAGTACCAGAAGATTTATTTGTTCGAAAGTATCAATTTATATATAATCGGAGTATTTGGGATTCTAGTATAGAAGGGTATTGGCAGGAAATGATACCTACGCCATTTGACTACAGAAGAGATCGAGGGAGAATCAAATTGAAAAAGAAATCTTCAAAGGCATAATCTTATAAGGTATGCTGCATAGAGAAAAAAGGAATATATGAGTTTTAGATCTGAGCATTTGTTAAGTGCAAAAACAAGAGATGACTTAATTGCTATTGCGAAAGAAAATAATATTTCTATATCCAAAACACTGGTTAAGTTAAGATATGAGGCAGAGCTACATCAATTACAATCTGAATTGGTAAATCTTCAAAAGTGGATTGCCCAAAAGAAAATGAGAGTAGCGGTCATATTTGAAGGAAGGGATGCTGCTGGAAAAGGAGGTTCTATCAAACGTTTTAAAGAACATTTAAGTCCTCGTTCATCAAGAGTAGTAGCTTTGGATAAGCCAACAGAAGTTGAAAAGGGGCAATGGTATTTTAGGCGGTACATTAAGGTATTGCCCAATCCAGGAGAGATTGTGTTTTTTGATAGAAGCTGGTACAATCGGGCAGTAGTAGAGCCGGTAATGGGATTTTGTTCCAAAGAACAGTATAATAAATTTATGGTTCAAGTGCCGGAATTTGAACACCTGCTGTATGAGGATAATTTGAAGATTATCAAATTTTGGTTTTCTATTTCTAAAGAAGAACAAAAAAAGAGGTTTGATGCAAGGTTGAGCAATCCTCTAAAGCGGTGGAAATTTAGCCCTGTAGATATGAAAGGGCAGGAATTATGGGATAGGTACACTTACTATAAAGAGCAAATGTTTAGCAAAACCCATACTAATTTTAGCCCCTGGATAATTGTTAAAACTAATGATAAAAAGGAGGCGAGATTAGAAAGTATGAGGTATGTACTATCACAATTTGAGTATGAAGGAAAGGGAGATTCAGAAATTTCTCTTTTACCGGATCCTAATATCATTATGAGATACCACAGAAGCGCTGTTCAAATTGATATATAAAGTACCAAAAGACTAAGTAATGAGTGAAAAGAAATTTACAGAGGAAGAAATAGAACTGCTTAATTCGAAAATTGGCTTATATGCTCTTTTGAGAAGCAAAAAATTCAATATAGATAAGGTACTAAGGGAGGTAAAGTATACTGCTGAATTGAAAAGGCGGCAGGAAAAATTAATAAAGCTTCAAAATTGGGTATTAAAAAATGATCAAAAAGTAGTGATCCTTTTCGAAGGGAGAGATGCTGCAGGTAAAGGAGGCGCCATTAGGCGTATTACGGAATATATTAATCCGAGACATTTTAGAACCGTTGCATTAAATATTCCTACGGATGATGAGAAGAGGCAGTGGTTTTTCCAACGATACATTAATGAACTGCCAAAACCAGGAGAAATTGTATTCTTTGACAGGAGTTGGTACAATCGGGCAGTAGTAGAGCCGGTAAATAATTTTTGCACTGAAAGGGAGTATCAGATATTTATGTCTCAGGTCAATGATTTTGAAAAAATGCTCATTGAGTCGGATACTCATCTGATTAAACTGTATTTCTCTATATCAAAAAAAGAACAGGCGAGGAGATTTAAAGAAATAAAAGAAAATCCTTTGAAGCGATGGAAAATGACAGCTGTGGATGAGAAAGCTCAGGCTTTATGGGATGATTATACTCGCTATAAAAGAAAAATGTTTGAAGCTACTGATACAAAGCATGCGCCATGGAAAATCATCGATGCTAATAATAAAGCGGATGCTCGATTAGAAGCGATCGAACATATATTAAATGTTATTCCTTATGATTGAAAGCCAAGCATTTTATAAAAAACAAAATGCTTGGCCCTTATTGGAATTTCAGATCAGGTAGAACTTAGTTCAACAATTCGTAGATTCCTGCAATACCTTGTCCGCCACCTACACATGCAGTCACCATGCCATACTTATTGTTGCGGCGACGCATTTCATTGAATAATTGAGTAGACAATTTGGCACCAGTACATCCCAGTGGATGCCCAAGAGCTATCGCACCACCATTCACATTGACGATATCAGGATTTAAGCCAGCTTCCTGAATAACTGCTAAAGATTGAGCAGCAAAAGCTTCATTCAACTCAATAAGATCGATGTCATTGAGCTTGAGGCCTGCATACTGAAGTGCTTTAGGAATGGCTGCGCAAGGCCCTATACCCATGTATAAAGGGTCTACACCTGCTACAGAGCAAGATGCCATGCGAGCGATAGGAGTGAGGTTTAATTGTTTTACCATTTCTTCGCTCATTACAAGTGTAAATGCAGCTCCATCAGATGTTTGAGAAGAATTGCCAGCAGTAACAACACCACGATTAGCAAAAACCGGGCGTAATTTCCCCAGCACTTCAATGGAAGTACTACGGCGCACACCTTCATCAACAGCTACAGTGTGTTCACTTTTAACTCTTTTATTGTCAACAACCTGCACATCTTCTACTGTTACAGGTACAATCTGATCTGTAAAAAAGCCCTGATCTATAGCATTGGCTGCTTTTTGATGAGAATTGAAGGCAAACTCATCTGAAGCATCCCTACTGATATTGTATTTGTTGGCAACGGCTTCCGCTGTTAAGCCCATGCTGGCCAAATAGTTAGGAGTAGAAGAGGCTACCTTATAGCTGGGAGCTAATTTATAACCCGTCATAGGGATCATGCTCATATTTTCAGTACCTCCTGCAATATAAATTTGCCCCATGCCAGCCTTGATTTTAGCAACGGCTATAGAGATTGTTTCCAATCCCGATGCACAGTAGCGATTAACTGTCATGCCAGGGACTTCTTTACCCAATGCTCGCATAGAAATTTGACGCCCAATTTGCAGGCCTTGCTCTCCTTCTGGATTGGCACATCCTACAATCACATCATCTACTAATCTAGGATCCAGTTCTGGAGTTTGCTCCAATAGATGTTTGATGACATCTACTGCCAGGTCATCAGAGCGATAATTACGAAATCCACCTTTTTTTGCTTTACCTACGGCAGATCTATATGCTTTTACAATATATGCTTCCATGATTATTGCTTTCTTAAGATTGAATAGTTTTAATTTCTCAGCGGCTTATTGGTTTGTAACATATGCTGTATACGTTCCAGCGTTTTCTGCTCACCACAAAGACTGAGGAATGCTTCACGTTCGACATCCAGGAGGTATTGTTCTGATACTTTTTGTGTGCCTGTAAGGTCACCCCCGCAAAGTACCCATGCTACTTTATGAGCAATTTTAATGTCGTGTTCTGATGCGTATCGGCCTAGTCGCAATTCGTTGGCAGCAGTATAAAGTGCTGCAAGTCCCTGACGGCCCAAAACGGTTACATCTTTCCTTTGAATTGGCTGCACATAGTTTTTAGCTAATTCCAATACCTTTTCCTTGGCTTCAGCTATATTGCGATCACGATTGATAACCACACTATCTTTGGCTAGTAAATAATTATGATCGAAAGCTTCATATGCAGAAGTAGCTACACTTGCCATAGCAATCGTCTTGAATTGCTCTATCAGTGTAGGTATCTGTACATCTCCTTCGAAGAAGCGGTCAGATGCTCTTAAGGCAAATTCTTTGGTGCCACCACCACCTGGTATCAATCCTACACCAACTTCTACTAATCCTATATAGGACTCAGCTGCGCAAATAGCAGCATCACAGTGCATGATGGTTTCACAACCTCCACCAAAGACATAACCCTGAGTAGCTGCTACTACAGGTATGCTGGAATAACGACAACGCATAGTTGTCTGCTGGAAAAGATTGACGGCCATATTCAGTTCGTCAAACTCTTGCTGATAAGCCAGCATGGCAATCATCATCAGATTGGCTCCTACCGTAAAATTGGTAGCATTATTGCCTATTACAAGCCCTTGCCAATCTCCTTCTTCTGCAATCTGGATAGCTTCATTCATCCCTCTTAATACACCTTCTCCAATCGCATTATGTGGGCTGGTAAATTCAAGACAAAGAACACCATCTCCAATATCGTGAAGGACTACTTCACTATTTTTGAATACAGGCGCCTGATCACGGTAATTATCCAGTATAATGTATTGATCTGTCCCAGGTACAACCTTATACGATTTACTCTCCTGGTCATAGTATAATTGACGGCCTCCTTCTCTCTTGTAAAAAGATTCGTTGCCAGCATCAAGCATTTCTTTTACCCAATCTGCAATTGTTTCTCCCTGTGCTTCTGCCAGTTCTATGCCTTTTTTCAAGCCTATAATATCCCAATATTCAAAAGGCCCTATTTCCCATGCATAACCTGCTTTCATAGCATCGTCAATGCTGTACAGATTATCTGATATCTCCGGTATGCGATTAGATACATATGCGAATAGGCCTAGCAGTGATTGCTTGATTAATGCTCCTCCTTTATCATCGGCATCAAAAATGGCCTGGATTCTTTTTGAAAGATTATCTACCTGTTTAGCCACTTTTAGACTGGGAAGGCTTGGTTTTTGCTGCTCTTCGTATTCAAGCGTTTCCAGATTGAGCGCTAGAATTTTTCGTTTGCCCCTCTCATCTTTTTCGTTGGTCTTTTTATAAAAACCTTGCCCGGATTTATTCCCCAGGAAGTTGTTGTCTAATAAAAATTGCAGGTATTTAGGAATTTCGAAGGTAGTTGCCTGTTCATCGTTGGGACAATTTTGCTTAATGCCCTGAATTACCTTAGCAGCAGTATCGTGCCCTACCAAATCACCCAGGCGGAATGTACCTGTTTTAGGCCGTCCAATAGCAGGGCCCGTTAATTTATCAACCGTTTCTATACGCAACCCCAGTTCCGTAGTGAGTTGATATATTTTAGCCATAGCGTATACACCAACACGGTTGGCAATAAATGCAGGAGTGTCTTTACAAAGTACAGTCTGTTTGCCCAGGAATTGATCTCCATAGTGCATGAAGAAGTCAATTATTTCCGGATCGGTCTTTGGGGTAGGAATGATTTCCAGCAAACGCATATAACGGGCTGGATTAAAAAAGTGAGTACCACAGAAGTGTTTCTGAAAATCTTCAGAACGGCCATCCAGCATCAGATGAATTGGTATTCCTGAAGTATTAGAAGAGACAAGGCTTCCTGTGCGACGGTGCTGATCAACCTGCTCAAATATTTTTTGTTTGATATCAAGGCGTTCTACAACTACTTCTATGATCCAGTCACAATCATTGATTTTAGAGAAGTCATCGTCAAAGTTGCCGGTAGTAATTCTGCTGGAAAAACTTTTGTGATAAAGTGGTGCAGGTTTGCTTTTGATTGCTTTTTTTAATGCTTCATTGGCTACACTATTGCGGACAGCAGCTGACTTCAGCTTTTCTTCTTCTATTCCCCTTGGGAGAATATCTAGCATGAGTACCTCAAGTCCAATATTAGCCAAATGGCAAGCAATGCCTGATCCCATCACACCAGATCCCAGCACTGCAACTTTTTTAATTCTTCTGCTCATTGAGTTAAGTGATTAAATCCTAAACGATATTTTTATTTATTGATCTGCCCTCAAAGAAAGGGCTTTGAAAAGTAGGCTCAATAGCCTAACAATAGCGATATTCATAAGGTTGGCTAAAGGTAGCGAAAATTCGCTAATAGAGCAAGTCGCAACATCATTTGGGTATTTATAGGGGGGAATAAATAATATTATTAATAATTTTCCCATAATAACTTCAAAATTTTGCAGTTAGTTTAATAATTTGGCGATTTACAAATACGTTTACTTGCCACGAGCAAGCATTGCTCTATGTAAATAATACAACAAGATTCATTCATGCTGCAACAAACCTTATTGCTATTTCAAGAGGCTGAAGGCCTCGAAAGAAGTGTCGGAACACAAAGCCTTTTTGACATTATTACTAAAGGTGGGCCTTTAGGTATTCTTATCGTAGTAGTACTTTTGGTCCTATCTGTTATTGCACTCTACATCTTTGTAGAACGCTACCTCACGATCAAACGAGCAGGCCGTATTGATGAGAGTTTCATGAATAATATTCGTGCGAACGTACAATCCGGAAATATTCCTGGTGCTAAGGCGCTATGCCAAACCACCGATTCACCCGTAGCTCGAATGGTTGAAAAAGGCTTACAACGCATTGGTAAACCTTTGCGCGATATTGACGCTGCGATCGAAAATGTCGGTAACCTGGAAATCTTCAAATTGGAGAAAAACCTTTCTACTCTGGCGAGTATTGCTGGTGCGGCTCCAATGATTGGATTCTTTGGTACGGTAACTGGTATGATTTTAGCCTTTTATAAAATGGCAACCGAACAGAATGTTACACCAGATGTATTGGCAGGCGGTATTTATCAGGCATTGATTACTACTGCTTTTGGACTTTTCATTGGTATCCTCGCATTTGTAGGTTATAACATTTTGGTGGCTAATGTAGAAAAAGTGGTCTTCAAGATGGAGCGCACTACGGTAGAGTTTATGGACCTATTACAGGAACCTTCTGCCTAACAAGGCTTCACCTTATATACTATAGCCGATGGGACTAAAGAAAAGAAATAAAGTAAGTGCAGAGTTTAGCATGTCTTCATTGACAGACATTATTTTCCTTTTGCTAATCTTCTTTATGCTTACTTCCACCCTGGTAAAGATCCAGCCTTTTGAATTGCCTAAATCCGATTCAAAAACGGTCGCTTCTACTTCTATTGTAGTAACTATAGAAAATGGAGGCCGCTTTACCGTTAACAATAATGAAGTACCTGCCCGGCAATTAGCAAATGCCTTGCGCATGGCCGTGCGAACTTCGGATAACCGAGATAATGCTACTGTAACGATAGTAGCTGAGATAGGTACTCCTTTTGATCATGTAATGGACGTGATGAAAATAGCCAACAATCTCAGGGTGAATGCTATTATTGCCACAGAGCCTAAATCATAAATAATTATGGGATTAAAAAAGCGTAGCAAAGTAAGTGCAGAATTTAGTATGTCTTCTTTGACTGATATTATCTTTCTGTTGCTTATCTTTTTCATGCTTACTTCTTCGCTGGTTGCTCCTAATGCTTTAAACTTGAAGCTACCAGGGAGTACCAAGTCCCGTACTTCTGCACCTACTCAGGTGAGAGATGTAAGAATTAGCCGCTCAGGCCAGTATTTTCTGGATAATAAGCGGCGTTCACTGGATAACCTGGAGAGAGATTTACAGCAGATTGCTCGGCGTACTAATCCTGCTATTACTATTTCTCCGGATAAAGGGACTCCAACGGAGCATGTAATTGCAATCATGGATATGGCAATGCGTTATAATATTAATGGCGTATTGACAACAGATGAGAAGTAGAGGTCAATTTGTGATATCCCAACTCTGCTTGTCAGTTACATCGGGCAAAGAGTGACTGGTGAGAGGTGATTAAGGGGCAGTGATGTGATATTTTGGTTTTGTGGTATGCTGGCATTTGGATTAATACTATAGTATATCTAAACTCGAGCTTTTCATAAAGCTGAAGCAAAACAGTCCTACATAATATTGAGGCCTGGAAATGACAATATCACGCTGGATGCTTTATAACTGTTCTGTTGAGCACTGAATATTGGGCAGAGTTTGTTAAGATAATTATAAATAGGTGGCTGCACGGAATGTGAAAGCCACCATGTCCGTTGAAAAATTGTCTCTATGATATATAGAGCTTATAAAATAAAGAATTATGGCAGTTGATACTTCTGTTACAGCACAAGACGAACAGCACCGTAAACGGGGTATGATGATAAGCGTGGCATTACACGTTGCCTTGATCATGCTAGCTTTATTACCATTGTTGACTTTTCCTGATCCTCCTCCAGGACAGGAAGGTATCTTGGTAAACTTGGGATTGCCCGATGAAGGGCAGGGAACAGATAATGCAGGGCCTGCAGCGCCCGTAGCAGAGGATGTGCCTGACGATCCACAACCGGAGGAAGCTGCTCCACCAGAGGAGACAAGTCCTGTAGAGCCAGAACCTGAAAGAGAAGTCGTCACATCTGATGATAGCGATGTGAAAGTGAAAAAGGAGGAAGACAAGAAAAAGAAAGAAGAAGAGCGTAAGCGTCAGGAAGAACAGGAACAGAAACGTAAGGAAGAAGCTGCTAAAAAAGAAGCAGAACGCAAAGCTGCTGAAGCAAAAGCTGCAAAGGAACGTGAAGCTCAGGCTTTAAAAGATATGTTGAGTGGTGGCCTTAGTGGAGATGGAGAAGGCAAAGGAAACACAGGTAAAACAGGCAATCAAGGCGATCCTAATGGTGATCCTAACTCTGATATTCTGGAAGGTATTAGTACTGGTTCTGGAAAAGTAGGAGGGGGGCTTGGTAGTCGCGGAGTTACCAAAACTCACAAGCCACAGGATAATTCACAGGCTCAGGGTACTGTAGTCGTTAAAGTATGTGTGGACCGCTCTGGTAATGTAACTTCGGCAAAGCTTACACAGGCTGGTACAACAGCTACTTCTAACAGACTGAAGAACCTGGCAATTAGCTCTGCTAAAAAATGGAAGTTTTCTCCAGGGCAGGTAGATAAGCAATGTGGTACGATTACCTATAACTTTAAAGCTCAGTAAACACTGTGTAACCTCTTCCTAAATAAGGGATTCCGATCATCGGAATCCCTTATTTTTTTGAACTTTCCTTAACACATCGGTTAAACTTATGTAAAGCAATGCTAAATATTGTGACTGGGGGGATAAATATGCGTTTAAAAGATAAACGCACTTTAATAAAAGCACTTTCAAAAGAAAAAACCGATGCATATGATCCCAGCGAAGAAAGCCAATATTAGAGGTACAATCATCCAATCCGTACTTATTTTAATGTCATTTCTACCAGTATGGTGTCTTAATCTACTAGATCAACCATCTGTATATGAGGATAAGGCTTATGCAAATGTAGAATTGTCTGAACGAGCAGATGATCTAAAAGTTTATAATCCTTAATACAGATTCTTAGCTTTGCGAAAAAAAGATGCTCAATTATCAGCAAACGCTTGACTACCTGTATAAGCAGCTCCCAATGTACCAAAGAGTAGGAAGTGCTGCTTTTAAAAAGGATCTTACCAATATCATTGCTCTATGTGAGCAACTCGGACAACCTCATCAGCAATTTAAAAGTATACATATAGCCGGTACAAATGGAAAAGGCTCTTCCGCTCATATGCTTGCTGCTATTTTGCAGGCTCAAGGGTATAAGGTAGGGCTTTATACTTCACCGCACTACAAGGATTTCAGAGAACGGGTTAAGGTAAATGGAAGCCTGATGCCCGAATCATATGTAACTGATTTTGTAGAACAGCACAAAGATGCCTTTGAGCAAATACAGCCTTCTTTTTTTGAAATAACGGTTGCCATGGCATTTGATTATTTTGCCAAAGCTAAAGTTGATATTGCGGTGATTGAAGTTGGTTTAGGAGGGCGTTTAGATTCTACCAATATTATCCAGCCTATTGTATCTGTGATTACTAATATCAGCTTTGATCATCAGCAGTTTTTAGGAAATACTCTTAAAGCAATAGCAGGGGAGAAGGCAGGAATTATTAAAGAAAAAATTCCTGTTGTGGTAGGTGAAACACATCCTGAGACTAAAGAAGTGTTTCTTGACAAGGCCAAAGCTTTTAATGCTGAAATAGTTTTTGCAGATCAGCATTATGAGGTGGTGCTTCAGGAAGACTTGCTGGATACCACCCTCTATAAAGTATATAGGAATGGAAAGGAATATTATGATAAATTGGAAGTGCAAGTGCGCGGCCCTTATCAGTATAAAAACCTGCAAACAGTATTTCAGTTACTGGAATTATTACCTACGGATGTCGAAGTAAGTGAAGCCGCTATTATAAAAGGGCTAAATAATGTACAAAAACTCACCTATTTTATAGGACGCTGGCAGCTTTTAGGTACAGAGCCAGTGATTCTTTGTGATAGTGCTCATAATGAGGCTGGTTTGCAATATATGCAGGAAGGCCTGAACAAAATACCTCACAGGCAATTACATATGGTTATAGGTATGGTGGCAGATAAAGATGTTTCTAAGGCCTTGTCTATGTTTCCTGTTGATGCGCAATATTATTTTGCAAAACCAGCTATACCCAGAGGATTAGATCAAAATAAATTATTGAAATATGCTCAGGAAGCAGGATTATCTGGCATGGCATATGAATCTGTTGGCGATGCTCTTGCTGCGGCTAAGACAAAAGCAACAAGAGATGATTTAATTTATGTAGGAGGGAGTATTTTTGTAGTAGCAGAAGTTATTTAATCTTCATTGGCATTTTGCTCTTTATCCATAGTTGTAGTTGAGGGGAAGAATTCGTTGGCTTTTTTTACTAGCTGTTCAACGAATAAAAGCCAACTGGGTTTATCATTCGCGGTAGCTTCCTTATCAAATAGAAGTGTTATCAGGCTGCTGGCCCCAATTGGAATCAGTATGTTTTTCAGGATAAAGGACTTTGCCTCCTGTTCTGTATGCTTTAAACTGGTTTTAATTGCTTTTTCAGTAATCTGCATTTCCAGTTTTAATAATTTCTGCCGCTCTTTGAGGCTTTTTAAGTCTTTGATATCTTTCATCCGTAATTTTTTTGCGACTTACTTATTAACTATTTTCATTTTCCTTCTGAAAGAAAGTTTTGATGATTCTGGATAAGATAGGATTGGTGATCAATTGCCTGCGGAAAAGAACAACTACTACCGCAACAAAGGCATGTACTCCGCTGACAATGAGAAATCCCTGGCTATAGGAACCAAGTTTGTCGGATAAGAAAAATGCTAGTGAAAGGGATAAGAAAATAACGAATAAAAGCATCACCATAAGGATCATCACCAATGTAATCATAGATGATAAAGTTAAAGATAGGCGCTCTGCGATTTCTAATTTGTAGTACTCCAGTTGTTGTTTGATATATACTTTGGTATAGCCATAAACTTCGCCTGCAGACTCCAATATTTGATCCTTTTGTTTCATCGACTAGGTGTTATAAAAAAGTAGTAGGTATTAAGCGATTTTTCTGAAAAAGTTCGACAACTTCCCCTGTTTAAGTTATAAAGAAGTTGTCGAAGGAGATTCTATTACTAGATTCATAAAGTTATGCACTTTTCTTTTTATAAGCTTTTTCAACTTCATCCATTTTGTGGCGAATATTGTCAATGGCATGAGTTACGCCTTCCTGAAAACTAGACCCTGCATTGCCAAGTTTATTGCTGGCTTTTTCCATGCTTTCGCTAATATATTCTTTACTGCGATTATATGTTTTGTTAATTTCGTCCGTAAGCCTGTTAATCTCATGTTCTGCATTGTGCATCGCATCATTCACAACAGCTTTCGTTTTTTTTGCAGCATCTGCAGCATGAATGCTGGCATCATGGCGAATTTCTCTTCCCTTATCGCTATTAAAAAGATATCCTGCTACAGCTCCTGCCAAAACACCCAATCCAATGGCTATTCGATTTTTCTGTTTGTTAGTCATAATTGAATTTATTTATGTTTATGTGAGTAGTATCACTCATTCAATTATAAAACAAAGAGCAATCCGGCTACGTTCTCCTTTTTCTAATGATTAATATCAATACCGAGTATGTATCAGCTTGATTTTTGTCACTAAAGTCATTTAAGAATATTGGAAGCCCCTTTGCTAAAAGAAGCGTCCTGTTTGATAAATATTTATTGCTCTTTGTTTTTAAAGTAGTTGATTAATCGATATTCATCACTGTCGTATTCATTCATAAATTGTTCGCTATTGCGATATAGCCCGGTACTGAATAATGCGCTGAAGGGTTTTAGAGGTGTGATATAGCTGAAGATAACTTTTAGTACAGCTGCGGCGGGTAATGCGAGGATTAACCCGGCTATTCCCCAGATCATCCCTCCTATGAATAGGAAGATAATTGCAGTAAGAGGGTTGATGGAGACACTACTACCCACTACTTTAGGAGTGATAAAATTCCCTTCCAGCGTTTGGATGGAGACATATAATAGAACTACAGCAGCAGGTTGCCAAAAAGTACCAGTAGTAGCCAGTGCGTAGATGAAAGGAAAGGTTCCTCCCAGAGTAGTACCGATGTAAGGGATAATAGCCAGAAACGCAGCCATAAAACCCCAAAATGCAGCATATTTTATACCAATCAGCCATAGCCCAAAACTATTCAATACCCCCAATATGAATATTACAAGTAGTAAGCCATATAGATATTCCTGCAAAATATCCTGAATCTCTTTGATCATTTTACTGGCACTGCCTCTGGAACGCAAAGAAAATTGGGTCAGCAGAAAATTTTTAAAGGAGGTACGGTACAACAGAAAAAAGAAAGTCATTAGAATAGTAAGGAGCATTCCTACTAACATATCAGTAGAAGATGTTAGGCTTTTACCCAAAAGATTAATTGGTGTTTCCATCATCTGCCCCAGATTTTCCTGCAACCAGGCATCGGTATCAAAATTGTCATAACCAGTATACGCTTGTATCGTTTCGATAATTTTTTCAATCCCCACTTGTAATTGATTACCAATCGAAGGCATATCTTTAACTACTGATACCAATTGGTAAGAGAAAAGAGTTAGTACCAGTAATATAGGTAAAATAGCTACAAGCATAGATAGTATTATAGCAATAGGACGAAAGCTAATCCAGCGTTCTATACGATTGCAAATAGGAAGTAAGAGAAACGTGAAAAGACCTGCAAATACAATAGGAACAAGAATAGATTTGCCTATTATTGTAATGTAAAACATCAAGGTAAGAATGATTAATAAGTAGGCAAAACGCTGTAGGTTAATCGTTAAGTTTGTCATATGGCATGTAGTGTGACATCAGAAAATCAATACATCAGTTGGTATCATTTTCCAATATACTAAAATCCCACTATGCTCTATACCTAATTGGTGTTGGCTTAGAGTATGAAGAAATTTATGTTTTTCTTATTAAGAGATTAAAAACCAGAATATTAAATTATCTTTTTTATCACCTTAATCTCTATTCCTCCCCCGGCCTCTAGCCGACCCCTCCAATCGTAAGACCCGTCTGGGAGGGGTATAAGAGCTGTGCTCCCTCGGGGGCTACCCGCAGGGCTGAGGGGGATTTTCTATAAGTTTAAACAAGTTTATACTCTTAGTAAATAGATGCATCTTTCCTTCTTCGTGCCAACTCTTCTTTAATAATTGATTCTATCAGGTTTAATTGATTGATATGCTTAAAGTGATTTTTTATAAAAATCATTCCAACAAAAGCACTGACAATGCTAACAATTAGCAGGACTAATGATATATATAATCCAGGTGTGTAATTTAGGTTTCTAAAAAGAAAAATAAAGGATATCCATAGGAAGGTACTTGCACCGAGTATGAGAAAAGTACGTTTGTAATAAAGGTATCGTTGTATTTCAAAATCCATATCCCCTAACAATTGCTGAAGTTCAAAAGTAGGATAACAATCTGCCCCAAACTCTTGGATTAGAGTATAGTCATTGTTGGCTTCCCGCTCTATTCTTTCAATTTGCTGTTTGAGGAAATAGTCGTTCATCCTGGTCAGTCTTTATAACTTCTGTAGATTGGTAAAAATACAATATATTACATGGATCGTTTATATTCTTAACTTTAGATATGGGCAGTATGTTGCGAAAGGGACAGAATTTCTTTATTCTACCCCTATACTTATTTTTCTATGTACAGCTTTATAGAGATCATCTTCTTCCCCATCGCCATCCCAATCAAGAACAGAATTGAACTCGATGAGGCCATTTTCCAATTCCACGGTGTATTGGTAGGTGACTGTAGGTTCTATCATCATTAAGGTATCACCAAAAGCATTCCACATTCCTCTATTAACGCTTATAAGGGTATCATAGGGGGATTTAAATTCTTGGCGGTACTTATTATCTGTAAGGTAATAAGTACGTACAGGTTTTACAGCCAAACGTTCTAGCCATTCATTTTCTTCTATGACAAAAGTAGCTGTACTATCGGGATTGCCCATAGCAGAGTTAATCTGTACATTGACAGATACTGCTTCCCAGGTACCAGGTAATTCTTTTTGAAGGTCTGGTTTTTGTATACTCTTATCGCTTTCTGCTTGACAGCCAAGTAATAAGACAGGAAGGATAAAATACATGAATGTTCTATACACAACTTTAGGTTTTTGATGCGCACAAAAATATCATATTTCCTGAGCTATAATATACATTGCCGAATGTAAAATGGCTTTTGTTTTGTTGGGTAAGTACATTCAGCAATGTATATCAAAGTATAAGTTTTTAATTTCCTGCATTTTTTACTTTTCCAGAACCATGGCCTTTTGAGTTAACAGAAGGATTGCCATAGTAACGCACATCACCAGAGCCAGATATACTGGAGTTTAGTTCGCCACTGACTCCTATTGTACAGCTACCAGAACCACTGATGCTGATGTCCGCTTCTTTAGATTGGAAAGATTTTGCATCTATATCTCCCGAGCCGGAAATGTGCCCTTCGAATTCATCAGCACTTCCTGATAAATCTATATCTCCCGAGCCAGAAATTTTTGCTTCTACTTCCTCGGCTTCTACCTCTAAATCCATATCCCCAGAACCATGAATAGTAGCTTCTACTTCTTCTGCTTTTAGAGCTAAACTAAGGTTGCCAGAGCCACTTATTTTTAGTTCCATTTCATCACTTCCATCAAAGGTGGAAGCGCCTTTAATATTGCCGGAACCGCTAAGAGAGATGTTTTCCAGCTCAGGCATACTAATATAAATATTGAGCCCTTTGGCATTGCGGATAGATTTTTTGAAACGAATATTCCAGGTACGGCTTACTACATCGGTATTTAGCTGGTCAATGATATTATCTTGCCCTTCCACTTCCACTTTTAAGGGGCCTTTTTGTAGATATACATTGGCATGGCTAGATAGTTGGATGGAACTAAAATGTTCCATATTGATTGTTCTTTTATTAACATCACCTTCACCTCTAATGCTACTACCCATAGCCATAGAAGTGTTTTCTGAATCACAACTAAAGATGAATAAGGCAGATAAAATTAGAATAGGCAGATAAAATTTTTTCATTTCCAAGTGTTTAGAGTTAGGTTTACGGAATGAATGATTGCTTGAAAATACTTATTGGTTTTCAAAACTTATAATTATTTCGACAGGTTTGACCATTATTGTGATCAAGGAATTTTTTTACAACCTCATCTATAAAGTTACAGCCTAATGCAAATTTGGAGTACATGTTTTATGATAATAATTTTGACGTTGGCAGGGTGTCAGGGCAAGCAAGGCCAGCGTATAGATTATGAGACCCTTGCTGCACGTACGGAAAGAGGAGTCAATGCAGTAATAGAGATACCAGCAGGGACGAATCATAAGATAGAGTATGATAAAGACAAAGGTATATTTATAAATGATCAGAAAGATGGTAAAGATAGGATAATAGATTTTCTCCCTTATCCTGGAAATTATGGATTCATTCCTTCTACCTTTATGTCTCCTGAAAAGGGAGGAGATGGGGATGCACTAGACATACTGGTTTTAGGAGAATCGCTTCCTACAGGTACAGTAATAGAAGTGACTCCTATAGGTGCTTTGCTTTTATTGGACGAAGGAGAAGTAGATACCAAAATCATAGCTATTCCTTCAGATACGAGCTTGCAGGTGATGCCTATAAAGGGGTACCGTGACTTTAGTATACAATATGATGGTGCCAAGCATATTGTGGAGAGTTGGTTTTTGTATTATGATGGTTTAGGGACTAATCAATTTAATGGCTGGCGAGATGAAGCTTATGCAATGGAGTTAATAGAGCGATGGATACGTTAATTTTTTTCTAAAAAAAGTTAACGATACAACTATTTCAGGGTATATCCTGTTTCCGAAGCAGATAAACAAGACCTTTTGATGAAAACTCTCCTCACTAGTCCCGAGCGAAAATGCTTTGTTTACAATTCTTTACAACAAATGTATCAAGGGGCAAAAAGTGCTGACTTGGTTAAATTGCCAGATGATACAGAAGAGGCTGGACTTATCGTTTTTAACGAAAAGTACAAAGCCCGTTTTTTTCGCTCAGCTGTTGATTTGCCCGATGCCTGGGATCGAATATTGCGGCCGGAGCAGTTTTTTCTAAGCCGCAGATATCTATCTACTTTCGAAGATTATGCTCCTAAGGATGTCTCTTTTGCTTATTTGGCAATATATAAAGAAGATTCCCTGGCTGCAGGAATGAGCTTTCAAATGCTCACTTTTAATACAGTTGAAAGATTGCGTTCCCTTCAATATACTACTGACGATAAAGGTTGGAAACTTTTGCGAAAGCGATTTCTAAGAGCAATTTTGGGAAGGTTTAATTTTAATTTGCTAATATCAGGAGCGACACAGTTTAGTGGCGAACATGGTATTGCTATTAATACTGATTTGGTAGAGCAAAACGAACTTTTTAATCTGTTAGATAGAGGAATTAGCCTTTGCCGTGATGTACTAAAACAGCAAGGATGGAAGGCCGATGGGGTATTGGTCAAAGATTATTTTGAAGCATTTGATGCAGAAACAATTACTGCTTATAATCCATTTCCCTTCATGCCCAATATGGTGATGGATATTCATCCTGATTGGAAGAATTATCAGGATTATCTGGCTGCAATGACTTCTAAGTATAGGATGCGGGCAAAGCGGGCAGTGAAAAAAGCAAAAGATGTAGATGTAAAGGAGTTGGGATTAGAGGAAATACGTGTACTTTCAGATAGAATGTACGAATTGTACTCTGAGATTGAAGAAGGTGCTGACTTTTCGTTGATAAAGGTCCCGGCTAATTATTTCGTAGGGCTTAAGGAGAACCTTCCAGATAAATTCAGGGTAATTGGTTATTTCAAGGAGGGTGAATTGATAGGATATTGCACAACGCTTCGCAATGGACCTGAACTGGAGGCACATTTTCTGGGCTTTCATTCCGCAGACAATTATTCTTATCAGTTATATCTTAACATGTTATATAAGATGGTTGATATGGCTATAGAGGAAGGTGTCGAACGTTTAGTGTTTGCAAGGACGGCATCGGCTATTAAAAGTTCTGTTGGAGCAGAACCTTATAATATGCATTGCTATATCCGTCATTTTTCTCCTATAGTAAATAGATGGATTCCTTTCCTTGTAGGGCGTTTTCAGCCTGAAGAAGAGTGGATACAAAGGCATCCTTTCGGAAATAAATAAAGATTTTAGGCAAATTTCTTCCTCTTTAATAATATTTCTACTCCTGGCTCTCTTTCTTTAATTTCCAGGATAGCATCGATGCGATAAGCACGCATTTTTAGATTCGACAATCCCTGGCCGGTCTTTTTTTGACTATTAGAAGAGGCTCCATTACGTATACCATTGCCATTGTCGTGAATAGACATGATAAACTGGTTCCCATCATTTTTAAGTATAGTAGTTACCTTACTGGCACCAGAGTGTTTGGCTACATTATTAATAGCTTCTTTATATATAAAGTAGAGATTTTGCCGCAGGGTAACGGGAAGTTTTTGTTGTAAATCCAAGCGATCTACTTTTAATTCATAGGCAATGTCTATAGGCGATAGAATTTCATTAGCATGTTCCTGCATTCGCTTGATAAGCTCATTAACTCGGTCTTTTCGAGAATCAATGGACCAAATAACATCACTCATCTTTGACATTGCGGTTCGACTTACATCGCCAATATTTTGTAAGCGTTCTTTGTTTTTTTCATTCGATACGGTCATTTGGAGTACATCTGTTTGCATCGCAATACCAGAAAGCAATCCGCTTACTTCATCGTGTAGATCACTGGAAAGCCGGGTTCGTATGCGTTCCATTTTTAATCGTTGTTCCAGCCTGTATTGGAAAATGGAATAGAGGATGCCAATGAATAATAAGATGCAGGATACATAGAACCAGGTCGTTTCGTAAAAAGCAGGTTCAACAAATATAGGTAGTAGTAATTCTTGTTGACTCCAGGTACCATAGGCATTACTACCTTTGATATGCAGCGTATAATGTCCAGGAGATAATTTATTATAACGCAGTATAGGGTTTCTACTTTGAAGTATCCAGTTGTGATCATATCCTTCCAACCAGGCTTTAAACTGGTTTCGGCGCGGGCTACTGAAGTTGGGCATTGTCAAATGAATACTAAAATAATTATCATTCGACTCGATGACTAATTCGTTGAGGTCGGATAAACCTCGATAGGTAGCAATAGTACTATCCTTTTTGGCATTGTAGCGAGTGATCTTACTGATGATAGGAGTAGCGCTAGTAGCCTGTACAAGTAAGTCGCTAGAATTGAATATATTGACTCCATTAACACCGCCTAGATAAATGCGTCCATCAGGCCCTTTGTGGTAGGAAAAACGATTAAACTCATCATGAGTAAGTCCATCCTTGCTATAGAAGTTGCGGAAAGTATTATTACTTTGATCAAAGTAAGACAGTCCATTGAAGGTCGTAATCCAATAATTACCATTAGTATCGGGCACAAATCCACAAACGATATTACTTGCTAACCCATTTTGTTGGCTGTAATTGACAAATTCATTTTCTTCAGGATCAAAAATGTTAAACCCATTAGTGGTGCCAATCCATAAACGTTGTTGATCATCTTCATGAAGTGCATATACCACATTGCTTGCCAGGCTTTCAAGGCCACCAGTTGCTTGATAAACAGTAGATTGTCTCTTGTCTCTATCTATTTTGTATAAACCATCCTGTGTACCTACCCATAGCATACCATTACTGGCTTCTACTATGCAACGAGGGCTGGCATCTCTTAATGGATTGATTCCTTCTCGATCTTTAAATTCGATAAAAGAATCAGTATTTGGATCAAAATAAGCCAACATTCCTTTGTTGGCTGGGGGCTCTGCACAAATCCACACAACCCCTTCACGATCAACAGTCATAGCAGAGATAGGGTGGTCAAATATGAAGGGGTCTGCCATGCAGGTATTTAAGTCATAACGGTATAATATGCCATTTGATCTACTGCTATTGCAACTTATACCCCAAAGAAATCCTTTCTGATCGAAGTGTATGCTTCTTCCACAGGCGATATACAGCTCTTCTCCCGTTTTACTGTCAACCATTTGGAGTGTATCAAATAGCATGTCATCTAAGTCAAGGACATAGCAGTTGTTAAACTCGCGAGCAAAATACATTTTATTGTCATGGCTGGTTATTCCTCGCATTACTGCTCCCCTTGTTTCACTATCTACATCTTCGGCCAATATACTTTCTATGCTTAACCGCCGATTTTGGATAATCTTTAGGCCCGTATCAATCCCTAGAAAAATAGTACCAAAGAAGTTTTTACTGAAAGCAGTTACTATGAATCGGCTGGCAGAAGACAGTATGTAATCAAAGTTATGGATTTCATTATCTGTCGCGATACATAATAAACTCTTTAAAGGATATTGCTGGGAGGGATCTCCTGACCAGGATAATAATATATTCCCGGCATCATCTTCCCACAAGCCTATGCAATAATTTTCTTTTTGTGAATGCTGTACTGCAGTAGCAGCAGTTTCATCAACATGGAAACTATAGATTCCTCTTTGAGCTTGCAGGGCATACCATATCCTACCTTTTTTATCCTGATGCAGAATAGTAGAAATATCAGGATAAGCTTCGCCATTAGACAGGCCCAGGTCGAAGGAGCTGAAATGATGCAGAATACGGCTGTCTGGCGTAACAAAACGCAGGCCTTGCTCGGTATCCGTAATGAGAAAGTGATTATTATGTAATTGAATGAAATCTATAGATGCAATCTGCCTTTTTCTTTTGTCTCGTACAGAGACTTGTAATTGGAATTGATTGTCACCAAGGTACTTATAGATATTGGTATGCGAATTGGTGAGCGTGAGGATAAGAATTTCGCCTGCAGCATTTACCTTTATCATCCGTGGAATGCCTTTGATACCATACTGGGGAAGGAGATTTATAGTCTCTGTTTCAAAGGTGTTCGGATTTAAGATTTCAAATAGCGCATAGGTAGAAGCATAAACAATTACTATATTTCCACTGCTGTCCAGGAATAGTTTTCGCAATTGTGAATCTGCGATTTTGTATTGGCTATTAGGAAAGTGATTAAACACCAATGTTTCATATCCGTCAAATCGATTCAATCCATTAGTTGTAGCCAACCATATAATGCCATCTCTCGTTTGGACTATATCTAACACATTTCGATCAGAAAGCCCGTCATCAACAGAGTAGTACTCTTGAGGCAAACTACTAGACTGTGCAGTCAGTCCTCCATACTGAAAGCAAGCAATGCAAAGCATCAAAAGGGGAAGAATCTTACTACCCCTATCTATTTCAAGAAGCGATTGCCAACTGCTCATTGGTCAAAAATTCCCACGTATGTTACTTACTTATTTATGTGTCGCTGTGTTTACCGTTTGCAATATACCAAAAATATCAGATAGCATTATTGTCCTGCAATGTAGATATGTCTGAATTTAGTCAGATTTCATTATTCAGGCGTTTTTTAATGACTTCAGCTTTGCTATTGACATGTAATTTCTTGTATATCTTTTTTATATGATCTCTTACTGTTTCTACAGAAATGAGATATTTATCAGCGATCATTTTATAACTAAGCCCTTCAACAAGCCCTTCTACTATTTGTAATTGCCGGCTGGTGAGGAGTTCATCTTTATTGGTTTGTTTAGGTGCAAAATAGTCTACTACTTTTCTGGCAATAGTAGGTGACATATACGATCCACCTTTATGGACTGTGACGATGGCCTCTTTTATTGATTTCAATGGTGTACGCTTTAATAAGTAGGCATCTGCTCCAGCGCATAAGGCTTTAAAAATTTTATCAGAATCATCAAAGGATGTTAGCATTAATATATCTATATCTGCCTGTTTCCCTTTCAGGATTCGGATGGCTTCCAGCCCAGACATCCCAGGTAGGCCAATGTCTAACAGCAGGACATCTAATTTAAAGTTATCAAACTCTTCAAGAAAACCTTCCACTGAATTTGCGGTAAGCACAACATCTACATCTGGTTGATGCTCAAAAAAAAGGTTGAGATTTTCTAATACCAGTGTTTCGTCTTCAACGATTCCGAGTTGTATTGGGGTCATATGTTTTTGTATTCAAAGTAGGCGATTATACAAATATACAACGTGATAAACCAATAAAACGTGTCCTTGGTTTCTTTTCAATCCTCCTAAGAGTGTAGAAAACAGTGATAATTGCTACAAGGATTGAGGTAGTTGCTACGGAGATAAGTCTATGATTGGACTTTGGAATTTGAAATAAAATTTCGATTTTCACTTTTCTATTAGCAATAATTCTTGAGGAAGAGCTTTAGAGCCTGTTGGGAAATTACTACCTTGAGAATTGAAGTTGAAAATAATAGCTTTATAAATAGTTAATATGCAAAGATCATTTATAGCTGGCATTGGGCACTACGTTCCAGAAAAAGTAGTGACAAATGACGACCTCTCAAAGGTAATGGAGACTTCGGATGAATGGATAAAAGAACGTACAGGTATTGCTACTCGACGTTATGGAGAAAAACATAAGGAGACAACAACAACGATGGGAGCGAGAGCAGCAGAAAAGGCAATAGCTGCTGCGGGGATTGATAAAAATGAAATAGACTTTATCATTTTTGCTACGTTGAGCCCTGATTATTATTTCCCAGGTTGTGGTGTATTATTACAACGTGAATTGGGGATTACCAATACCGAATGCGGAGCATTGGACATACGAAATCAATGCTCGGGCTTCGTATATGGCTTGTCTGTTGCGGATCAGTTTATACGTTCAGGAATGTATAAAAATATATTATTGGTAGGAGCCGAAATGCACTCTATGGGACTGGATTATAGTACTCGTGGGCGCAATGTGACCGTTATTTTTGGTGATGGTGCCGGAGCGGTAGTACTGCAGGCTACAGAAGAAGAAGGGAGAGGTGTATTGGGCAGCTGTCTGCATTCTGATGGGACCTATGCCGAAAAACTATCCTTTATCAATCCTGGCGCGCATGGCGGATATCATCAGGAACACGAAGATGAGCAGCATGATTATGGTTATGCTGATGCAGAATATGGTGAAATGTTCATTAATGAGCATATGATCACAAATGGTCATATTTTCCCCTATATGGATGGCCCATTTGTATTTAAGATGGCCGTTAAAAAATTTCCGGAAGTAATAATGGAAGTTTTAAAGAAGACTGGACAAAGCAAGGAGGATATAGATATGTTTGTTCCTCACCAGGCAAATCTGCGTATCAGCCAGTTTGTTCAGCGACAATTAGGACTGAGGGATGATCAAGTGTGGAATAACATCCAAAAGTATGGAAATACAACTGCTGCTTCTGTACCGATTGCGTTGAGTGAAGCAGTAGAAGCTGGAGCGGTGAAGAAAGGAGACCTTGTGTGCCTGGCTGCTTTTGGCAGTGGTTTTACCTGGGCATCTGCTTTATTGAGGTGGTAATCCAATATGAATTAAAATTTAAATTTTTCATAGCACATTATTATGATCCCTGTCCCTTTGGATAGGGATTTTTTTTGTAAGCACAATATTTTAATTTTGTAAAGTGTTTTACACGTGGATTTGATTTATTTGAAGGAAAACATACATAGTATGCTGCGTCTGCTATTAATCGCATCGATAATCTTGAGTTCACTATCGCTATGGGCTCAACGGCCTCCTGAAACGGAAAAAGAATACGATAAAATATACAAATTGCGTATTCAGCAAGAGCGCATCGATGGTGTATACATCCCCGCAAATCTCTCCGATGCATTTGTTCAGCTTCATCAACTAATTGATAAGGATTCTAAAGCGAAATTCAAAGAAATGGAGGAAGATGCAGCCGTATCAAAACTCCATTTTAGCCTCGGACGCTGGATGATCATTAATTGGGGATTTTATCAGGGTTCCCGCTTATCCCACTCTCTTAAAAATAAAGGCTTACATCATCCGGATGATATGGCTCATTTTATTATTCGTTCTTACCATCGGAGCCTTAATAAGCAGTCTATCAATGCAAAAGAGTTAATAGAAGAGCTGAATAATGCCCGGCAGCAAGAGCGTATCAATCGCCTTCAGCAGGGTGAGCTTATTCAAGAAGGGATACAACAGGATACAGGCCAGTAAAACATATTTCAGCTCCCTCTTTTAATGGATGTCCTTTCTTTTCTATATGAATTCATATAGCAATTTTTCACAGAAATCATGCACCGATGCTAATTGTATATGTCTGATCTTTGATGGCATAATAAGAGCATACTATCTTTGGTGAAATCCAATACCCTGAATACTATGATCAAAGTTCTTTTGGCAGATGATCACCAATTAGTGATTGATGGAGTAAAACTGATGATCTCAGAGGCAACAGATATTGAATGTGTTGGCTGGGCTAATAATGGGCAACAAGTATTGAATCACCTGGAAACATTGAAAGTAGACGTATTAATGCTGGATATTAATATGTCAGTAATGAATGGAATGGAAACGTGTAAAGCTGTTCATATTCGCCATCCTGAAGTGAAAATTGTCGCCTTGTCTATGCTAAGAGAAGCCAGTGTAGTGAAACAAATGCTAAAGAATGGTGCTTCGGCTTATCTGCTAAAAAATGCAGGTAAACAGGAAGTGCTGAATGCTATACGAGCTGTTCATTCAGGTGAAAACTATTATAGCCAGGAAGTAGCACAGGCCGTTATGGCAAGCCTCAGTGCAACTCCTCCCAAAGAAAAAACAGTGCTCTTTCCCGATTTGACCCGTCGGGAGAAACAAGTATTGAGGTTGATAGTAGAAGAGTATACCACTTCTGAAATTGCGGAAGAGTTGTCCATCAAATTTGGTACAGTAGAGACCCACCGGCGCAATCTCTTGATTAAGTTAGGCGCTCGAAATACGGCTGGTTTAGTACGTACTTGCCTGGAATACAATTTATTGGAGCTATAATAATTACCCATTTTCAAAGAAGAACAATTTTATATTGTGGAGGATTTCTATGGGCAACGAGCATTCGCTTTGTTGCCTTTTTATTTATCCCTCTTTCTATGAAATCCTATAGTTTTTCGAATACAGTTTTCTGTAGGCAGCGCTCCACTGATATATAGAACTTTGGAGCATCTTTTAACACTTTATCATACAGAAAACCATTATGAGAAATCTTACGATTCTTTTTTTCTTTTTTCTAATCTCTGTGTCAGCCGATGCGATTAACTGGATAGGTGGGAATGGCACCTGGAAAGATGGCGCTAACTGGAATACAGGAACAGTGCCCGGGCCAGGAGATGATGTCTATATAGGTAGTGGCAATGTAGAAATATCGGATATAGCTTTTGCCGCTAAAGTATCCGTCGCGCCTGGAGCGGTTTTAAACATTACTTCTACGGGAGAGCTAATCATAGACTATGCAGGTGAAAACATATTTCTATATATAGAAGGTAATTTAAAGATAGACGGACAAGTGCAACTGAAATCTTATGGAGCAGGCGATATTATATCATACTACATAAATATACGTCCATCAGGTACTATAGAGAATAGTGGATACATCGGTATTATTGGTAATGAGACAGGAACTGGAGTCTCTTTAAGATCTGGGGGGAATTTTATGAATCGGGGCTTAGTAGAAATAGAAAATGTTTGGTCTGGCTTTTGGGCAGCTGGTTTTGTTTACAATGATGGTGATCTTGTTATAAGCGAAATAGACAGATTTGGTATCACTTGTTATGGTGAAATTCAAAATGAAGGCACTATTCAACTGGAAGATATTTACCTGAGTGGTATAGGTAACCATGGTGCTATTGAAAATAAAGGAGAGATATCTATAGATCATACAGGAACGCAAGGTATCAGAAATGAAGATGGAGCGAGCTTTATTAATCACCCGAATGGCGATGTTTACATACAACATGCAGATTCTTATGCTCTTTATAATTTCGATAATGGAAATTTCCATAATCAGGGCGATTTATCTATCAATCATAATCATATAACTGCGTCAGCGATTAATAATGCAGGAGTTTTTTCAAACTATCATACAGGAGAAGTAAATGTCAATTTTACTCATAGATATGGAATAAGTAATGGGGGCACTTATGTGAATAATGGAAATACAAGTTTCCATACAAATACCGGAAGAGGGGGAGTTAATAATGGTGGATTTTTCCAAAATATAGGGATACATGCTCATCTATGGATTGATGGAGGGAATGAAAGGGGAATTAATAATTTTGGCTTTTTTGATAATCGATCAAAGGCTGAGATAGTGAATACGACAAATGTTGCAATTCTTAACAGCGCTGTGTTCCGCAATCGCTATGGAGGGGATTTATATATTCAAAATAATAATAAGGGTATTTATAATACTTCGATATTCATAAACAAAGATGCTATACTAAAAATAAGTAGTAATTATTCAGCTAGTTATGATATAAGCAATGCGAATATCTTCGAGAATGAAGACTGCGCACAATTGTATACTGAAGGGCGTATTGAAAATCATAATGGAGCCATCTTTAAAAACGATGCCTGGCTTACAAATACCTACAAATCAAATCATGCTATACTGGGCACATTTACCAATGATGGAGTTATTGAAGACTGGTGGGATAAACTGGGCAGTACAGGAATAATAAACAATGGGGCGATACTTCGCCTTCTGCAAGGACAACTATATGTAGGCCAGCCTTATGATGATGCGATTGCTTTAGGCAGCTTGTCCAATATCAATATTATAGGTTGGTGGCTGGATGATCAGGGGAATACTCCGGCAGGCGTTTATGACCCTATGGATAATAGCTTTACTCCTTCATCTAATGCAGCGGGTTATCAGGAGCTTTATGTGGAAGTAGAGCATGATCTGGGAATGCTGTGTAAATCACAATTTCTAAGGGTAATGCTGGAGCATAAAATAAGCAGCTTTAATAATAGCCACCCAGCCTCTGTGAGCACTCCAACTCCTGAATCAGAATCATTTAACCTATACCCCAATCCAGCCTCTGAAAAATGCCAGCTAACAGGATTGCCAGTAATGGAAATAACTACTTCTATTGAATTACTAAATA
The DNA here is from genome assembly GCA_022360175.1 of Chitinophagales bacterium. GTDB lineage: Bacteria > Bacteroidota > Bacteroidia > Chitinophagales > Saprospiraceae > JAKSDI01. The sequence goes on from JAKSDI010000025.1 coordinate 29,201, forward strand.
CACAAGGACAGTTGATAAGAACCTATTCAATGGAAGCATCGAATTCCAGTGTAGAGTTGGACTTGTCGGGTCTGTCTTCAGGAGTATACTATGTACAAATAGCTGGCAAAGAAAGATTGCTACATAAAAAATTAATTATTCAATAAACGTGAGTTTTTGACAGCAAAGCCGGCCTAAGTGCCGGCTTATTTGTTGTCAAAAAATATTTTGCTAAAAGGATCGTCCAAAGACACATCGTAATAGAAAACCTTGTGACTACAATTCTATTTCCTTGATTGAAAATCCACCAAAAATACCTAGGCCATTGTTTACATTTGTATAAACCTGCACCGGCTCGGCAAAGGGTTCATCTCCTGTTAGTTTAAATCTATCAAAGCTTTTGAAGTAATTATAAAGTGATTCTTCTACTGATTTTACAAGCATGAATACTTTATAATTTTCAGAAGGTATATCCTCTGGGATAAAGGAATATAAGGTTGCTTCGGTTTCATAGAACTGGCCATTAAAAGTATTGTCCTGTAAATAAATTCTACTAAATCGGTCTGTCCCATCTCCAATTGATGCATTATCCGTCCTGGAATCCAGAAGAGACAGCTCATTTTGAAGCTTGATAATTTCTCCTGATGGTTCTTCTATTAATACGAAGGACTCTATGATGTAGTAATGACTACTACTACCATCATCACTTATTTTAAAGTCAACTTTAAATTGTATTTCTCCGTCAAAGCTGGTTGTTGTAGTTTGATCAATAGTAAAATCTACGGGATGGGGTAAACGCCCTGTTGCATCAACGGTAGTAAATCCATTTGCAGAGACCTCAATATGGTAAGTTTGATCAATGATAGGTTTCGTATTATTTGCAGAAATATAGTTTCCATTACTACCATGTATTAGCTCCTCGATAATATTTCCTGAAGCGTCTTTTAAGAAAACACTGGCGGAACTAAGGGCAGAAGGTTGTTCGGGAGTTGCAATGCTTGTGCTTTTACTTACTTGTACGCTCCATTCTTTACTTTCTGAAAAAGCTGCATTGACAACTATTCGGGGTTGTGTTTCTATTGCAGGTAGTGGTAATTCCTTTGTACATGAAAAGATGAAAAGACTAATGGAAAAGATGAAAAAACAAGTTCTATTTTTCATGTTGATTATTTTTTGATTTTGAAGTGGATTTCTTCTGTTACGTACTTCGTTTATGTGTATTCGCACAGCGAAGAAATGCGCTAAAATTTTAAATGATAAGAGAAGTAAGGCAAAACAGGGATCAAGCTTGTTTGCTGAAGCTTTGTAGTGCCATTAGCTTGTCGAAGTGCAGAGACTGAAAAAGGATTCTTTCTGTTGTAGGCATTGTAAACTCCAAAACTCCAGCTTCGCTCACCCCATTTAAGCTCTTTATGTAAATTGACGGAAAGGTCAAGTCTGTGATATGCCGGAACTCTTTGATTGTTCCTACTGCCAATGTATTTAATATTTGGGTCAGTGTTTTCATTTTCTTCTTCTCCTTCTTCCCCTTCTTCTTCGAAATCTTGGAAAATGTCTGCTTCTGGTAATGGTTGGTATACCTGGGTGGGCAAAGTGTAGGCAAGCCCTGTCCCATAGACCCATACGGCACCAATATCGATTCTCTCACTGAATTTGTGTGTTATAACTGCGCTTATATCGTGGCGGCGGTCATATTTGTAAGGGAAAGCTTTTCCAAAATTAAGTCCGGGTACTGTTCTGTTTGACCAGGAAAGAGTATAACCAATCCAGCCTGTTGTATTGCCCTGTTTTTTCTCTAGTAAAAACTCAGCACCATAACTAGTGCCTTTACCAGCAACTACTTTGTCTTGCCAGTTTTGACTACTCCCGAACACACTTATTCCATCTTTATACTCTAACAGATTGGACATCGTTTTGTAAAAGCCTTCAACATTCATTTCTAAACCAAAGGGTAAGCTACGGGTGTAAGCTATTCCATATTGCTCTGCCGACTCAGGTTTTACCCGTTTTGTACTAGGTACCCATAAATCCGTTGGAAGCCCCAAACCTGGGCTACTTAGCAAATGGATAAATTGATTCATCTTAGAGTAGGAAACTTTGATAGAGCTTTTATCATTCAGTAAAAAACTTGCAGCTACTCTGGGTTGAAAGGAAGTATAATTGGTGGTATTAACAGAGAAAGCTGCAAAATGAAGTCCAGGATTAATTTTTACTCGTGCTCCAATGGCCATATCATCCTCAATATATCCATAGTATTCATTTCCTTTAATAATACCTCCTCCCTGAGTATTATTGACATTTGTACTGCCCTCCGTGATTTTTTCAGAAATTACAGTTGGCTTGAATTGATGATAGATTACACCTGCTCCAAATCGGATATAATGATTGTTGGTTGGTATATAATCAAAATCAACTTTAGCTGTATAATCCGTTATTTCAGAAAATGATCCTAAATCATAAGTGACGGGGTTTTCTGTATTTAGTTCATTTTCCTTAGACTTAATGCCCAGGTTAAATTTATACTGGCTATAAGTTAGGGTGGTATTGCTAAATAGTTTTGGGTTAAGCTGTTTGTTCCATCGTAATGCGAAGATTTTATTACCCCATTTCAAACTGGCGTCTTCTGAGGAAACTCTAGTGGCTTCATCTTGACTTGTGTCTACATTCTTTGTCAGCATTGACATTTTATCATCACCTAAATATCCACTTAAGTATAAGCGATTACCTGGGGCAAATTGATGATTCACTTTAATGTTCAGGTCATAAAAATGGTATTTGGTTAAACCTTCTTGTTTCCCTTTTTTTATTCGCTGTTTCTGAATAGGGGTTGTCAATAGGTCAATCCATGTTCGCCTTCCTGAAATATTAAAAGAAGTTTTGTCTTTAATGATTGGTCCTTCCAGATTGAACTTGCCAGAAATAAGCCCTACAGACGCACTGCCCTGAATTTTTTTCAAATTACCCTCTTTCATTCGAATGTCTAGTACAGAAGATAATCGGCCTCCGTATCTGGCGGGAAAACCTCCTTTTATTACTTCTGCACTTTTGATGGCATCCCCATTAAATACACTCATGAAACCAAATAAATGATTGGCATTATAGATAGGAACCCCATCCAGTAATAATAAATTTTGATCAGGCCCACCTCCTCTAACATACAAACCACTAGATCCTTCACTACCTGATTGAACACCTGGTAATAGCTGGACGATCTTAATAACATCGCGTTCTCCCATCAGTACCGGTAATGCTTCTACTTTCGACATGGAAAGTTTTGTTGTACTCATTCTATTTTCCTGATGCCTGGAAGGACCTGACGATTCGGCTGTTACAACTACTTCATCGAGCGTTTGGCCATTTATTAATTCTACATCTAGTTCTATATTTTTGACCAAATCAATGGTTTTGATCATTGGCTGTAAGCCAACATAAGAATAAGTGATCTCATATGTGCCTTTTGGTAGTGTAAGGCTATAAAACCCATAAATGTTAGTTGTAATCCCTGTACCATTAGTCTTTTCATAAACAGTAGCGCCTATCAGCGTTTCACCACTTTCCGCCTCTTTTACATAACCACTTAGTGTATAATTTTCCTGAGCGATCAGTGAAGATGAAAGAAGAGCGCATAATAACAACAAACCAATTTGAGCGTTTTTTTTCTGTAAAGAATGGAGAAGCTTCGAGCTTGAAAAGGCTATACGAATGATGCTTTGCGTGGAAAGTTCTTTTTTATTCATACTGATTATGTTTAATGATTTGCGGCGGATTAGATATTTCATAAAGGGGGCAACTTAATTTTGCTCCCTTACTTATTTGTGATTGGAGACATTTCCATTTTTATTTTCCCCTATTTCTTTTTTATATCTGTATACCAGGATGGAAAATGTGTAGATGAAATTGATAAAGAGCGGTTTTGAAATATATTTCTTAGATTGGAATATTGCTTAGACTCATTTACGCTAATCTTTATGGATGTAAAGACTGAACTCTTACCAAAAGTGATGGAAGCTGCCGTTTTTGCTGCTGTCAAACATCAATATCTTCGAAGAGGAGGTTATGATCAATTACCTTACATTAATCACCTGCTTAAGATTACCAATGAGCTGATTACTATAGGAGGTGAAAGAGATGAAGCCTTGCTCATCGCTGCGGTTTTACATGATGTGCTAGAAGATACCGATACAAATTTTCAGGAATTAAGTAGTCTGTTCGGCCAGGAGGTAGCTTCTATTGTTAATGAGTTGACAGATGACATGTCGTTGCCTCATAAAGTACGCAAAGAATTGCAGGTGACAACGGCTGCTAAGCTTAGTCGCAAAGCTCAAATTATCCGTTTGGCTGATAAGGCCAGCAATATCCGTGATATTTTTACTTATCCTCTTAATTGGCCATTGGAGAAAAAGATTGCTTATGTCGATAATGCAGAAGCAGTTGCTAATGAAATTAGTGGAGAAAACCCAAAAATTGATGCCTGGCTTCGGGAGACTATCCTCTGGGCCAGAGGCATTATTAAAAATTCTTGATTCGAGAAATATGTATTGGAAAAAAGAAAAAATTGAGAGCATGCTGGCTCAGGTAGAAGAAATAATCAGCAGAGCTCTTGCAGCCAAGGAGTTATATCGGCCAATGCTGGAAAAAGTACACCCCAACTCTCAGGCTGCTGCCCGCAATCTCATCTATTATCGGGCGATGCGCCAGCAGGATATTCGAAACTTACAAAAGCAATTAGGACGGATGGGCTTATCCCGTTTAGCGAAAGCGGAAAGCCACGTATTGAGTAGTTTATATATCACGCGTTCTATTTTATCGAGCATCGTAAAAGACGAAGCTGTACAATTTCAGCGAGCAGGCCTCTCTATTCGCAAAGGCAATCGCTTACTTAAAACCAATGCCAAAGCTTTGTTGGGGCCTCGATCAAAAGGGCGCAGGACTCGTATTATGGTTACCTTGCCAAGTGTAGCGGCCAATGATTATCAGCTAGTAAAATCCCTTTTGGAAAAGGGAATGAATTGTGCAAGAATCAATTGTGCACATGATGGCCCTGAAGAGTGGGAGCAAATGGCTGCCCATGTCAGGAAAGCTTCTGAAGAGTTGAAACGTTCGTGCAAAATTGCAATGGATTTGGGAGGGCCTAAAGTAAGGACTGGCCCATTGGTAGAAGGGCCCAGAATTAGAAAATACCGGCCAATAAAGGATAATCGGGGACAGGTCATTCAACCTTTAGAAGTGCGCCTTGCTCCTTATGAAGGGGATGATCCGTCTATCCCTCATATTCCTATATCTGCTTCTGATTTGAGCAGATTGAGTGAAGGCCAAACATTATATTTCCGGGATACGCGCCATAAAAAGCGCCAGTTGGAAATATTGAGTGTAGATGAGGAAGGAGCTAGAGGACATTTGTTCAAAACTACTTACCTAGAGACAGGCATATCCCTGTTTACCAATAAGAAGTATTCTAAAAAGCCGATTAAGGTAGGTGCCTTGCCTTGCCAGGAAGCGCCCATCTTATTAAAAGCAGGGGATGAGCTATTCTTACACGATGTCAGTAGTAAAGGACAGCCAGCTCAATATGATAAAAAAGGAGATTTAATAGAAATAGCACATATAGGATGTACTGCCAGTGAACTATTCACACAAGTCGAAGTAGGAGAGCCTATTTTGTTTGATGATGGTCAGATCGAAGGGGAAATCCTGGAAGCTACTGAGGAAGGGCTTAAGATTAAAATAGTACATACTAAAGAAGGAGGAGGAAAACTGAAACCAGATAAAGGAATCAATTTGCCTGAAAGTAAATTGACAATCAGAGGCTTAACACAGAAAGACAAAGGAGACCTGGACTATCTGGTGAAATATGCAGATGTAGTCAATCTATCCTTCGTCAATTCTGCCCAGGATGTGCAAGACCTTATTAATGAACTGGATCGACTAGGTGTACGAGATGAAATGGGGGTAATACTCAAAATCGAAACCCAGCAAGGTTTTAATAATCTACTGGAGATATTACTTACTGCGATGCAATTGTACCCAGTTGGAGTGATGATTGCCAGAGGAGACCTGGCTATAGAATGTGGTTGGGAAAATATAGGTAGGGTACAGGAAGAAATTCTCTCTTTATGCCAGTCTGCCCACCTTCCTGATATATGGGCTACTCAGGTGTTGGAAAATTTGGCGAAAAGAGGTATTCCTTCTCGTGCTGAAATCACTGATGCTGTAATGGCACAACGCGCCGAATGCGTGATGCTCAATAAAGGCGATTATATCCTCAGTGCAATAGAACTACTAGGTAGTATACTTAAGGATATGGAGCCTTATCAGGAGAAAAATGCACCGATGCTTCCGGCGATGAAGGCATTTTAGGGCGATAAGAATTCCACATAGGCTCTTCTTGCTTGTCTTAATCCCAACAGGATTATGGATGATTTGGTCCACGAATTACACCAATCACACGAATTTCTTGTATGGAGATTTGTGAAATAAGTGTAATTACTCAGTCAGGTTGTAGCCTGCTTCATGAGAAAAGTTCGTGGACCGATCCACGATGCTTTATGCTTGTTGTATACGATAGGTATGGGAATAGCGTATAGTATCAAGGCTACATACCGATAGATATCGGTACGACAAACAAGAGGATATCGAGGCTATTAAAATTTAAAAATAACAGATATAGTTCGTCGCGGAATGTTTCCGCGATGCTATATGCTTGTTGTATACAATAAGTAAGAGAAAAGCGCATACTACTATCGAGGCTACATACTGATAGTTATCGGCATGACAATCAGCTTAGTTGGCTGTTTGATTTGCGTGAGGCTGTATCAAAAGTAGCTTCTTCAAACATGTTTACTAAACTTTCAAAGTTTAGTAAACATAATAACAAGGTTTTATAAATAGATATTCTTGTTATGTTTGTTGTTTTTTGACTTTTGAGACAGCCTCACGTAAGTTATTTCTTCAGGGGTGAAGAAAAATCACCCTCCTGCTTTCTTAAATCGGTACCTTCCGGCGATGAAGGCGTTTTAGGGCGATAAGAATTCCACATAGGCTCTTCTTGCTTGTCTTAATCCCAACAGGATTATGGATGATTTGGTCCACGAATTACACCAATCACACGAATTTCTTGTATGGGAATTCGTGTAATTCGTGAACCGATCGCATGAGTACCAGCGCCTGTAACCACAAATCTGTGACTATTTTGGGAATTTCAATAAATCACCCTCCCGCCTTCTTAAATCGGATTTCCACCCTTCTATTCTGTGCTCTGCCCAGGTCCGTTTTATTGGTCGCTACAGGTTGTGTGAGCCCATATCCTACGGCGCTAATTTGGCTAGCATCTACCCCTTGATCAATCAGGTAAGTGCGAGCAGCATCTGCTCTATTTTGCGAAAGTGTTTTATTGTAATTAGCAGTACCTACATTATCCGTATGGCCAGCAATCTCAACTTGTAAATTATAATTTTCAACTAATTCGGCAAGGCGATTTAGGGAGCTGTAGGAAGCTGATTTGATCTGATGCTTGTCTGTATCAAAAAATAGATTTTTGATGGGTAGTATTAATCCTCCTTCCTGGATTTGCTCTATGGTAGGCACTTCGATATCCTCTGTCAGTTTTACGATTGTTTCTTTACCTCTCAGGTCTAGATTGTTACTGATAGGGTAGAGGCCCTCTCCTGTAATGGTATAACTATACAAAATACCAGATGGCAGTGTGATAATAAAATCTCCAGTGACAGGGTCAGGTATTACTTCCTTTATAATTTCTCCTGTAGTCAGGTCTTCAATTTGCAAGCGAGGGTTGATTGCTGCACCATCCAGGCCAGAGATTCTACCGCTAATCGTAGAAACGGGTTGTGGACGGAAACGCTCCGGCACTTCTACCTGATATAACTCTTCTTTTCGATAGGGGTGAGAGGTTGAAAAGTAGGCCAGTTTACCATCTGTACTGATGCGATAACCCCAATCATATCCTGGAAAATTAATCTCTTTCCCCAGATTGATAGGCTCTGACCATTCTTCCCAGCCATCACCAATGCGGCGAGTGATAAATACATCCAGTTGGCCTAGTCCGCCATGGCCTGAAGAACTGAAGTACAGTGTTCGCTGATCGGGGTGTAAAAATGGGCATCGATCTTCAAATGGCGTATTGAGCTTAGGGCCTAGATTAATAGGAGTACCCCAACTACCATCTTCTTGTTTATAGGAAACAAAAAGGTCTATATTATCTTCGTTTCTAGGGCCAATAATATTAATTGTTTTGGCGGCAAGAATAGCTACTTGTTGATCTTCAGAGAAGGTCGTTACTCCTTGCCATTCCGGCTCGCGTTCTCCAATGAAAAAGTGCTGTGGTTTTGTCCAGCCATTGGGGCCTTTGTTCGTATATTCTACGATGCCATTGTCATACATCATGAGGGTACTACCATCAGTAGAGAGTGCCAGGGGAGCTTCATGATTTTCTAATGTGTTTAGTTCTTCTATGGCTATTGGGGTGTCCCATTGTTCATTTTTCTTTTCAGAGACATAAATTTCCTCGTTGTTATCAATATTTCGGCAGAAGTATAGTTGTTGGCCATCGGCAGATATTACAGGAGCGTATTCTCCATCATAGGAGTTGACGATCTCTCCAAGGCTAACAGGAACGATGTTTTCATCGGCACGTTGTAGTATTTCCAGCAAGTGAGTAATTCTGGGATCGTTTTCACCGAAGGCGGGAGCAAATTGTTCCACTGTTTTAACAGCAGCACTCCACCTTTTTTCTTCTATATCTCTGCGTATCATTTTTTGAAGTGCTTGGTATGCTTTATGTACTGGAGCAGCCAGGCGAATGTAATTTTCATAAGCTTCGTAGCGATCATCTGTATAGCCTAGTTCTAGATCGGGAGCCATTTTTGCCAGGGTAATAGCCCGTTGTGAGTCAAATGATTCAGCATACTCAGGATAGCGGTTCTGAAAGCCAATCAAGTCACCCCATTCTCCAGTATAGAAATGATAGAGATAGATCACCTTGATTGTTTTAGGAAGCTTTCTACGGTCAATCCCTCGTATTTCGCTTTCAATTTTGGTGATAAGAGGCAATTGAATCACGGCTTCGCTCAATGCTTGATCTACTCTATTTGCTACAGCAGGATAATCCCTCAATAATAACAACAGGTTATTGATGTCTGTACTATCTCTATCCTTAAAATAAGCTTCAAAAATAGCGGCTTCTAATTCTGGAACAACCTCTGGAAGATATTCTTCAAGGTCTTCTCGACGGGAATTGGCAAAGTTCTTGAGCTGTTCATAATTATTATCAAGCTTGAGTTCTTCATAATGAAATTTCAGGTAAGCAATTTGAGCACTATCTTCCAATTCATGTGGTAAGCGGCTATAATGATCAATGTAAAAAGTCATGGCATGCCGAGTACCCCTTTTGAGATTATAGGCTAATCCTTTTAGTTGTATTTCTTTTCTCAGCTTTCTCATGGCACTTCTACCAAGTCCTTGTTTTTCCAGCTTTTCTTGTTTCTTGTCCTTAAGTTTTCTGATGGCGCGTTGTGCTTCCCGAATCATTGTATAGGCAGTATCAGGATTGTATGCACTAAAATCTTCACTGGAGTAGATACGAGCTAGTTTTAGATAGGCTACGGGTCGTTCTTCCTCGTTTTCCAGCAATTGATTATTATCTGCTATAGTCTGTTCGTAAGAACCATCTTGTTGAGCCTGAACAGAAACCGTGTAGAGACAAAGGAAAGTTAAAACCGATAGGAAGCTGATATATCTAAACATTTCAATGAATTTATTTGTAGTTTTCAGTATGAAGGAGCAGGTTTCGAATGTCGGATTTTTAAGATGATTTTCGATATGGCTCAATCCCTTCCTTTCACCTTTTACCTGACGAAGCTGAAAAGCGTAGTTGGGACATCAGCATTCACTATTCCCCAATCACCAATCACCATTCACAATATCACCACATCACGCTAACCACATAACTACATCTCCCTCTAACGATATTCCCCGCTCACAATATCACCATTAACACCTCATTAGCAATTTATCTATTGACAATTAGCAAAGCAAAGTACAAATTGTACAATATGAATAAGATGCCCATAATTATAACCGCAATTATCCTGCTTTGTTACAGTTGTCATACAGAGGTAACAAATGAATCTCCTATTGTTCATAAAGGCATTGTTAATATTAACGAAAAAGCAGAAAGCGGAGTGTATACTTTGTATTGGGGTAATCATTCTATATCCTTGATGAAATACGCTAATCCAGAAGTATATAAAGGTTCTGTAAAAGTCAGCCTGTCTGCTTTTTGGGATATGCTGGGCATGCCTATAAGACTGGAGCAAAAAGATAAATCTATAGAAATTGAACTGGTTGGTATCAACCGGGTACCTTATCAGCGATCAGATTCGTTGCGATTGTCTTATCCTGAATTTGAAAATCAGCAGTTATCTTCTGGTGATATTACGATGTTTCGTGAGGGGATAGAGCAGGGAGATGTAATTGAATTGAGGGTGTTCTCTAAATTTGATGAAGTTAAAATCCAATCAGCATTTATAGAAATAGAAGATCCTAATGCACCTTATGTACCTGAAGTATTCGTTTATTATCAGCGTCAGCCTGAAGAACCTTTTAGTTTTCAGGTTATTCAGGAGCCAGGCAGACGGCCTGTATTGCGCATAGATACCAGTGCAGAGGATACTTATAAGGTTTATGAATTATATCGGGAGAATCTATTGTATAAGATTATTCACATTCCGGGATTCAAAACCCACCGCCGACTTTTAGCGGGAGGAGAGCAATTGTTCAAAGCAAAAGATATTCGAAAATCGGTTGTTTTGGGAAAGGAGTTGATCGATTGGATGGCACTTCCTGAGTACACGGGCGAGATAAGGCAGTCTTTTTTAGAATGGGGAGAAATGCTTGCTCAACCTTCCAGCAAAAACTATAGCTTATCAGCCTTTCGGCAAAATATTACCCAGCCACTCCGGCTTAAAATGGGAGAGGAGGAGTTGAGTATTCGGGCTTTTCGGATGATCATACAAGAAAAAGATCATTATCCGGAGTCTTATATGGCAGATGATCCGGCCTTGCCATCTCTCCAAAAAGTACTCCATCTTCTTGAACCTGCTACTTCAATTTATTTTACTCAGCTAATTATAGAAGGAAAAGATGGGCAGTGCTATTTGCTTCCCCAGGATTATGCATTTCATATTGGTAACTAAAAATTATTTGGCTGTTACCAAAAAAATACCGGAGAGGTTCCTTTGAACAACTCCGGCACTTACCTATTAGCTCTATCTTTGTTTCTGTGTTAATTTGTTTGCTTAATACTTATTTGGCTGGTGTTGGAAATAAAGCCAGATGTATTAACAATACAATAGTAAGTAGAAAGCAAGTAAATGTCGTTGCAAATGATGAATCGGGCTTTATTGGACTATCTTGTAGGGGAGCAAATGATGAATTGGCACATCTAATTGACTGGAAATTAGCTAGCTACGTTTTTATTGATAAATTCGCGGGGAGTACACTTTTCTAGCTTTTTAAAGGAGCGATTGAAGGCAGATTTAGAATTAAAGCCTACTATGTAGGCAATAGCGAGCAGGGTGTGGTTTTTATATTGTTCGTCAAGAGCCAATTCTTTAAACTCTGCAATGCGATAGGAATTGACAAAATCATTGAAGTTCATTCCAAAGCCATCATTAACTACTTTGGATAAAGAGTGGCGATTGGTTCCTGCTATATCTGCCAATTCCGTCAAAGTAAGCCCAGGGTTGCGATACAATTTTTCTTCCCTCATTTTAGTGGCTACCATCGTTTTGATTGCTGCCATTTCTTCTGCCATTATTCCTGTTTCACTCTTGCTATTTTCAGCAACAGGTTTGGCTAGCTCTTCAATTTCTGATAATGGTAACTTGAAAATTTCAGGCTGGCGCATACTGTAGTAACCAAGGAAAAATACGGTGATCGATAGCATAGCCCAAAAACCGTTGATTGTTTTTTCCATAGCTACTGTGTAGTCTGCATGATCATATTGGCTAATCCCTCCTAATATATATGCTACTACAATAATTAGCAGACAAACAAATTGCAACCACATTACTACTTTCAAAAACTCTAGGTTATTGTCAAATGAGCTGGTGGAGTCTGATGTTTTTTGATACATTTTGATATGACGCTGGCAAGCTATCCAGTATAGTGTATTAAAGACGATAGCTATTCCTCCAGACCAGGCAAAAAAAGCTTTAAAGTACTGATCTACGACCCGATCAATGAAAAGCTGTTTAGGCATTATTAAAAGCGAAAAATAAAAACCTAATTGAATGAGAAAGGGAATAAAGTGAAACCATTGCCTATTGCCATATCCATCCTGATCAGAAGGCAGGTGTAATAGACGCTGGATATAAAGCAGGAATAAGGGGCCATAAAGAAAAAATATAATATCTGGTACGATAAGCAGGCGTGGAAGCCAATTGAACATATCTCTATCGTAAGTACTCACTTTTCCTATTAGAGCAACAGAAAGTAAAAATATAAGAATAGAAAGCACACGATTCGCCGCCTGGTTATTATTTTGAATGGTATTAATTGCCAATATTAGTAGGAAACCCTGTAAAGCAGCCAGCAATAATATAAGTGTGTATATATTTAAAGGATACCCGGAAAGGTCTTCCCAGGATTCTACTTTCACATATACGGGCGATTTTCCTTCCAGGGAAACGATATGTTGGCGGTTGAGCCTTGCCTGCCCATTGGCTTTACCTTCTACCGTTTCCCAACTACCCCGTGTAAACTTATAATATATGGTGTCTTGCCAAATTGGGATGTCAACCTGCCATATACCATCTTGCTCTTTTAACTTGAAAGTGGCATCTCTGGTATTCCATTTATTGAAATTGCCAGTGGCATAAAGAGTAGCATCTTCAGGAGTATTTTCTGGTAAAGAAGTAATAATTACCTTAATAGAACCATCAGGAGCAGCAGGGGGTAAATCCTCCCAGCTTTCTATGGTTATTGTAATACTATCTTCTCCCTGATATATACGATTAGGAATGCTTTGCCCAAAATAATCGGTCTCTACTGATTTCCAGCTTCCCCGCGTTATTTTGAATTTAAAAGTATCCGGAGTCGTATCAAGTTGGATATACCATTTATGGCCTGCTTTTTGAAAGAGAAAGTTATTATCTCTATCATTCCAAAAATTATAACTGGTAGCCAGATAGAGGCTATCTCCCTCAGGTGTGTTTTGCGGAATATCTTCAACAATGATAACCTGCGCTGTCACCAATTGGCACAACAGTATCAACACCACAATAAGCAGGCTTCCGCGCATAAGCAGTACTATATTCTTTTCAAATTAATTTGAGCTAATAGTACTGCCAAAATTATAATATTTTATTCCCTATGCCAAAAGAAAAGTGGACGATAATTAGTAAGCGTACCATATTCGTCTGTTATAGCTACACTTGGAGCTATAGCTTCTGCACGGCATTGCAATCTGCCAGATTGAGGATCAAAAAACCAGCTTTGTTGAGAATGGTAATCATTAATATCTTCAGAGCGATATTCTCTTTTTACTACCTCAAAATTGGCCTCATAAGTTTCTGGGTCAATCGTATAAATAGTATCAGTAGCAATGAATATATCCTTTACTTCTTCTTGTGGAATAGGATGTTTATCTGCATCATAGGCAATCATCGTTCCCGTTTCAAGGCGCTTAATCAGATTCCCTTTTAATTCAGTAAGAGAGCCTTTTAACACTTGCATTTCCATCTCATCAACGAAAAAAGAAAGATAAGCAGCATACTGAACTTTTTTATGTGCCGGATTAAACAGCTTTTTGGAAGGAGATGGTAGCTTGTACCATACCGGAGTGTGTAGGCTTCCTAACTCATTCTTGACTAATGGAGCGATGGCTAATGCGGTAGTTTCAAAGGAACCTTCATCATCATTAAAGAACCATAATTGCTTCACTTTGAATTGGCTGGCAGTAGCTAATAAATCATACTGAACCACATTCATTACTTCTTCATAGGTTTCAGGGTCGAAAGTAATGACTGTGTCTATGATCATATAGATGTCATTAACAGCTGAAACATCAAGAGCCTTACTCAATGTATGATCTTTGTAGGCTTTCCATGTCCCGTTTCTCATTTTGCTGATGAGTGCATCTGTGAAAGCCTGCTCAGAAAGTGCATCAAAATCTGTTTGTAAAATCTTGATGGGAGTGGCAGTAGGATGATGGTCCTTCTTAGGAGGACACTGATTGTCAAAGCTAATAGCGGAAAAAGATTCTGCTGCCCAGCTTATATCGTCATTTTTAATAATGTTGGAATACTGAGCTTTAGTGATGAATGGCAGTAGTAATAAAAGCGCACCAATGCGAATGTTCATAGATGAATTTGAATTTTGGAACAAATTATAAATTATTCTCTATAAAGGAGCTTCTACTTTGAATATTGTGCAAAAGTCCATAAGTTTTAACAAAATTTTAAAGCCCACTTCATAGTAGAATACCAAATTTCCTCATTTTAAATTGGAAAAATATAAGTAGCCTGTATAGCTTTGCGAAAATTCTATTATGTCAGTAACGGTAGAACATCTTACTAAAGAATATGGGCCACAAAAGGCTGTCAATAATATTTCCTTTGAAGCGAAACCAGGTGAAGTGTTGGGTTTTTTGGGGCCAAACGGTGCTGGAAAAACAACCACAATGAAAATTATCACTTGTTTTATACCTCAAACGGAAGGGAATGTATCTGTTTGTGGTTATAATGTATCGAGTGATCCAATGGAAGTGCGCAAGCAGATAGGTTATTTGCCAGAGCACAATCCACTTTATCTGGATATGTATGTCAGAGAGTACCTTCGGTTTATAGCTGGCCTTCATAAAATAAGTAAGCCTAATCAGCGTATTGATGAAATGATCAGCCTGACGGGCTTAGAACGGGAACAACATAAACTCATTGGCGCCTTGTCTAAGGGGTATCGACAGCGTGTAGGCCTGGCTCAGGCACTGATTCATGATCCGCAGGTGTTGATACTGGATGAGCCGACTTCCGGGCTTGACCCCAATCAATTGGCAGACATACGCCGTTTAATCAAAAATTTAGGAAAAGAGAAAACGGTTATCTTTTCTACTCATATTATGCAGGAAGTAAAGGCAATTTGTGATAGAGTAGTTATTATTAATAAGGGCAAATTGGTGGCAGACGATACAATTGATCATTTGCAATCTGATGCTTCCAGTGAGTCTGTGATAACCGTAGAATTTCAAACTAAAGTTGCCATTCAAAAACTTCAAAAGCTTAAAGGGGCTAAAAAAGTGAGCAGCCTGGCAGCTAATAAATATCAGATAACGGCAGATGTTAAAGCAGATTTGCGTCCTGATATTTTTGATTTTGCAGTAGCAGAAGGGGTTAAATTGTTGGAAATGAAGAAGGAAGTATTTGAAATGGATGAAGTGTTCCAGCAGCTTACCAGAAAGTAGTACAACTAATGTCGCAATAGTGTCGTCTTTTGACCGTAATGTTGCTACTTTGATATAATAAGCCTGAAGTTATGAATCTATTAATGATAAAAAGACTTTGTTTACTTGGAGGGGGATTGCTGTTGTTGCCCATCATAGTCCTATCGCAACAAGATAGTATGATGTTGGACAAAGACTTTTATTTCAGAGATGGTATTTACCTCAATATTCAGGATTTTCAATCTAACCAGCCAGCTTATTCCTGGGATGAAATAGAGGCGCAGTTAGTGACAGTGCCCAGCTCGCATTCCGCCCAGGCAGATTATATTAAAATAAAAGGTGGAGAGGAGATAAATGCTGATGATATCTGGGGAATTAGCTTAAATGGAATGCCTTATATCTGCCTTGCATCAGAATATACAGATCAAAATACGATCGTATTTGCCGCTCTGCAGGTAAGAGGCCGGTTATGCTATTATGCATTTGAAAAAAAGCGGACAGAGTGGGTCGAAATTGCGGCTTACAATCCGTTGACTGGCCGTCCCTTTAGAAAGGGAAAAGTCAGTAAGGAAATAAAGGAATCTTACGAATATATACTCAATTTTTCCAATGGTACTACAGAAGTATTTGATAAGCCAGGCTTACTCAAATTTATAGCAGATGATGAACAGCTCTGGCGTACTGTTAATGAGTTGTCACCCTCAGAGGTGGAACAAAAACTATATAAGTGCCTGCTCATTTATGATGATAGAAATCCGGTGTTTTTACCGAAGTAAAAGAGAAAGGGCGAGGTACTATCAAAAGAATATTTTTTATCCTTGCTTATCAGCTTATAAATAAAAGAAATCAATGTTAAGCATATACTTTAAGGAAATCAACGCTTTTTTTAGCTCTCTGATCGGATATATAGTGATTGGGGTATTTTTGGCAATTATGGGCTTGGTGATGTTTGTTTTTCCTGATACGAGTATCCTGAATTACAAATACGCTACACTTGAACAGCTATTCGAAATGGCACCTGTGATTTTTATGTTTTTAATACCGGCTATTACAATGAGTTCCTTTGCAGAGGAACAGCGTTCGGGAACTATAGAATTATTAGCTACCAGGCCAATTACGGATTTGCATATTATACTAGGGAAATATATGGCTTCGTTTACCCTGGTCGCTTTTGCCCTGATACCTACTGTACTATATTATTACACGGTTTATCAATTGGGATCTCCAGTAGGTAATCTTGATTCGGGAGCGATATTAGGCTCTTATATAGGACTGTTTCTATTGGCAGGAACTTTTGTGGCGATAGGCTTATTTGCATCTTCATTGTCCAATAATCAGATTGTAGCATTTATTTTGGCTACTTTCTTTTGTTTCCTGATTCACTGGGGCTTCGATTTTTTTAGCCGAATGCCGGTATTTGTAGGAAAGGTAGATGACTTGATTCAAATGTTTGGTATTGACTATCACTATTTGTCTATCAGCCGTGGTTTGTTAGATACCAGAGATCTATTATATTTTTTATCAGTAATTGCTCTATTTATTATGCTTACACTGGTAGCAGTGGAGCGTAGAAAATGGTAGTAAGCTACGTTTACTAAATGAAAGGACTCATCCACAAATTGTTGGTGTGAGATAATCCCATAAGGAGCTATCATTGTTTTTGATTACTACTTAAGTAGATATGACGAAAAAGAAGAACAGTAAAAAAAGCCAATCATTAATACAACTGGTATTGTTTGCAGGAATCCTGTTGTTTTTAAATATTTTGGCCAATGCCAGAATAGGTGGAAAGGCAATGTACACCTATTTTGACCTGACAGAAGAAAAACGATATACGCTTACTGAACCCACTGAGAATCTACTGGAAGACCTGGATGATGTAGTTTATATCAGAGTTTTGCTGGATGGTGAATTCCCTGCTGGTTTTAAGCGTCTGCAAGCTGCAACTCAGGATCTGCTAGATGATTTTCGCTCAGTATCTGGTTATGTAGAGTATGCATTTGAAGATCCAGGAGCAGGTACAGTAGAACAAATTAATAAGCGCCGCGAACAACTTTCGAAAGAAGGGATTAATCCTGTTAATTTGAGAGTAAAAGATACAGAAGGTACTGCTGAGCGGCTGATTTATCCTTATGCAATTGTGTTTTATAGGAACCGTAGTTCGGTTGTTAAGTTGCTGGAAAATGAGGTTCCTGGTGTTCCTCCTGAAATAACACTTAACAACTCAGTAGGCTTGCTGGAATACAAATTTAGTAATGCTATTCAAAAACTTCAGCTTGCGCGCAAGCCCAATTTATTATTTACTACGGGACATGGAGAGTTGACTCCTATTCAGACAGCCGATTTGCATAAATCCCTGAGGGATTATTATGAAATTGGCCGGATAGATTTGGATAGTGTCGTTAATATTGGGAATGAAGCTTCGGTGCTTATTATAGCAAAACCTACTCTGGCGTTTTCCGAAAGGGATAAGTTTAAAATTGATCAATATATTATGCAGGGGGGGAAGGTGATTTGGTTGATGGATAAAGTACGTGTTGATCTGGATAGCTTGCAAGGAAGAGAAAGGTATTATCCAAATGAATACGATCACAATCTGGATGACCTCTTATTCCGTTATGGTATTCGAATACAACCTAATCTGGTCTTGGATATGCAATCTTCTCGGATACCATTGGCAACCGGAATGGTAGGAAATGCACCTCAATTTGATCTTTTTAAATATCCATACCATTTGGTAGTAACGCCTCAATCAAAACATCCGATTGTTAAAAGCGTAGGAGCTATCAATATGTTGTATCCGAGTACGATTGATACAAATGTGGTGGTCAAAACCAATGTCAACAAAATTCCATTGCTTGAATCCTCTCGTAATACCAGAGTACAACTTATTCCTGTAGAGATGGATTTTGAATTTCTACGATATGACTTGGATCCTGCAAAGTTCAATAAGGAACCACAAGTTGTTGCTATGTTATTAGAGGGAACGTTTCCTTCCTTATATGAAAATAGAGTGACAGAGAGTATGATGTCTGGTTTGAATGAGTTGGGTATAGCATTTAAAGGAGTGAGTGAGCCTACTAAAATGCTGGTAGTATCTGATGGTGATATTACTCGTAACAGGGTAGGAAATGATGGTACTTCATTCAGCCCACTTGGATACAACGAATTTGAAAGATACTTGTTTGCCAATAAAGACTTTATGGTCAACGCCATAGAGTACATGCTAGATGATAATGGAGTGATTGAAGCTCGCGGTAAGGAAGTGAAATTACGCTTATTAGATACGGTGAAAGCCAAAGAGGCTTCCGTTTTCTGGCAATTGCTGAATATTGGTATGCCAATACTTTTTTTAGTCATTTTCGGACTGGCATATAACTGGTTGCGCCGTCGTCGTTATGCGAGCCAGGCTAGTTGATAAATATAATAAGTTATGAAACGCACATTGATTTTACTATTGCTCTTTCTTGTTCTTGGTGGAGGGGCTGCCTGGTATCTAACTCAGGGAGAAGAGGAAAAGACAAGCCTTATTGGGACAGACCGAGAATTTGCAGTGCCCGTCGATGAGGTACATAAAATTTTTATTGCTGACCGCCTTGGCGAACAAACAACATTAAGCCGAAAAGGCGATAGCTGGGTGTACAATGAAAAATACGAAGCTCGTGAAGCTGTAGTGAAGCCAATTTTACAGGCAGTCGGAAATATGAGGGTTCAGTATAAGCCACCAAAGGCAGCAGAAGAAAATATGATAAAAGTATTGGCGAGCCAGGGTATAAAAGTGGAGCTATATGATAAAGGAGATAACTTGATCAAATCTTATTACCTGGGTGGTGCAACTTCTGATGAGAGAGGTACTTTTGGAATTATAGAC
This sequence comes from Chitinophagales bacterium, assembly GCA_022360175.1. GTDB lineage: Bacteria > Bacteroidota > Bacteroidia > Chitinophagales > Saprospiraceae > JAKSDI01. Next base: position 48,505 of record JAKSDI010000025.1, read on the forward strand.
GGAGCCGAACAGCCTTATGTAATTGAAATACCTGCCTGGGAAGGGAACCTGAGTACGCGCTTCCGCCGCTCTGGTGATGAATGGAGAGACAAATTACTCTTTGAAGAAGAAGTAGAAAACATCAAATCAGTATCGATCGAATATCCAAAGCAAAAGCAAAATTCTTTTGTGCTTGAGCATAAGTCTCGTGATGAATATGATGTGAGTCCTTTTTATGACGTAACTCCAAAGATAAATTCTCCTTTGAAAGCAGGGAAAGTAGAAGCCTATCTGGTGAATTTTAGAAAACTAAGTGCAGAAGCTTTCCGAAATGATCATTCTGCAAGGGACTCCATTACTTCTCTTATCCCTTTTAGCATTATCACATTGACCACTCAGGACGATGAGGAAACGCAGATCAAGTTGTATCCTATTGTTCCCGATCAGAGCATCTATCAAGATGGAAAATCAGGAGATTATTTGATAACTAGCGGGCAGATAGAGCGATACTTTGTAGATGTAAATGGTGAAGATTTCATGCTGGCACAAAATCTGCTGATCAAAAAGATTTTATGGCCTTATGCTGCATTCTTTGATGAGGGGCCGCTATTAAATTAGTAAATTGCCATCTCTTGAGAATCATTACCTATCAATATGAATATTGGCGTACGCTTTTTACTGGCAGTCTTTATTGCGTCTGTCTCTTATGGTTTTATTTGTGACCATGAGGAATGGGGCTTTTGGGGGCATAGGCGGATTAATCGAATGGCTGTTTTTACATTGCCACCAGAATTAATTCCTTTCTATAAACAAAATATCGAATACATTACGGAGCATGCAGTAGATCCCGATAAACGTCGATATGCAACTAAGTTTGAAGCAGTACGCCATTATATAGATATTGATCACTGGGGAACCTATCCTTTTCCTGATCTTCCCCGTGATTTTAATAAGGCCTTATTAAAGTATACTGGAGTCTATTGTATTGATTCGGCAGGTGATACAGCTTCTGTCAGCGTGGATACAATACAAGGTCAGACATATTTGTTGTTGGAAACAAAGAAAGAGGTATACAAGACTCATTACAATGATAATTATAAGCCCTTCTTTTATAATAAAATCCTGCCGCTATATTATGAAGATGATTGGGTGATAAATTGTGAAATGTTAGACTCGCTTTTCGGGTTATCACCTGGAACGATCGATTGTCAACGAACATTTGCATTGGATCATTTTACAAAATATGGGATCGTACCTTATTATTTACCGGTTATCCAAAATCAGTTGACAGAAGCCTTTTTGGAAAAGAATATATCCCGTATCCTGAGGCTTTCTGCTGAAATAGGCCATTATATTGGAGATGCTCACGTCCCTTTGCATACTACAGAAAACTATAATGGCCAGCTTACTAATCAGGTAGGAATCCATGCTTTTTGGGAGAGCCGTATCCCGGAATTATTTGCAGACAAGGAATACGATTATTTTGTAGGTAAAGCTGAATATATTTCAGAACCGAAACCTTATTTCTGGGATATTGTATTAGAAAGCCATCTGCTAGTTGATAGTGTGTTGCTAATAGAGAAAGAATTGAGTGAGACTTTCCCTGGCGATAAACAATATTGTTATGAAGAACGCCTGGGAAGAACGATACGAACACAATGCAGAGACTATGCCGCTGCTTATCAGAAGAGAATGGGAGGTATGGTAGAGGAGCGAATGCAAAAAACCATTCTTTCAGTTGGAAGCTGTTGGTATACAGCCTGGGTGGATGCAGGCCAGCCCGATTTAACGAATCTAGATGAATATAAACTCAGTCCGGATGAACTCAGAGAGCTGGAGCGCCTTAATGCGGAAGTTCAGCAAGGAGAATCTAAAGGACGTGTACATGAGTAACTATTATATATCTGGAATGCCATTATAGATTCTAAATGATAATTATGGTTCTTATCATAATTTGTGTAAATTAGGATTGTAAAGCGGCGGTATACTCAATATCACTGGTTTACTAACCGTGGTATTTCGATGATAACAAAATAGGCACAAAATGTACAGCGAGTCTTTCCATGCTAACTCTGTTGAGCAGTTGCGTACTATGCTCAAAGACCCTAATCATATTAATTTCAAACCTACACTTGCAATTGTTTTTACGTCTGTTAAACATAATATAGATGCAATTAGAGCGGTTTTTGATGAGCACAATATTGATCTGGTAGGATGTACTACTGCCGGGGAAATTGTGAATACCAATTTACATGAAGAGAGCATAGCCGTTCTGTTATTTAATATGGACCCTTCCTGTTATTACATTCAGTATATTAGTTATGGCGAAAATCTATACAACTCTGCCGCTGAAATAGGGAAAGTAGCTAAAGAAGCTTTTACAAATCCAGGCTTATTATTGATGTCTGGAGGGCTTGCAATAGATGCACAAGAGTTGATTGATGGCCTAAGTAGTACACTACCTAAAGGAACACCTATATATGGAGGCTTGGCAGGGGATGACCTTGTGATGGAGCGTACGCATGCTTTTACAAGGCATGAACATACCACTCATGGGGTAGCAGTATTAGGGATTGATACCGATCGAATTACAATGACAGGGCTTGCAATTAGTGGATGGGAACCTTTAGGTGGAGTGAATGTAATTACGAAAGCAGTAGGGAATATTGTGTATGAGATCAATAATGAACCAGCATTTGAGGTATTCAGCCGCTATTTTGGAGTGTCAGATACGGGTTCTAAATATGATCAACTGATTACTATTCAAACGAATTATCCATTTCAAATCATTAGAGAAGAGAATCATACGATACTGCGTTCTCCTTTACTAGTAAATGCGGAGGAGGGGACTATTACATTAGCAGCCAGAGTAGAAGAAGGTACCCAGTTTCGATTTTCTACTTCCCCGGGATTTGAAGTGATAGAACAAACAGTAGAAGAATTTTCCCAACTACATCACGATGTGCCTGAAGCAGATGCTATGATCCTTTTTTCATGCAAAGGGCGCCACGGTGCTTTTGGGCCAATGCTTAATGATGAAGTGGAAGGAATCTATAATTATTGGAAAAAACCCATGATAGGGTTTCTATCATATGGAGAAATAGGGAATAAAGCAGATGGTAGTTGCGAGTTTCATAATGAAACATGTGTACTTGCATTGCTCAAGGAAAAATAGGACTAGCTATTCATAAGTTGGAGTATGAAACCCAGAATTGATAAATTAATTCAGACGATTCAATCACTTGCTTCTGTTGATGAAACGGAACGAGAGATGCTTATGAATGAGGTTCAAAAGATAGAAAAAACACTGGATAGAAAAGATTTTATTCTTAAGCGGATGGAAAAAGACCGCTCTATAGCTATCAACATTCTGCAATCTACAATAGAAGATATGCAGAAGCAAAAAAATGCTTTAGAAGACGCTAACCTACGACTAAAAGCGCAACAGGAAGAACTCCAATATAAAAATCAGATTATTAAGGAAAAATCCAGAAGCTTACGAGAGAACCTCCATATGTTGGAACAGTCCTATCACGAGATGGAACAATTTTCTTATATCGCTTCACATGATCTTAAGAGTCCTCTTCGTACTATTGCCAGCTTCGCTCAATTACTAAGCAGGAGATATAATAAACATCTGGGAGAGGAAGCAGATGAATATATAGATTATATTGTAGCAGGTGTAAGGCATATGAATGAAGTAATAGAAAGCCTGCTGGAATATTCAAAAATAGGAAATGCTTCCAGTGACATGGAACTGATAGATTTAAATGAAGTATTGAGGATTGTTCGTTTTAACCTGAAAAAGGAATTGGAGGACCAGTATGTAATTATTAATGTAAACGAACTGCCAACAATACCTGGAAACAAAATCGCACTGGTACAGCTATTCCAAAACCTTATTCACAACTCTATAAAGTTTCGTACAGTACAAACTCCGGTTATAGATATAAAATTTCGATTTATAGAATTTGAACAACAATGGGAGTTTAGCCTCTCAGATAATGGGGTAGGGATTGACCCTTCTTATGCTTCAAAAATATTTCAGCCATTTCAACGCCTGGATACAGAGAATGTTCCCGGCCTGGGAATGGGCCTGGCTATTTGCCGAAAGGCTGTTAAACTTCATCATGGGAATATCAACTGCACATCTAATCAATCAGAAGGCACTACTTTTACGTTTACGCTGGCAGCATTACAAAATGCTCCTTTGGTAGATAAAGCTATGTAATGTTGAATTACTTCTTTAAAGGAGTCTTGTTCAAAATTTCTTTGCTGAAGCCAGATACCTATTCCTTGCTTTGAATGAAGATCTCAACCTCCCATTATCATTTCTTATTGTTAAACAAGACCAGTATATTGTGAGTAATCTAATTTGTTTTTTAATTCCGATTGCTCATGAATAGATTGTTTACTTACCTATTATTTCTATTGTTGGTTTTTCCAATGTTTACAAATGCACAACCTGTTAAAAAGAGAATAGGGTGCCATCATGTGAAAAGCCAGATACCAATGCGTTCACTGACAGCTGCTGAAAAAGAACATATGCAAATGTCAGCAGAACGAAGTGATAGTATTGATTTATTAAATTATATCATTGATTTAGAAATTATAGATTTCACTAATCGCCATATTAATGGCACTTGCACTATTGAATTTGAGTTGATAGAGCCGTCTACTGCTGCAATGGTGTTAGACCTTTTACAATTAAGCATTGACTCTATTCAGATAAATGGGACTACCGTTTCTTATGAATACGATGGAGATTTGATTACTATCCCTTTCACTGAGCAGCTTGATCCTGAAGCTACTCATACCGTAAGCGTATCCTATCAGGGTACTCCTACCGTAGCTGCTTCAGGTTTTGGAGGACTTGCTTTTGCTGGAGGGATTGCCTACAATTTGGGGATTGGCTTAGGCGAAAATCCTTATAATTATGGGCGGAGCTGGTTTCCGTGCTTCGATAATTTTGTAGAACGAGCGACATTTGATTTAAATATTGAAACAGCTGATGGACGCCGTGCTTATTGCAGTGGCCATTTTGTTGAAGAAGTAGAATTGCCAGATGGACATGTTCGTCGTTCTTATCGCATTGATCTTCCACTGACTACTTATTTAGTAGGGGTCGCAGTATCTAATTATACTGTGCTGGAGTCTTCCCACACGGGACAATACGATACTTATCCTATTGAATTGATTGCTCATTCTGGTGATATGGGAGATGTAGATGATTCTTTCCAGTATCTACCTGAAGCGATCGATTGTGCTGAACATTGGTATGGGCCTTATGTATGGGGAAGAGTTGGTTTTGTAATGACACCAGTAGGTGCAATGGAACACTCCAATAATATAGCTTATCCATTATCTGTGGCATTATCAGGGCCTACTGAAAATATGAACGGACTGATGGCTCATGAATTGACACATCATTGGTGGGGAAATGTTACTACCTTATCTTCTCCTGCAAATATGTGGATAAAGGAAGGGAATGCAGAATATGGCTCTCATCTATTCACAGAATATACCTTCGGTAAGGAGGCTTTTATTCAGCAGGTTAAAGCCAATCACCTGGATGTATTATCAACTGCTCATATAGATGATGATGGTTTTCATCCTTTATCAGGTATCCCTTATGAGCATACTTATGGTACTCATACTTATAATAAGGGCGCATCTATGGTTCATAATATGCGTACTTATATGGGAGATAGCCTGTTTTCGTTGGCGCAAACAGCCGTCTTACAAGATTTTGCTTTTTCTGCAGTTGATGCTGAACAGTACCGCGATCATTTAAGCTTGATCAGCGGACTAGATATGGGGCCATATTTTGATGCCTGGATATTTGGCACAGGTTATTCCAATTTTGAGATCGAAACAATTGATGCAGTACCACAAGGTGATGGTTTTGAAGTTGATCTGACTGTGCAACAAAAATTGAGAGCAGCAGATAATTTGCATAATGAGGTGCCTGTTTTTGTCACTTTCTTTTCTGAAAATTGGGAAGAACATACTACCAAAATGACTGCTTCAGGTGAGTTTAGCAGCGCTAGCCTGGAAGTGCCGTTTGAACCAGCAATAACAGTGCTTAATCACAATCAGGAACTAAACCTTGGCCGTACTAATCGGCTATACAGAATTACAGAAGAAGGGGCACTGAATATAGGTGGTACAGGGCTCTTTTCTCTAACGGTTCAAGAATTACCAGATTCTGCACTATTGAATATCGTTCATCATTGGACCGCAGCAGATCCTTATTCCGTTCCGGATGAAATAGAGGTTTCCAATACTCACTTTTGGACGGTAAGAGGGGTGGTGCCAGAAGGCTTTTCTGTGGATGGCGTGGTGAGGTTTAATGGTGGCGAGAGCCAGTTAGATCATGAATTGGTGCAAAATGGAATAGAAAACATTCACATGCTTTATCGCCCGGATAGTGAAAGTGAATGGGAGTTGTATCCTGATGCATCAATTACACCTCTAGGAAACGGAGGTTTGGTACGTTTAGAGCCATTTATACCAGGTGATTATACCCTGGCAAATGTGTATATAAATGTTAATACAGAGGATGTATCAGCTATTGGAGCCATTAAACTTTCTCCAAACCCTGCAGATCAACTCGTACAACTGGAGGTAATTGCTTCAGATGCTGATCTTTCAGAAAATTATCAAATCACACTTTTCAATAGCCAGGGGCAATTGTTAAAGCAGTTGAGTTATCCTGCCAATAAGCATTTGAAAGTAGATTTGGCAACTACAGATTTACCAAATGGCACTTATATTATTGATGTGTATAATGGTGTTGCTCATAAGGCTGTAGAAATGTTTGTACAACATTAGAAAATTGATAGTATGTAGCAATCCATCCTGTTTTTAAAATGTCATAATACATTAAGAAGTAAAAAAATCTTAATGGAGGGGTCACCTTTTAGATGGGTGTTCTATTAATGGTTGAATATTGATGAAACATAGCATTTTGTTATAGCATCAAATTCAATTTTTATAACATCTAAAATCAATATTATGACACATCTAAAAGATGCCGTTTTAGCACATTATGATGGAACAACTACAGGCAGTATTACTGTAAGAAATTCGGGAGGCTATGTCGCACGATTTTCAATTAGTTACAAACTAAACGGCCATGAATTCACTAAGGACTCAGGTAACTTTACATTGGGAGTGAATAAGTCTATTATGATTCCTACAGGGGCTACGGATATATATCTTAAGGTTGAAGAGATGTGGGGATTTGGTTGGTCTACCATCTTTACTAAATCCTACCCTGGGCCTGTGACCAAATGTTTTAAGGTCTATGGAACAACACTAAACCCTAAATGGGAAGAGATCGATTGTTAATTAGTTTAGAACGTGTTTAAATTTCATCCTCTGGGCTCAAAATGTCCCTTTTTTGTTTATACTTCGTTGCTCAAATAAGCTTCGTAGCCCTGCTACGTTCTCATTTAAGCGCCTTGTCTAAACATAAAATGAACTATTTTGACCATCAAAACGATTTTTAAACACGTTCTTAGACTACTTCCGGAGTTTGACACTGATTGAATAATGTAAACAAATAGAAGCTACTGTATAAATTCATCTTGGAGTAACTTCTTCCTTACATACTTCTTTCTAATGTGTATATTGATGCGTTGCTACTTTAGAATACCTAAAGTAGCAACGCATTTTTTTTAATTGAAGCACTGTCTTAATATGAATGACAATACCAATCAAGCACTGTATTCTATTGATAAAGCGAATTACCTACCTACTTTCAATCGTATTCCTCTGGCTTTTAGTAGGGGAGAAGGTGCTCGACTGTGGGATGTAGAGGGCAAGGAATATATTGATGCGCTAGCTGGTATCGCTGTTTGTAATTTAGGGCATTGTCATCCCAGGGTTGTAAAAGCTGTTCAGGAACAGGCACAGCAACTGATGCATATTTCTAACTTTTTTGTAAGCAAACCTCAGGTAGTACTTGGCCAGAAATTGCTTGATATATCAGGATTAGATCGTGTATTTTTTTCTAATAGTGGTGCAGAATCAGTAGAAGGAGCAATGAAAATTGCTCGCAAATACGCATATACTAATGGGAGAGGAGGGGAGATCATTTCTATGATAGGTTCGTTTCACGGCAGAACACTGGCAACCATCGCTACAGGGAAAGAGCGAATGCAAAGAGGCTTCGGGCCTATGCCTTCTGGTTTTAAAAAAGTGGAATTCAATAATATTGAAGCAATAAGAAATGCGATTTCTCAGAAAACAGCAGCTATTATATTGGAGCCTATACAAGGTGAAGGAGGCATCAGGCTTGCCAAACCATGTTATCTACGAGCTCTTAGAGAACTATGTGATCGCGAGAATATCGTTTTAATATTTGATGAAATACAGTGTGGAATAGGGCGTACGGGTGAATTTTTTGCCAAAGACCACTATGAAGTACAACCGGATATAATGACACTTGCCAAAGGTTTAGGCAATGGATTACCTATAGGTGCTATTTTGAGTAATGAAAAAGTGAGCACTACAATGGAGTATGGTGATCATGGCACAACCTTTGGGGGAAATCCTGTCGCTTGTGCAGCAGGAGTTGCCACATTTGAAGTTTTAAAAGAAGAAGAAGTCCTGCGCCAGGCAAGCCGTAAAGGATTTTGGTTAAAAGAAATGATAGAAGAAAAGCTGGGCAATCATCCTAAGCTTAAGCAAATTCGTGGTTTAGGGCTCATGATTGGAGTTGAATTTGATTTTGAAACGAAGCCACTTGTTATTAGAATGATAGAGCATGGTGTAATCGCCAATGCTACTGCCACAAACGTTTTAAGATTACTTCCTCCTTTACTTATTTCATTCGAAGAACTAGAGCAAGTAGTAGATGTAATGGTACAATCAATCGAAGAATTAGAAACCGAAAACTAGTCATTTTTCTCTTCTAAGATTTCCAAAGCCCCGTAAAAGGCTTATATTTGCGAAGTTTTTCTCTATGTGAAAGCTGGAAAGTAGTGTATTTCAATTACTTATAAGCTTTGAGAGAAGAACAGATGCTCATTTTTTTTAACATTTTCTAAAAAGTTTGTTCGAGTTATGCAAGGAAAAGGAGTAGTGAAGTTCTTCCTTGTGGTGATGACGATCGTTACCCTCGTGCAATATTTCTTCATCCTGCCAACACAGAAAGTTGAAAAGGCAGCTGAGGAATACGCACGAATGACGACTCAGAATCTCCCGGAAGATACTCAAGACGCCGCGTTTAAGAGAGCGCGCACGGAGTTTTTGGACTCCATGTCTTCAGAAGAGGTACTTAGAATACCTATGCTGAAGACCTACACTTATCAAGAATTAAAATCACAACAATTAGCCCTGGGCTTAGACCTTAAAGGAGGTATGAGCGTAGTATTGCAGGTAGACCTGCGTGAGTTTATTAGGGCGTTGGCCAACGATAGTAAAGATCCAACTTTTTTAGAAGCGTTAGAAAGAGCATCACAAGCGCAAAAAAATGCACAGGACGATTTCGTAACCCTTTTTGCTAATGCATGGAGGGAAATAGCTGGTGACAAAAAACTGGCGCCTATCTTCGTACGTAACGAAGCACTACGTGATCAGATCAATTATGAAACTGGTGATGGAGAGGTGGTTCGTATTATCCGTGAAAAGGCAAACGAAACAGTAGACCTGACTTTCAAACTACTAAAGCAACGTATTGACAAATTGGGGGTAACCCAACCGAATGTATCACTAGATGCTAGCCGTGACCTGATTGTAGTAGAATTACCTGGTATTGATAACCCAGAGCGTGCTCGCCAATTCCTACAGGCTGCTGCCAAGTTGGAATTCTGGAATGTTTTCCGCATTTCAGATCAAGGAGTACAGCAAGCATTCCTGGCGGCTAATGATCGCCTGGCAAAGTCACTGGGAGGTAATGATACAGAGCGCACAATTGCTCGTGTTGATACAACTTTCGCAATAGATGCTGATGGTAATACTGACAGAACTCAGATTACTTCTCTAGATACTATATATAATGAGTCACTGACCGATCAGGGGCCATTATTCGACGTATTTACTTTAAATGCTTCTGGAGCACAAGGTTTAGCCGTAATGGGGACCGCTAAGAAAAACCAGCGTCGTTATATTGATACGCTACTTAGCCGCCCGGAGATCAAATCTTTGTTCCCTCGTGATATGATTCTACGCTGGTCAAGAGATCCTGTTAAGGATTTCGAAACAGGCGAATCGACAGATGAATATGAATTATACGCGATCAAGTTGTCTCGTGATGGAAAACCTGCATTGACTGGTGAGCATGTAGTTGATGCAAGTGCCAATCCTGATCCACAGACAAATGAAGTAGCAGTATCACTGAAAATGGATAATGCTGGTGCTAAAATCTGGGGTCAATTGACAACGGAAGCAGCTCAGGATAACAATCGCGAAATTGCTATTGTACTAGATGATGAGGTGGTATCTGCTCCTCGTGTGATCAATCCAATCCTAACAGGTGATTCTCAGATTACTGGTAGTTTCTCTATCCAGGAAGGTAAAGACCTTGCCAACATTCTACAGATTGGTAAGTTGCCTGCTGAGACACGTATTATCCAGGAGTCATTGGTTGGGCCTACATTAGGACAAGATAATATCAATCGCTCTACTCGTGCATTGACTATTGGATTCCTAATCGTATTGGCATTCATGATCTTCTACTATGGTGGAGGTGGTATCGTATCTATCATTGCGCTGATTTTGAATATCTTCTTCATCTTCGGAGCACTGGCTTCTTATGGTACTGTACTAACCCTACCGGGTATTGCGGGTATCGTATTGACAATCGGTATGGCGGTGGATGCCAACGTAATCATCTACGAGCGTATTCGTGAGGAATTACGCGAGGGTAAGTCCCTAAAAGTAGCGGTTACAGATGGTTTCCAAAATTCCTATTCTGCCATCATTGATGCCAACGTAACAACGATTCTTACTGCATTTGTACTAGCCTACTTCGGCCTTGGCCCTATCAAAGGTTTTGCAGTAGTATTGATCATTGGTGTGTTATCATCTCTGTTTACAGCAGTACTAGTAGGGCGTCTGATCATCGACTGGTGGTTGAAGAAAGATCGCAATTTGACTTTCTCTACAGGCCCATCTGCTAATGCATTTGCAAACATGAAGGTTGATTGGTTAGGCAAGCGTAAGATGGCTTACATGATCTCTGGTGCTATTATCGTTGCTGGTTTGATTTCCTTTGCTACTCGTGGCTTTGAGCTGGGAGTGGATTTCAAAGGTGGTTATTCTTATAACGTAACCCTTGATGGTGTAGATGTTTCTGCAAATGACCTTAGAGAAGCACTGACTGTTTCTTTCGAAGGGAATACGCCGATCGTAAAGGCTGTAGATACAGAAAATACTTATAATGTAGTAACAGATTATCTCGTTGATGATGAAGCTGAAGATGCTGCTGAACGAGTAATGACAAAACTACATGAGGGTGTTAATTCAGTAGCTGGTGGCAATATTGACTATGAGCAATTTAAAGCACCGGATGGTAAAGGTACTCACGTAAATAGCTCTAGCAAGATTGGTCCTACTATTGCCGATGATATTAAGACAAGTGCATACTATGCTACAGTCTTTGCTCTATTGTTGATCTTCTTGTACATCTTCATCCGATTTAGCAAGTGGCAATACAGTATGGGTGCGGTAGCAGCCTTGTTCCACGATACAATGATTGTTTTATCTGTGTTCTCTATTTTCCACGGTATACTACCTTTTAACCTGGAAATAGACCAGAACTTCATTGCAGCAGTCCTGACAGTGATTGGTTACTCAATCAACGATACCGTGGTTGTATTTGACCGTATTCGCGAATTCCTAAATAACTATACTCGTAAGACGAAGGAGGAAGTAATCAATATGGCGGTAAACAGTACTGTGAGCCGTACAGTGATTACCTCTTTGACTACTCTATTTGTGGTAGCTATCCTCTTCTTCTTCGGTGGTTCCAGCATCAGAGGCTTTGCTTTTGCATTGCTGATAGGTATTATCGTGGGTACTTACTCATCAATCTTTGTGGCAACACCAATCATGTCTGACTTGACTGGTGAATTAAAAGCAAAGACAACTACTAAAGAAAAGAAAGGTTTTTCTAAAGCAGCTCAATCTGCTAAATAAGAACCTGAGAATATATTAAATTTCATAGGCAGCCAGCCCGACATGTCGGGCTGGCTGTTTTTTTGTGCTCCTACTAAGCAAGAATTCATACTACTTCAGTAAACAAATGTCCGCGTTTAGCTAGTTTTTAAGTGGCTTGTTTGGCATTTGTCTAGGGACACCTTATATTTTTTGTTTATCTTTGAAATCGTAAAAAGCTTAGTTTTTGGAATTGGATATAAGTGCTTCTTTGGTAGAGATAAATTAACACACAATACACAACCCCTGTTATGAGGAGCACTACTCTACTCACTTTGTTGTTACTCACTTTCTATGTTGTAACATCAGCTAATAATGACCCCATAACCATACAACTTGAAAATGCCAACGCGCGGCATATGGTATCACTTGAGAATACTACTCAGGTTGTAGAGTTATGTCAGTTAGAAGAAGGACAAACCTACTTATTGAGATCAATAAGTCAATCTTCTGAGAATGTATTAATTCAGAATGAAGAAGGCGCTTCTACAGAATTTTTATTTGCAGCAGATGGAGATTGTAAAAAGATTGTCCTGGAAAAAGAAGGAAATATCCGGGCGGCGGTAGAAACAGTCCTATCTATAAGCTGTATGACCTGTATGCCAGAACTGAATTCGCGTTTTCCGAATTTATCAGTTAGTGGGGGAGCATCTGCACTGGAACTTATTCAAGATGTATTTATTGGAGGAGATTGTTTTGAAATACAAAATGCTGCATTTGTAGGAAACCCGAACGGTATTGGGACTTTTGCAAATGGTGGCACTTCAATAGGCCTGGATAATGGAGTAATTATTTCTTCTGGAAATATTACAAATGCACCAGGCCCTAATAACTCTGGAGGTGCTGGTAATAATATGGGAGGAGGAAGCCATCCCGATTTGGCAGAACTAGCCAGTGCTCCCATTTTTGATGCAACTGGTATTACATTTCAATTTAAACCTACGGTACCACAAATCTTTTTTAATTATGTTTTTGCATCAGAAGAATATTGCGAGTATGTGGGAGCAGGTTTTAATGATGTGTTCGGATTTTTTATAAGCGGGCCGGGTATAAGTGGCGGCTTCTTATTGAGTGGTGAGAATATAGCAGTCATTCCGGGAACATCTACAGCAGTTGCGATTGACGAAGTAAATCACGTAAGTAATACTTCCTATTTTGTAGGGAATAGCGGTACCTGTGGCAGTACTTTCAATATGGATGATATTCAGTTTGATGGATTCACCCAGACGTTAACTGCTGTTGCGAATGTACAACCTTGTGAAACCTATTTTATTCGTCTGTTGGTAGGCGATGCCGGAGATGGGATTTTTGATTCTGCAGTATTTTTGGAAGCCAATAGTTTTAACGCTGGTGGAGCATCTGCAGGAGAAGCTATTTCACCAACAACGGGCTCTAATATTACTTATGAAGCCTGTTCGGATGGTTACTTCGTGTTGCAGGCAGCAGGTGATATCAATACAGATCGCGAAATTGAATTTAGCATTGCACCTTTTGGTACAGCTACTCCAGGAGTTGATTATGTACCTTTTGGTACCTCTGTAACGGTTCCTGCCGGACAAACGGAGGTGATCATTCCTATTACCGTAATACCGGATGATCTGATAGAGGGGCAAGAGACGATTGTACTGGAATTACAAAATTCCTGTTCGTGTTCTGGTACTTATATTGAATTAATTATTGAGGATGTCCCGCCGCTTGAAGTAAGCGCCTTTGATATAGAACTCTGTGATGGATTGCCTGGAGAGTTAAATGCCCTCGCTTTCGGGGGCTTACCAGGGTACAGTTATTCGTGGCTCAACACATCATCAGGAGAAACCTTCTCTGGAGAATCCATACCGGTAAGCCCTTCTGAAACGACGACCTACTCTGTATCTGTAACGGATGAATGCGGGCAGTTAGCCAGCTCTAATGCAACGGTAATAGTGAATCCTCCTTCCTCCGCTCAGATGGTTGGTGGAGGACAGTTTTGTGGTACTGATATCTCAACAGATATTGTCATTACTTTTGGAGGGATTGGCCCCTGGCTGTTTAGTTATTCTCTAAATGGAGAGTTTCAGGAACCGATATTAACATCCGAAAACCCATATACTCTTTCCGTATCCGAGCCTGGTTTTTATTTCCCGGAGTCAGTAATATCAGTAGAAAGCTTTTGTGAAGGTGAAGTAATAGGTTTGGCTTTCGTAGAAGTATCAGATTTTGATATTGAAGTTGAAAGCGATAATATTTCCTGTCCTGGCGAAGATGATGGATCGATCACAGCAACTGCAATGAATGGGGTGACTCCTTATGGATATACGTGGGAAAATGTAAGTGCAGGGACTCCAATTGCCAATAGTAGCTCAGACTTAAATGATCTTCCTGCAGGAATATATTCTGTGACTGTCAATGATAATGGAGGTTGCCTGGATTCAATGGAAGTAGAAATAATAGAACCAGAGCCATTGGAAGCAATAGCAGCAGTAGCTTCTGTGCCTAATTGTGATGACTCCAGTGGAGGAAGTATAGATCTTACGCTCAATGGAGGAACGCCCAATTATCAGTTTGTCTGGAGTAATGGCGATACAATGCAGAATCCTGTCAATCTGATAGCCGGTACCTATGGCGTGATAGTAACTGATGATGGTGGATGTATGGATTCTACCAGTATTGTAGTTACTGAAGATATAGAGGCACCTTTAGTAAGTGCCGCAGTAGACGATATTATCAATTGTTATTTACCTGAAATAGACCTCGATGGTAGTGGTTCTTCAGAGGGAGCGATTTTTGAAGCCGATTGGACTGGTCCAGGGCTTGTATCTGGTGATAATACACTTAATCCAACAGTGAATCAGGCAGGAGAGTATATTCTGCTGGTTACGAATACAGATAATGGATGTACTTCTGCTGATACAGTGATGGTAGATGCAGATCAAATAGCACCAGAAGCAATTGCCGAGGATAATATATTAAACTGTTATCAGCAGGGAGTAATGCCAAACACCGAGGGTACCAGCACAGGAAGTGAATATACTTATGAATGGTCAGGACCCGGTATAGCAGGTAGTACAATGGTCATTGATCCCCTTATCTATAGCCCGGGTGATTATACCATGTTGGTAACCAATACTGATAATGGTTGCCAGGATAGCGTAAGCATTACAATTGATCAGAATATAGCAGAACCAGCAATAGGAGCAGGTGAATCATCAGAGCTAAATTGTCAGGAAACAGAAATTATGCTCACCGGAACGGCTACGGGAAATCAAGCTGATTTTGTTTACAGCTGGACCACCGATGGAGGTAATATTATCAGTGGGGAAAATACCTTAACACCATTAGTCGATGCAGCCGGTATCTATGAGTTGGAAGTAGTGGATACCCTGAATGGCTGTAGCAGTACAGCAGCAGTCGAAATACTTCAAGATCCCAGTACTCCTATTGCAATTATTAATGGAGAGGCTCCCCTGAATTGTGATGTTACAAGTATTCAATTGGATGCGACCAACTCAAATTTGGGAACAAATGGTATCTATAACTGGATTACTTCTGATGGTAATATTGTTTCTGGTGGAAATACCCTTTCACCAGTTATTGATCAGCCAGGTACTTATCAATTAATTATTTTGGGTGGTGGCAACGTTTGCGAAGATACTGCAACCGTAGTTATACCTATTGATACTTTACAACCAGCTTTAACTCCTGCCCCAGCAGTTACCTTGACTTGCGATATTACTTCTCTGGATATTACAGCGCAGGTGACTACTAGTAGCGGACAATCAGAAATTAGCTGGTATGGCCCAAGTGGAATGACTATTATAAGCCCTGACAGCCTTACTATTAATGTAACTAATCCCGGACAATATAATCTTGTTGTAACAGACCCGGTAAATGGCTGTCTAAGTAGTATTGCTAGTACGGTACTAGAAGATGTTCAACTCCCGGAAGTAGTAGTGGATGATCCCGCTATTATCACTTGTAGCAGTCCAGCTATTGATCTGGATGCAGGAGCTTCAAGTGCAGGAGCCAATTTTGTTTATGAATGGCAAGCTCCAGATGGTAGTGTGTTGGCAGAAACTACAGCTATGCTTTCGCAAATATCAGAGCCGGGGACGTATACTTTAAGTATAGAAAATACAGATAATGGTTGCATGCATAGTACGCAGGTGATGGTAGAAGAAAATATTAATTACCCAATTGTAGGAATCGCTTCTGCTGATATCTTAAACTGCTATAACCCCTCCTTTAATCTGATAGGTGATGCGACTTCTACAGCTTCTACACTCTTATACCAATGGTCAACTTTAGACGGCAATATCGTTTCAGGAGGAACAAGCCTTACTCCTGTTATTGATGAGCCGGGAGATTATGTTCTTGTCGTAACCGATGAATCCAATGATTGTATTACGATGGATACGGTATCTGTTCAGCAAGATATTGAAGCTCCAAGTGCAGATGCAGGGCAAGGAACTACCCTAACCTGTAGTCAAACATCCTTTACCCTTTCGGGAACAGCTACCGCTAATGGGCCAATTCTTACGGAATGGTCTACTGCTGATGGTAATATTTTAAGCGGTGCGAATACCCTGACTCCTGAAGTAGATAATGAAGGTACTTATACGTTGTTAGTGACTAATCAGGTGAATGGATGTACTTTCAGCAGCGATGTAATTATTACTGCAAATAATTCGCTGCCTACCGTAGCAATTGATGATCCTGAAATTTTAGATTGCCTCACCAGTGAAGTAAGCCTGGATGCTTCCAATTCTGACAGTGGAACGAATTATGTGTATCAGTGGAGCACAACGAGTGGCAATATTATAGGCAATATTAATGCAGCAATAGTTAATGCTGATGCAGTTGGTACATATACTCTTCAGATAACTAATACAGATAATGATTGTGTAGATCAGGCCTTTGTAATAGTAGATCAGGATATTGAACCTCCAGTGGCTGCTGCAGGGGTAGTTGATACCATCAATTGCTATAGCCCTAGTATTGAATTGGATGGTAGTGCTTCCAGTCAGGGAACAAACTTTACCTATGAATGGTCAACCTCTAATGGTAGTATACTTTCAGGAAGCAATAGTTTATCGCCATCTATAAATGCTCCAGGTACCTACGAACTATTAGTCACCAATTTGACTAATAATTGTACTTCCGATAGCCAGGTAGACATCATAGAAGATATGGACAATCCGGTTGCCGCTGCTGCAGATCCTGAAACCTTGACTTGTACATTAACAGAAACGGATATAGATGCAACCGCTTCAAGCCAGGGGAATGAGTTTGCTTATGAATGGACAACAACTAATGGAAATATCCTGGATGGTACGAATGGCCTGACGCCTATGGTAGATGCTCCGGGCATGTATGAATTGGAGGTAATGAATTCCAGAAATGGCTGTTCAGATTTAGCAGCTGTTCTTGTTGAGGAAAATATACAACTGCCATTAGCGGAAGCTGGAGAGTCACCTGTCTTGACATGTGCAGACGTTACCGTACCATTAGATGCAACCGCTTCGAGCCAGGGAACTTATAGCTATCAGTGGGATGGCCCTGGTTTAATAAGTGGCCCTACAGGACTCACTCCGGTGGTAGACGAGCCTGGTATGTATACCATTTTTGTGACGGATTTAACCAATAACTGTGTTTCAGAAGATATCGTTGAAGTTTTACAAGATATTACGAATCCAGCTATTGCGATTGAAACCCCAGCTGTCCTGGACTGTGCTTTAGAAGAGCAGGAGCTGGACGCTTCCAACTCCAGCCAGGGAATGCACTTTGAATATTCGTGGACTGCAGCTAGCATAGGAAATATAGTACAGGGAGCACAAAGTGTTAATCCAGTTATAGATGAACCAGGTGTGTATACCTTGACAATACTCAATACCAATAATGGTTGTTCAGAAACACAATCTATAACAGTAAATCAGGATATAACAATCCCTGAGGTGGGAGCTGCTGAACCAGCAATCATTACATGTTCAGTACCAAATATAACGATTGATGGGACTGCTTCTAGTACAGGTACAGAGTATGCCTATGAATGGACTACCAATGATGGTAATATTTTGATGGGAGCCAATTCGTTATTACCAGTAGTAGACGAAGGAGGAACCTATGAACTCCTTATAACCAATAATATCAATAATTGCATCAATCTTCTTACTGTAGATGTGATAAAGGATGTAGAAGAGCCAGTTGCTGAAGCTGGTACCAGCCAGATATTAAATTGTACAGTAGAATCGCTGTATCTCGATGCAACAGCATCTAGTGCAGGAGATTTCTCCTATCAATGGGAAGGCCCAGGCCTATTGAATGGTCAAAATACAACAACGCCTGAAGTTGGCGAACCAGGTATTTATACCTTAATCGTAACCAACAACTTTAATGGATGTGAATCTGAGGATATTGTTCAGATCAATCAGGATATTGCACAACCTACAGCAATTATAGATGCTCCGGCTATACTTAATTGTGAGCTAGAAGAGCAAAATCTCGATGGCACTGCTACCAATCAGGGAGCAATTTTTGAATATGAATGGACAGCAAATGCTATAGGTAATATCATCTCAGGTGAACATACACTTACACCATTGATTGACCAGCCAGGTACCTATACTTTATTCGTATTAAATACTGAAAATGGCTGTACAGATACAGAGGTAATTGTTGTTGAACAAGATATAGCTATTCCTGGGGTAGGAGCTGCTGAACCAGCTATTATTACCTGTGTAGTACCTGAGATAGAAATCAATGCCACTGCATCTAGTACCGGCAATGAATTTGCGTATCAATGGACAACTGCCGATGGTAATATACTTTCAGGAAGCAATTCGCTTACACCTATGGTAGATGAAGGAGGAACTTATGAACTCCTTATAACCAACAATATTAATCACTGTACTAATTTATTGGTAGTTGAAGTAGAAAAAGATATAGAGCAGCCTATAGCCGAAGCAGGTGAGACGCAAGAACTGAATTGTGATATTCCATCTGTGACATTAAATGGAGGAAACTCTAGCCAGGGTGATTTCTCCTATCAATGGGAAGGCCCGGGGCTTGAAGATATAACTACCATTACAACAGAAGTAGAAGATCCCGGTACTTATACCATATATGTTACCAATAACTTCAATGGTTGTGTCTCTATAGATGAGGTAGTAATTACTCAGGATGTGGCAGTACCTGTCGTGATAATAGATTCACCTGAAATTCTAACCTGTGCCGTAGAATCGATTATTTTGGATGCTACAGCTTCCAGCCAGGGAGCTACCTTAATATATCAGTGGACCACTCCTAATGGGCATATAATAGAAGGAATAGATGGAATGACGCCCCTAGTAGATGAGCCAGGAGATTATACCTTGACAATTATTAATACTACCAATCAATGTGAGAACGATACGGATATAAGTGTTGTGCAGGATATAGAAACACCCACAGCCGAAGCGGGAAGTGATTATTTGATGGACTGTTGGGAACCAACCGATGAATTGAATGGCGTAGGATCATCTGTCGGTACGGATTATGTATATGAATGGTCTACTACAAGTGGTAATATTGTAAATGGTGCTAACACTTTAGACCCTGTAATTGCCGCACCAGGTATTTATACCATCCTTGTTACAGACATTACTAATGGCTGTACGGATGAGGATGATATTTTTGTTTCACAAACCATTCCAATTGCAAGTCCTGAAGCAGTACAACCACCTTGTCATGATGATCCTGGACATATCTTTATTCCTGAAATTATTGGAGGAACTTCTCCATTTGTATACTCTATAGATGGTGGCGGGGAATTCTATTCTAATTCCAGTTTCACCAATCTTGATCCTGGGATTTATGATGTGGTAGTGCAGGATGTAAATGGCTGTGAACATGAGACAGAAATTACTATTGATCAACCAGATTCTATGATTGTGCTGATTACCTTGGATGAGGTAGAATTGTTGTTGGGAGAACAGCATCAGATTGTGGCTCAGGTAAACATACCTGAAGAAGAAATCGGTCAGATTATCTGGAGCAATGCTGAAAATTTATCATGTGACGACTGTCTAACACCGATGGTCACACCAATATATACAGCGGATTACAGGGTAGATGTGATAAGCGTCAATGGCTGCCATGATGAAGCCTTCCTGAGAATATTTGTAGATCGTGAAAGAGATGTATATATACCTAATGTATTTTCTCCTAATGGAGATGGAGCTAATGACTTTTTCTACCCATTTGCAAGGCCAAATACAGTAGAAAAAATTAAGTCATTTATGGTCTTTAACCGTTGGGGCGAACCAGTGCATGAAGTATATAATTTTGCACCTAATGATCCAATTTTTGGATGGGATGGGCATTTCCGCGGAGAATTGATGAATGGAGCCGTCTTCACCTGGTTTGCAGAAATTGAATTTGTGGATGGTGATGTAGAAATATTTGAAGGAGATGTGCTACTGCTGAGGTAAGTTGGCTGTATTGTAAGCTTTGCTTCCAAGATGTTGGATATATTGGGGTCCACGAATTGCACAAATTTCACAAATTTTCAAGGTTTTCGTGTGATTCGAGCAATTCGTGGACCCCTTCTATCTGCTTGGTTAAAACAGACAGTTTTGGAAGAAGTAGCATCTTGTATTATTTGTACAATTTTCTTTAGAGTTGGGAGTTTTTTGGACTTAATAGACAAATAAATACCTTCTTTGGTAATCTCTATTTTTTGTTAGCTTGTTGTTTCCTTGTAGCAATAATTGCATAGCAATGATTAAAGGATACCAACAATTTGACCTGTGGGGTAAAAAGATATTTGAGAAAGCGATTATAGAACCTCCATTCAGGCTATCTGCTCAGATGCCCAACGAAGCTTGCTTTTATTATGTAGTGAGGGGCACAACAAAGGTAATTGCTCCAACAGAAACAATACGTAGAGATACGGATGAAGGCCTGGTGATGCAATGCGGCAATTATCTAAATGATTATTTGGCTCATGAAGAAGGTGGCTATTGCGAAGCGATTGCCGTGCATTTTTATCCTGAGGTACTTAAAATGATATATGACAAAGAAGTACCGGATTTTTTACGAGAAGTAAAAAAAGTAAAACCCTTCGGGTATGAAAAGTTAAAGGCAACGGCACTCATCAAGAATTATATCGAAAATCTACAGTTCTATTTTGATAATCCCGAATTGGTAAGTGAAGAGCTGCTTAAGCTTAAATTGAAGGAATTGATACTGCTATTGGCCAAAACGAATAATGCAGAAGCTTTGCACCATATGATTAGCAGCTTGTTTTCAGAAAGAGAATTTTCATTTAAAGAAGTTGTAGAAGCCAATATCTATAACAATCTTAGCCTGGAAGAATTGGCTACACTTACTCATCTGAGCCTTTCTTCCTTTAAAAGGACTTTTGCCAAACACTACCAGGAATCTCCTGCC
Source organism: Chitinophagales bacterium (assembly GCA_022360175.1). Taxonomy (GTDB): domain Bacteria; phylum Bacteroidota; class Bacteroidia; order Chitinophagales; family Saprospiraceae; genus JAKSDI01. The sequence continues at coordinate 70,054 of JAKSDI010000025.1, forward strand.
AAGTATATTAAAAAGAGAAAATTGCAAAAAGCAGCTCAGTTGCTAAAAAGGACCAGCCTGAGAATATCTGATATCGCCTTTGATTGTGGCTTCACCGATTTGGCTCACTTTTCACGTTCTTTTCAAAAAGAATATGACCTTTCCCCTTCTAATTATCGATTGGACTAATTGTACAAATACCTGAACTATTCTGCAAAAAGTCTTTGTGCTATTCCCTTCATCTTTGTTTTGAAAAGAGTACAATATTCATATCACCTTTCAAAACTGTTAAGATGAATTTCAAACTGAGTTTAATGATGGCTTTTTTAGCTCTTTTTTCTTTTACAAACCTAAATGCGCAAAAGAAGGCACAGAGTTTCACCGTGACTAAAGTGATTAATGCACCTATAGATGAAGTATGGGCAGTAGTGGGGGAGGATTATGGGGCGATAGCAAATTCACACCCTGCAATTGTCAACTCTGATTATATCAATGGATCGCTTAAAGCGGGTGAAGGTGCCGAACGCGTTTGTAATTTTAATGATAGCGGAACACGCTACCTGCACGAAAAGCAAATAAACTACAATCCTGAATCCTACACTTTCAAAAATCAGGTATTCCAGGCAGGTAAATTTCCTGTTGATCCAGACTACACCTACGCGATTTATAAGCTAGAAGCAGTTGATGCTCAAACGACCAAATTTACCTTTGATATGAATTATCGTACCTCTCCAGCTTTTATGGGAGGGATGATGAAAGGAAAATTCAAGAGATTAATTGAAGATTATGCAATTGCTATTGAGCATCATGTAAAGACGGGCGAAGCAGTAAATAAAGATAATTTCAAGAGCATTAAAAAGCAGCAATCAACACGGTAAGAGTAAATTGTGAATGAAGTATTAAGATTTGATCCCTCTTCAATCGAAGGGGGATTTTTATTCTTTAGGACTGTACATCGCTCTCATTTCATCTAAATTACCTTCCCATTCTATTTTTCCTTCTAATTCTAGCATTTTTAATCTGCGAAGGCGCATTACAAATTCTTTAAGAGCTATATTTACTACTTCTTTTTTAGTGCTTAGCTGGCTTAATTGGAGGGCTTGTTCCATGAGCTGTGTGTCTATATCAATACTGATGCGCATAATTTATTTTTTATAAAAATAATGCATTTTTGACGTAAAGTAAAGCGTGCTTAAGAATAGACTTCATTAGCATAAGTGGAAAAAATTATTAGCAACAGAAGTTACCACAGCTACTAAAAATAAGAAATCTGTTTTGAAATAATATTTTAGTACATAAACAACAAAAAGAATGAACAGACAACTCATTTCCTCAGGCGCTCCATGGGAAAAAACGGTGGGCTATTCCAGGGCAGTAAGAGTAGGTAATCATATATTCGTAGCAGGTACCACAGCGGTTGATGGTGATGGTAATGTAGTAGGGGCAGGCAATGCTTATGAGCAAACTCATTTTATACTAAAGAAAATAGAAAAAGCACTGACCGAAGCCGGTAGCAAGATGGAAGATGTGGTGCGCACAAGAATGTTCGTTACCAATATTGAACACTGGGAAGCTATTGGCAAAGCTCACGGAGAATTTTTTGCAGATATTCGCCCGGCAGCTACTATGGTAGAGGTTAGTCGATTGATTGGGCAGGAATTAATGATAGAAATTGAAGTAGATGCCATCGTGATGACGTCTTAACCAGCAACAAAAAAATGGGGTAGGCGTTTTAAATAGTATAAATTATAAGGCTATGTATAAAAACGCATTACTTTTCTTCGCACTAACGCTAACTTTTCTTGCCTCCTGTACTTATACCCAGAAAATCAGGGATGGGCGTACCGCTTATGAACGCAAGCAGTATGCAGTAGCTGTTGATATGCTTGAGGATGAGTATAAAAAATCCAAGAGTAGGGTAGAGCAAGGTAAAATAGCCTACTTGCTGGGCGAATCTTATGAAGCAATCAATAAAAGTGATCAATCTATCCGCTGGTACCAAATCGCCTATGATAATCAATATGGGGTAGATGCGCTCAAGTCCTATGCCTATGCATTAAAGAAGGCAGAGCGTTATGACGAAGCAAAACGAGCTTTTAAGGATTTGGGGATTGAAATAGGTAGCCCTTATGAATATCGGCGTGAAATAAGTGCCTGTGAAATTGCGATGGGATGGAAGGAGTTGCCTCCCGAATATGAAATTGAAGTAATGCCTTTTAATACCAGCAATGCAGATTATGCTCCTGTATTATACCCACCTAATAAAATGCTGATTACTTCAGATCGAGGCACTAGTACTGGTGATGATGAATACAATTGGACTGGCAACGCCTTTTCTGATCTTTTTTTAGTTGACCTTAGTTCCAATGCTGTCTCTGGTTTTGATGCGCAAGTGAATAGTGAAAATAATGAAGGAACGGCAAGTTTTAATCCCGATTATAACGAAATGTATTTCACTCGATGCTATGGTGGAGGTAAATTTGGGGAAGATTACTGTCGCATAATGGTAAGTTACAAAGAGGATGGCGGTTGGACAATTCCTCAACAACTTCCTTTTATCAAAGAAGGAGTTAATTATGGGCACCCTGCTTTATCTGCTGATGGGAATCGCTTGTATTTTTCATCTGATGACCCCGATGGCTGGGGAGGACATGACTTATACTATGTAGACCGCTCAGGTGATGATAATTGGGGCACCCCTAAATTGATGAGCCGGGTAATCAATACAACATCGGATGAAAAATTTCCTTTTGTAGATCAGGATACGCTCTATTTCTCTTCCAATGGGCATACCAGTATGGGGGGCTTGGATATTTTCAGGACCTATAAAATGAATAATGGTTCCTGGACTCCGGTATACAATCTTAAATCTCCTATTAACTCGGGTAGTGATGATTTTAGCTATGTGGTAGATTATTCCACTCCTCTTCAGGAAAAAGATATATTACAGGTAGGTTATTTCACCTCCTCCAGGGAAGATGGTATTGGGAATGATGATGTATATCGTTTTGTGAAAAAAGTACCTCCTCCGGCTCCTGAAATTGTAGAAGACGTGCCTCAGCCAGAAGATTATAAATTGATTCTGGAAGGTTATGTACTGGAAAAGATACACGAAAATCCAACAGATCCTAATAGTAGAGTCCTGGGACGCAAACCATTACCTGGTTCTACCGTCAATATTAGCTGGGGGCGCAAAAAAGAACAGGTAACAGTAGGAGAGGATGGTTTATTCCGCCTGGAATTGGAAGAGCAAACGGACTATGATTTTCTTGCTGCTCGCGAAAGTTATCTAAACAATGATGCATTCTTTTCTACTAAGGGAATTGGACGAGACCCTAATAATCCTGTACAGGTTTTTGAAATAGAAATTGTGCTGGATAAAATATTCCTTGATAAGGAAATTACACTGGAGAATATCTATTATGATTTTGATAAATGGAATATACGAGAAGATGCACAGCCTACGCTGAATGAACTAACTCGCAACCTGGCTCTCAACCCTGATATCCGTATACAGCTTGGCTCACATACAGACTGTAGAGGACAGGACCGATACAATGCAGATTTATCACAGCGAAGAGCTCAGTCGGCGGTAGATTATCTGATCTCACAAGGTATAGATGCTTCCAGGTTACAAGCCCGTGGGTATGGAGAACAAGACCCTGCTGTGGATTGTCTTTGCACTCGTTGTACAGAAGAAGAACATCAGGAGAATAGGCGTACTACTTTTAAGATTATAGAGTAGTTATAGAATAGCCTGCGTATATATTATTGAAGTAAGTTTGATCATTTATTTAATGCTTCTACATTGAAAAAACCTTCAATGTCCTTTGATATGGTACATTTGTATGTCAGCATATCTTGTGTGTTTTCGGTTATATACGCACCTCCTAGTGCATAGTGTAATAAGTCATATGGGTTTGTATCCCAATAGAATGTATAAGTTTCATTTGAGCCCATTTTCACATTTATATAAGCTTTTTCGAAGGTGATTATTATCCTGACAATATCTTCTTTGGACCATTCCTCTAAAAATTGAAGAAATTGTCTGGCAGCTGCTTCTACATATGGCGAGACATTATTTTTTGAATAAAAAGTCTCTATAGCCTGATTATATTCTTGCCTTTGTTTTAGAAGCCCACTAGAAAGAGGGCAATTCTGTTCCATTTGGAATGCCCGCCACCATAGTGCGATCTCTTTGACAATTGCCAGTTCGTCAGACTGAGACAATGCCTGGAAATAGGAGCCCTCTTTGAAGTTGGGGCTCCATTCGCTCTTTAGAAGCTGCCTAATGTTTAGTTGATAAGCTTTCAGATTCATTATTAATAGGTAATTTGGTTCTTAATCGGGCTAATTCATCTATCACCATTTCCCGGCCATAACGAGCTATTGCCTGTGGCAGGATTTCATAAGTTATAATCTCTAGATTAGGGCATTTAGGAATGACTGTATTGGCAAGTTCTAATGTACTATTAGCCACTGTTCCAGAATGTATGTCCAATTGAAAACCTTTGTGCTGAACACCTCCAGCCAAGTGGATCTCTTTTACTGCATCTAGATTAAGAGTTTCTAAAAAATGATCTATATCAAATTGATAATTGATCGCATCACATTCTATATTGTACAGGTCAAGTATTAGTTCGCAACCTGTTTCATCGACTAGAATGTTTAGGAATTCAGCATCTGAATAAGAAGGTTCGTAATCTGGGATAAGGTGAACGATATTTTCCAAAAGAAATGGAAGTTCAATTCGCTTCATAATTGATTGAATCCTTTGAATAAGGATTTCAAGCATTTCATCTGTGCGAGGCACTGCCAGCATGGTATTAAGAGCCATGCCATCTATAGTCGTATAGCCTAGATGTTCACTGTGCCATTTTAGAGGAACTAATTTCATTAGTTCTTCTAATAGCTCTAGATATGCTTCAGAGTATCCTTCAAACGATCCAATTGAAAGGCCAACACCATGCGCAACAATGCTTTTTTGCGAAGCAGCAGCTTCCAATGAATTAATGATTTCAGGATGTAGTCTGGTTTGTCCATTTTTATAAATGGCAATACTGTCTGGAGTTACTTCCAGGGCATCAACAAAGGGCATGACCCCTGCCAAAAGGAGGGGATCATGCGCATCATATGTCGTACAAAACGAAATACAATGGTTCTGTTGCTGACAAGGAATCTTTTTTAAAGTTGTCATAGAACCTACATTCATTTTATACACCATATTGTTCAACTGCAGCAATTCCTTCAAATCCTCTGAAGGCATCCATAAGAGGTGTAGAATGGCGAAGATATATGTCCAGGCCATTTAAACCACATGGGGTACATCCATGCATTTCAAAAATTTTGTCTAGTGCAGCATGTACCTGATCTGCTTTAACATTGCGATCAACTGTTAATTGGATACCACCTGGGCGTAGTCTGCCTACAGGCTGAAGCTTGGACTGATTTGCATTTGCAATTTCCTTTGCCATGATTCAATGATTTTGAGGTTAAAAAATGATTTTTAGGGTTATACAGGGAATATAAATATTGTACTTGCTATTATGACAGGGCTGTATGTATATCTATAGAGGGTACCGAAGTCAAGTTCGATTATTCTTCTAATTCAGTTTTTTTACTCTCCGGTTTACGAGAATCATTATACTGCATTTCGACTAAAGCGGTATCTACTTCATCAATGATGATATAGTAGGTAGATATGATTTGAAGGCAATCGCTTTTCTCAACTGTTGTATAGCGTGAATTATTGACATGTGCAGTATTCGCATTTTCAATAACTATAAAATTCGCATTTTTTATAAAGGCAGTATCCACTTCGTCAATGATGATAGACGAACCCTTATTTTTACAAGGCTGATCACCCTGACTTGAAGTGCATTGTATCAAAATGGTAGCTATGAATAGTAGCCAAAAGGTTTTATAAGAGATGATTTTCATGTTTAGAATATTAGGATTAATTAAAATTTCTTTTCACAGGTTTCGACCAACATTTTTGACCGTAATGATGGAGGCTCAACTAATGCTCTGTTAATTGTGAAAAGCCGAGTGCTGTCAGAGTAATGATTTCGGAGAAATCACATCTTTTTTGCCTAGGTAAAAAAGCTTTCGACTTCGGATGAAGTCGCACAAATAACAGAATATGCGACTTCATCCGAAGTCGAAATTTCCATCATAATCCTTTTCAACAAACTTCCGACTTCTCCGAAGTCTTTACCCGTCTTTTCAGTGTTAACAAAGCACTATTTCTGAATAGTTTTCTGTGATGATATATGCTGCAAGTTATTCCAAAAAATAATCAAAAGGAAAGTAAAAAAATGAAAAAAACAAGCTTCTAAATGAAGATGTTTTTTATATTTAATATTGATAGTCAATGTTTTAAAGTGATATTTTTGAGATTTGAATTATAAATGAAAAAATCAAACTCTCTTTTTCTATTAGTGAAATCTCTGAATTCTTCTGAAAAAAGATACTTCAAGGGTTTTACAAAAGGGCTTCACCCCAAGGAGAAATTGGATTATCATCAGCTTTTTGATGTGTTAAGCTCCTATGCTGAGAAAACAGAAAATTATAATGAAAAAGAACTACTCCGGAAATTAGGAGGAGATTGGAATCTAAAGAAATTGTCGGCTGCTAAAAACTATCTTTATCGATCTATTTTAAGGGCTATAAGGTATTATCACTCTGAAAAAAGGCCTCGTTTGAAATTGAAAGAATGGATGATAGACATCGATCTTTTATACGAAAAAGGACTTAAAGCGGAAGCGCTACGGTATATAAAGAAAGCTAAGAAACTTGCAGGACGCTTTGATTATAATCTTGAATACCTGGACTTATTGTTATTGGAAAGACGCATTCAGCGACAGTATAGACGGAAGAAAACTATAGACACTTTACAAAAACTTCAGGAAGATAGTCGGGTTAAGCTGAGTCACTTGCAAAATCAATTTCATATACTGGGTTTATACGAATCCGTGTTTATGTATATTCGAAACCAGGGCCTTGCTCCTCATTCTCTCGATCAATTAAAGGAACAGCTTGGGCAATTGTTAGAGCAAGGTACAGGCAATCTTGATGATTTGTCCTTTGAAGAAAGAATATATTATCATTTGACTTATTCAATGTATTATTTGCTAACGCAAGAGGGGGATTATCGGCTACATCACTTAAGTCAATTACTAAATTACTTTGAACAAAATTTTCACTTGTTAGACGATTTTCAATACCAGGAACGCTACTTAAGCTGCTTGAATAACTATATCAATCATTGCTATTTGTATCAATCAGGTGAAGAATTGATGGAGCAAATTGAACAACTGGAAAAACTATCGCCAAAGGGATATAGTATGCAAATCCAGCTTCATCAATACCTTTATTATGCCAAAATGCTGTACTTTTTTAAGCAAAAAAAATTTGCTGCAATAGCAGAATTAGGAGCGGATATTGAAGAACTTCTCGAGAAGCATAATACACAAATCAATCTGAAGCGTAGGATGACTTTTCATATTAATCTCGCTTCTGCTTATTTATTGGAGCAGCAGTACTCTAAAGCTCAGGATCAAATTAATCTAATTATTAATGAACCCAAGTTTGAAATAAGCAGAGATATACAGATGTTGAGCCGCATTTTCCAGATTATCCTATTTTATAGTCAGGGAAATATGGATTCGGCAGAGTATGAGGTTTTTAAAGCCATCCGTTATCTAAAGCTGTATAGAAATAATAATAGAATAGAAAAGAGGATTATAAATGCTCTTAAAAAAGCTATTCAAGAGGACAAGCCTTCGGTTCTACTAGAACTATATCGTTTTCTGAAAGAAGAAAAAAGCTATGAAGAAATAATGTTCTGGTTAGAAAGGGAGGTACTTTAAATTGGTAGTATAACAAGATTGATTACTCCAAACGTCTTTCTTTAAGTAGATTTAGTGAGTGCTTTTATGTCCTGATATATAGATCTGACACTAACTTTAGATTTGTTTCATCATTCATTTCCACAAAATAATCCAGTTGCCATTTTTGAGTTTTTACCGCTTGTTTGCTACTGGTGGTGTCCCATGATGGATAGACTCGGAAGCCTCTTTTTCCTTCTTTTTTGCTAGTTGAGATTATTCCTTTATTAATGAGGGTTGATTTTGGTATTACAAACTGACCAAGTTTATCATCCTTGCAAACATTGATAACATAAAAATCAAAAGAATCATTTTCATTTAGAGGCTCTGTAATTCCGCTTTGATTTCGTTTCCAAAAGGTCACAAATTGTCCAATTTTCTTTGGGGTTATTTTAGCATTTCTGCTGATGATATTAAGTCCGTTAAGTTTGAATCGACAAGCATTGTATTCTTTACTTTCAAGTTCTTCTCTAAATTCAGAAACACGAAGATCGCATTTGTCATAAATTTGATTTATTATATCCTTAAATACATGATCCATTCCTTTCTCTTTGATTTTTTTACCTAATTATGCTCTCTTACTTAAAAAACAGAAATATCTGCAACAATTTCAAATTTGAATGGTCTAATGCAATTCTAAATTAATGACAGTTGTATTCAAAGAATGTTACTTCTTAAGCAGCAATTTCCCAATAATTGGCTTGTGGTTGGATAGAGTCCAGGTAGATTCGTCACCTAAGCAAAGGCTATAACTATTTAAGGTTTTTTTACTAAACAATATATGATCGATTAAAACACCCATCCAGGCAGTTTCCTCATGACCAATTGATCCATAATGTTCTACATTGAATTGGCATGGATTAGACTCTTCTAATAAGGCGTTTGAAAATCCATTCTCTTCAAAAGGAGTGAGTACATAACTCCAGTGCACATCATTATAATCACCAAGTAGGATTACAGGATTTCTTTGTTCAAGTGCAATCTGAATTAAGTGATTTGACTGATTTATTTTTTCTTCCCTTTCTGCTCTACTTGCAAAGTGAAGTCCAAGGATATTAAGGTTGTTCTGATCATTTAATTTAATAGTGGTATTCAAAACAGATCTTCTCAGATATCTGCCTTGTTGAAGGCTTACAATGTTTTCTGTTTCATTTATTGTGAATTTAGTTAAAAGAGCATGCCCTCTGGCTCCTCTTGTTAATATATTATATCCTGTGATTATTTCACTATAATCAGCATAGGCAAAGTTCATTTTAAGAGCATTTGCTAAATATTGTGCTTGATTTTCCACAAAAGTGTGATCCGCATTATGACCAACTTCCTGTAAAGCAATAATATCCGGATTTATTTCTTTTATAGCGTTGACCATCTGATCAAAGTGGGAAGGAGTACCACCTACATCATTTCCATTAAATGCATTTTGATCATTTCTAAACCCCATCTGAATGTTCCAAGACATTACTACTAAAGTATCATCGATAGAAAAATCTCTTGGAGCAAAGCTGTTTTCATAAATACTGATTAATTCTTTTTCTTTTTCGAATATGCTTAAATCTGAGCATGATGAGAAAAAGATAATAATGAGGAAGTGCAGAAAAATATCTTTCGTAAACTCCATTATATTTTGTATTTCATTCCTAGTTTGAACAAACCTGCTGTATCAAAATGATTGCGATTTTTGATGTTATTTTGATTAAATGACCTGTGCTCATAGGTTGCTCCTAATCCAAAATAATTGAAAAGAAAAAAATTTGGGCTTAACTTCAAATCAAAACCATAACCTCCAACAAGGTGTAAATATTTTATATCTATATTGTCTTGATCTGAAGAGAAATTGAATAACGTGAATTGAATATCTGATGCTATAAAAAAGTTAATTATTTTGTTTTCATGAGGATACAAAAGTACATTAGTCGTTAGTCCTCCTCCTTTAATATTTAGGGAATGATGTCTTCCATATAAAACCCCTAATCCTATCTCGAAGTTTTTATTGAGAGTTTTACTAAAGCCAATGTCTGCAAAGTATGCCTTGGTTGTACTTAGGCCACTCACCCTAATTGAGTTTTGACTATTCAATAATGTATATCCTGATAGGTAAAAAATAATTAGTAAGAAATATTTTCTGATTATCATGACACAGTATTTACCATTACTACCCAAAACAAGATAATCAAAACAAAGCTTGGATTAATAAAACTAGCTACGTATTTAAATAGGGTATCCCAAACTTGTCGGATAATAGGCTAATTTTTATTCTAACTTAAAAGCCCTAATCAACTAACAAAATACTTCGATTTGCAACAATTTTGAATTCGAATGGTCTAATGCAATTATTAGACTTTATGATACGAGAAGAACTAACAGATAAAGAGTTGATTAATAAAATATTAGAGGGAGATACTCGAATATTTGAAATTGTCATTTCCAAAACTCAGCATCTAGTCCTTAGCATCGTTTATAAAATGATAAAAAACCCTGAGGATCGTAAAGATATTACCCAGGAGGTATACTTAAAAGCCTACAATAAACTTGCAAGCTTTAAGTTCAACGCTAAACTTTCAACATGGATTGGTACGATCACTTATAACACTTGTTTAAATTATCTCGCCAGAAAAAAGATCCCCATTTTAAATGTTACGGACGAAGAAGAAAATGAATCCTGGGAATTGATAGAAAGGCAGTTTTTAATGGATAAAAGTCAGCCGGAAATAAACCTCTTTAAAAAAGAACGCTCGAAAATAATTTCATCAGAAATAGACAAACTTTCTCCTCTTTATAAAACGATTCTGTCCTTGTACCATAAACAAGAACTAAGTTATAAGGAAATAACGACAATTACTGGTTTGCCGGAAGGCACTGTAAAGAGCTATTTGTACAGGGCTAGAAAGCAATTGAGGATGAATCTCCTTGCGAGTTATAAAAAAGAAGATTTATGAAAGATATTCATGCAAGTGATATAGACATACAAAAATTTGCATTTGATCAACAGGAGTGCCAACCGGAAGTTATCAAGCACATCCTCTCTTGTGAGGAGTGCAATGAAAGAGTACAATCCTACCTAGCACTTTCTTCTTTTATTAAAGATCAAGCCGAACCAACTCTTGATTATAATCTATCGCACTTAGTCTTGGGTCAATTGCCTTCAACTAAAGAAGCCGAAACCAGCTATCCTTACTTGATTAACTTTATAATGTTAGCGATAGTAAGTTGCCTTGCTTTGGTGCTGTTTTTATTTAGAGGAACAATTGGATATCTGTTGAGCAGTACGCAGGCCTATCAAAATTATTTTATCATAAGTATTATAGCTTTTATCTCTACAGCTCTTGTTTTAGACCAGTTTAGAGCTTTCTATCAAAAGGTCAATTTATTGACCCCCTAATTTATGTACCGTCATTTTGCAACATAATTGTAAAGAAACGGTCTAACCAAGCATGAACAAAAAATTGAAAAATGGATTCAACTCATTTTACTAACCTTGATCCAGATGTTTATAAAGCAATTGCGCTGTTTTTTTTACTCATTTTAATTGCGCGGTTTTTGCTGTCGATGCTAAAAAAACTGTTAGATCATAAATTGAAAAATAAGATCATTGAAAAAGGAATGTCAGAAGAGCTTGCTGGTTTTCTTTTACAAACAGAAGACAGCAACGAAAAAAACAATAGTATAAAGTGGTTTTTGATCTTACTATCAACGGGAATTGGCTTATTGATAACTGAAAGCTTTCTTCCGCTTGGAATTCACTCTATCGCAATTGTAGCAATTAGCATCTCTCTGGGGTTTTTGGCATACTCTTTTTATTTAAAGACCTCAGGTCAATAAACAAAGCCTTTTAATTGACTTATTTCACTTACAACTAAGCTTTTCATAAAATCTTAAGACTGAACTAAAGAAGGGTTTCGCCTATGGATCCCCTGGGCTACCTATGTCTATTATTAATCATTACTAAAACCAAACTATCGTGAAAAAAAATCTTCTCATTATAATACTCAGTATTGGATTCCTATTTACAGCGACTGCTCTATCAGCACAGAAAGTCGAAAGCAACGAAGCCCTTAAATATAAAATTGACAACTATTTAAAGGATGGAGTTTCAAATGGATTTTCGGGATCAATCCTCATTGTGAAAGAAGACCGAATTATTCTTAATGAAGGCTATGGAATGGCAGACAAGGAAAATAATATCCCTTATACTCCTCAAACAGTAGCTACCATAGGGTCTGTTACGAAACAATTTACAGCTACAGCTATCCTGAAATTGGTAGAATCTAATAAATTAAAAACCACTGATCCTATAAGTCGTTTTTTTAAGGATATACCAGATGATAAGCGGGATATTACTATTCATCAATTACTAAGCCATACAGCAGGATTAATCGATGTAATTGGAGAAGGGGATTTTGACGACATTCCAAGGAAAAAATTCTTTAAGGCCGTGTTTGCATCGGACTTACTTCATCAACCAGGATCAAAGTATGCGTACTCCAATGCGGGGTATAGTATTTTAGCAAGAATTATCGAATTAACTTCTGGACAGGATTATGAACGATTTCTCTATGAAAATCTATTCAAACCTGCAGGAATGATGGAAACTGGATATTTCATTCCTAAATGGAAGGATGAATCTATCGCTAAAGGATATGTATATGGCTTTATTAACGTAGGATCAATGATTCAGCGATATCAAAGAATGGGGAAGATCACCTGGACTTTAAAAGGAAATGGTGGTATCCATTCTACTCCCGGAGATATGTACAAATGGTATAAAGCCCTTCAATCAAATCAAATAATATCTAAATCCAGTTTTGAAAAATTAAGCACGCGATATATCAAAGAAAACGAGGCCGGGACTAGTTATTATGGATATGGATGGGCAATTTATGAGTCTGACAGAAAAACAAAAATCATCAGCCATAACGGAGGAAATGGAATTTATTTCCACGACTTTATCTGGATGCCTGAAGAGGATGCTTTGATCTTACTGTTTACGAATATGGGAAGCAAAGAAGGAGAGGTCGCATGGACGATAGAGAAAATGTTATTTGACGAAACATACGTTGCACCCCCAATCAAAAAAAACTTACACCTTTTAGTGATTGATTTTATAAGAAACAATAGTTTGAAAGAAGCTGGTAAATTGATTGATAAAATTAAGGATCAATATCTCTCTACAGTTTCTCATCCAGATGTATTGAATGGCCTGGGATATGACCTTATGGAGCTGTCAGATAACAACATTGGATGGGCTCTTGAAATTTTCAAATTGAACGTTGAGCTATTCCCAGAAAACGGGAACAACTGGGATTCACTAGGGGAGGGGTATTTACTTAATGGGCAAAGAGAACTTTCTCTAGAGAGTTACAAAAAAGCATTAGAGTTAGCCCCTGATTCAAATTGTAACTGGTGTGAAAACTCCAGCAAAGCGGTTGAAAAAATAAGTAAAATGAAGTAATTGAATATCCCGCTGATATAGCAAAGTTGAAAGTACTCTTATTAAAAAACATTGCAATTATACCGGAGTATAGGACAATAGGAAGGAGCGTTAAACTACTTCAACGCTCCTTCCATATGCTTAATGAATAACAACTTTCGATGTTATTATTTGAGTATTCGTTTTAAGCTTTAATAGGTAAGTACCGCTTGTATTGATAGTTACTAATGGTAGGTAAGTAATGGGTTTTTGAACAGGAGTTTTTAATAAAAGCTGTCCCTCAATATCATAAAGCTCAATATATGCATGCTCTTGAATGGAACTGGAATCTTTGATTTTAACTTTCAGGACGTTATTTCTGCTTATTGGGTTAGGATAGATAAGAAGTGAATTATCTTTGTTTAATATAGATGTAACCGAGGTGTGAATATCTTGATTTAAATAATCGGGCAATCCATTTTCATTAAATACAGCAAACCCGCCCTGACTGCTTCCTATCCATAAATTCTCTGCATGATCAAACTCCAGTTCTGTAATAGAACCATTGGGAACTCCCGAGTTGGTATTGTCAAAAACAACCCATTCCGTTCCTTCTAAATAAGCTATGGCATTATCAAGCCCAACCCACATTCTTCCCTGGGCATCAAAAGTTAGACTACGGAAGGATGAATTAGTGATACCCTCGATTTGGGTAGTGAAAACCGAAAATTCATACTCTTTTATATTTATTATAGCATCACTGGTTACACCCCAAATAACACCATCAGAATCGAGCTCCATATCAAATACCCAGTTTGACGCTGTACCATGATCTTTAGGTTTAATAATTGTCCAGCCAGTACTATCGTAATATGAAATACCGTTGGCAGAAGCTAGCCAAAATTCTTCTTTTTGAGGGTAGGAGAAATAAGATTCATAAATACCGCTACTGGCTCCATGTTCTTCATGCTCAAAAGTCAGCCATCCTTGATCCGATTCATAAAAGATATAGCTATGATATTTTTCCAATAGCCACCTATTTCCGCCAGGTTCGTGATGAAGGAATGAGTTTTGTTCGTCTACATCAGGAAGTAGATCTGGTAAAAGTGGTAGGCTCCAATTTCCATTTATATATGATAAGAGCGTATCCCCTGTATAAAACCATAAAGTATCCATGTATTTTTCTACGATTCTTTCAGGGAAATCGCTAGTTATCGATATAGGTAAATTAGATTCATCAAAAATAGTCCAGTTAGCCTCACTAATAGCAGACATAGTTGTGCCATTACTATTTACAGACCGCCCTCCAATGATAAATGTAGTTTCATCATCTATAAAAATTTGATAGGTTTGATTACTCACATCATCAGATAAAGAGGTGTTTAATTGAGTCCATTCAGATAAATTAAACTGCCATAAACCATTAGTAGATGTACCAATATAAATGGAATTATCGTCCATATTTGAAATATTCAAGAATGGTATTTGGGCATAGGTTTCTATCTCATTGGGTAAATTATAAACTTCAAACACCTCATCATTGCTAAATTTGATAAGGAGGTCGTTTTCAAAATTTTTTACGATGGCCCAAACATTTCCATTTTCATCTATATCTAAAGTAGAAAAATTACCAGTGGGTAATTCAGGGAAGATGGTTGATATATCTACCCATTCTTCTCCATCATATCTGTATAAACCATAAGCATTTCCTGCCCAAACCCGGTTTTGCTGGTCTATGAGTAGCGGATTAGAAGTAGGGGAGTCAAATGGCAAGGCTGAATTTTGATGATCGAATGTATTAACCCCCTGGGCTGTTACCTGAAAAATGGCATAGGCTCCAAAGGTATAATAGGAAAGCCAGATATCGTTATTAGTTTGATTGATAGTGATATCAGAAAGGGCATAGAAGAAGCCACTTTCTATTTGAGTACTTTCAAAGTCTTGTCCGTCCCAAATGTGTAAGCTATCAATTGAAGCAAGCACTACATTATCTTGTGCATCGAGCTCTAGTATACCTGATTTATCATAGAAAATCTGCCAATTTGCTCCATCGAACATAGCGGCCCCTTTGTAGGTAGATAACCATACTTGATCCATTTTATCAATGAGTACCGAATGTACATGATTACTTGGGATTGGAGAGTTGCCTCTATTAAAAATGGTGGATTCTGATGAATTAATATTTTTCTTGACCAAGCCTCCACTAGTAGCAAGCCAAAGCACTTCGCCCTGTTGTACGCCATCATTTACTGTTAAGCCATTAGTGCAGTTTAACCATTGCTGAGCTGGCAAATTAGCGCTTAAAAATAATAGAAAACAATAAAGCAGGTTTTTCATAAGATAAGACTTAAATGTAAAATGTGTGGATTCAAAGAAATCTTATATAATCGCCTGAGCCTCAATTTCAATCATGAAGTCTTCATTGGCAAGCCCTTTTACATTTATCCATGTGCTTGCTGGCGGGTTTATGGTTCCAAAATTTTCTTTTAATATGGAGCTTATAATTGGCCCATCTTCTTTTTCATAGTTTACTTTATAGATTCTAAGCATCATGATATTTTCCAGGCTACCTCCTACAGATTCGATTGCGACCCTTAGATTGTCAATAGCTTTTTGTGTTTGTTTAGCTAAATCATTCTTTCCCACTATATTTAAATTTTCATCCCAGGCAACCTGGCCAGAAATAAATACCATCCTTCCTGTTGGCGCTACCGTTATTTGGGAAAACCCATACTGGGTTGAATTAAATAGTGCTGGTGGATTAACCGTTTCTCTTTTCATGATGTTTGTTTTATTCCCACTTAAAATTCCAGATGGGTTCTACTCCTCTTAAATGTTCTATGAAATAATTCCATTTTACTTTTAAAAAGTACTTTCCATACTTACCAGCATATCCATGTCTTTGGCTTGGTAAGATTAGCATATCAAATTGTTTATCTGCTTGTATTAGTGCTTCTGCCAGTTTGAAAGTAGCAGATGGATTTACATTTTCATCTATCCCTCCATGTGTAATGAGCAATTTACCTTTGAGGTTGCCAGCCATTGTTATGTTAGATTGCAGATGATAGGCAGAATCAACTGGCCACCCCATATACATTTCAGGCCACCAGGCTTTCTCCATCCTATGATCATGATCTGCCGAACTAGCAACAGCAACTTTATAAAAATCAGGATAGGCCAGAACCGCTCGCCCTGCATCGTAACCTCCGGCGGAATGACCAAAAATGCCGACACGAGTAGTGTCAATCCAGCTATATTTTGTACCTAAGTATTTGATGGCTCTTAGGTGATCTTCCAGATTCCCTCCCAGGTTTTTATAAGAGTAGTCATGAAATTGCTTTGATCGCCCTGATGATCCCAACCCATCTACGACCACCACTACAAAGCCCAATTCTGCATAAGATTGTAGCCTGAATGCTCGGGCATATTCTGTGGGAAATAGATGTGTGTGCGGGCCGGTATAACTCAATTCAATAACCGGATAAAGCTTTGTAGCATCAAAATTTGTTGGTTTCCAAATAGCACCATATATAGGTGTTTTACCATCTCGGGCTGTAGCTGTAAAGATTTCTGGTGGGCTCCAGTCACTTAAAGCTTTTACATCGGCACGTCCTAGTTCCATCAATATTTTTCCGGTAGAGGTACTTCTAAGAGTAGATATAGTTGGAATGTTTACGGTTGAATAATTATCAATCACATATTTACCATCTGGCGAAAAACTGATTTTATGATGCCGATCTTCAGGAGTTAGTAGTTGTAAGTTTTTTCCATTAAAGGAGATACTATAGAGGTGCTGATAATAGGGATTGCGCCCTTTTTCCTTACCAGATGCAAGGAAATATATCTTTTGATTTTCTTCATCAATCCATTCAATGCTGTTTACATAAAATGCATCATTGGTGATTGACTTTTCTTCTTTAGTCTTCAAATCCAGGCTATAGAGTTGCCGCCACCCACTCTTTTCCGACAGAAAGAATAGAGTATTTTCAGACAACTCGTAGTCAAAATTGTCAATATTAGTTTTGCTGGATTCTGAATATATTTTTTGAAGCTTTTCGGTAGCAAGGTCAAGCGTATGGATATAAAGGTTTTGATAGCCACGTGTCATACTTATCAATAAAACCTTGCCTGGAGTTTTTAACCATTCTACATCAATGGGATTAATGTGTGTATTCCTGGGTAAATTCACTTTGATTTCCTTCCCCGATTCCGCATTGAAAAAAACGGGTTCTATATAGACCATTGTAGTGTCACCAGGAGAACCACGATAATACGAGAGTAATTTTGGCCTGTACAATGTATCAATACTCCAGTCTAATAAATACATCTTTTGAGCAGATCTCAGATCGCAAATATTGGCATAAACCCATTTACTATCTTGGGACCAATCGACATGAAATTTCTCCGGCCGTTCACCATTTTCACCTTCCATGATATCTGCCCAGCCATACCAGGAGGCATATTCAT
Source organism: Chitinophagales bacterium (assembly GCA_022360175.1). Lineage (GTDB taxonomy): Bacteria > Bacteroidota > Bacteroidia > Chitinophagales > Saprospiraceae > JAKSDI01. The sequence continues at coordinate 87,796 of JAKSDI010000025.1, forward strand.
ATCCTTTTGTCCCGCTTGTACTCAGTTGTCTGACTACTTTTTCATCTGCTGATTTAATATAAAGATTGTAGTCTTTAGCGTAAGCTATCCATTTATCGTCTGGAGAAGGAATCTCTTTTTTATTGATTTCTTCTTCTTGAGGAGGAAGGTTTAGCGTGTTTTCTTTAGGATTTAGAAGGTAGGTTTTGTTCATAACCGAGATGAGTAATTCATCAGGGTTCTTATACTCAATTCTGCTAATCGGGAGGTCATTTGCCTTAATATCAGTGTCTAAAGAATCGGATAAAATCTTTGCCAGTGAGTGGTGGTCAAATAAATCTGATTTTACCTGATCGGGAAAAGTTATTTTAAGGTATTTTTTGTCATCTATTGATCGATGGATGTACCATACTCCCGTACTATCCGGAAACCAATTGGCCCGGATATTAAGATTGAATACTTTTTTGTCGTTTAAGTTTTCACGCAAAAAGCCAACTGCCCTGTTGTAATCATCAATAGTGATGGCATCCTGGCTGAAAGTGATGCAGGCAGGAAAGATTAAAAGCGCTATGAATAGGGTTGATATTTTCATTTTGTTATCTTCTGATGAACTAAACCTTTTATTTTTTAGAATTGATAGCGATGGCTTGCTCTAGGTAGTATTCAACGGCTTCCTTGTTCAATTCTTTTTGAGGTAAAACTCTGATCGCTTTTCCATTGCCAGTCAATAAACCCAGTCCATCTTCCATTTTCGCACCCTTTAAAAATCCGAAGTCAATTCCGTGTGGCATTGTTCGCAAATGACAGATTCCTCCTTTTTCATTAGAGTAGGTGGTAATTCTTTCTTTTTTAGTCTCTACAATTCCTTCAAAAGAAAGGAGAAGTGCCCTTGCCTGAAGAAACAACTCCTTGTGTTCAGATTGTAAATCTTTATCGTATTGCATCTGGTGTGTTTATCTTATGCATAATAAGTGATCTCACATATAAAGTATGATCATTGTATTAAATTGATTAGTCTAATATATTCATGGCTTCTTGAATCTGTAGAATCAGCTGCCAGGGTAGTTTTGAAGTTGTCTTTTGCTTCCGGATAATTCTTTAAAAACAGCTTTGTAATACCTAGTTGATTCCAGCTAGTAATCTTGTTTGGATAATACTCAAGTCTTTTATTAAAAACTATTAAGGCTTCTTCATGCATTTTCCAATTGTTGAGTGTATAGCCAATGGAAGAAAGTTTTCCAGCAGTTAGTTGCTCATGTTGGAAAAGGCTATCTATATAACTAAGCCCTGCATCCATTCCATTGCTTTTAATATGATCTAATACAATTTTATTGATGTCTAAAGAGTCGGCATCTTCATATCTTGCTTGATAATCAGCTTTTCTGGCATGTATTTCAATCTCAATTTCGACCTCATCTGATAGTTGAGTTAATCCATTTTCCATAATGGAACTCCAAAAATCCCCACCAAATACATTAAAATCCTGACGATTTATGATCGTTTTTCCTGTGAAATCAACCTGGTCATTCCTGGCCCAGTCCTTACTTAACTTTGTAGGTTTTTGAAAGGCAATAGTATCCACTTTACTAATTCCCTTTATTGTAAGCGTACCCACTAAATCAAATTCACCATCCGGCTTGGGAATTACTTTGGTACTGCTAAAACTAATGATCGGATAAGTCTTTACATCAAACCATGATCCTTCTCGTTTGAGATCGTTATCTCTTGTCTCATTTCCCGTGTTAATACTATTGGCTTCAACGAAAACGGTTACAGAAAGGCTGGAAGGATCAGATGGATTATAGAAAAGAGTTCCATCAAAATCATTGAATCTACCACGAACAGGACTATATCCAAAGTACTTTATTTTGAATCCTAAATAGGAGTGTTGATCATCGAGTAAATAATCATTACCGATGAAAGATGAAAAATCAGTACCAGAAGAGCTTTCAGTGTTTATTTCGGTTTCTGAATTACTATGTGAATCGATTTTATTCTTGTTGCAGGCGCATAAAATGAAGATTGAAAAAATGCATATTAATATTTTCATCCTGGAAAAATTAAATGGGTGATTACGACTAATCCAAGCTTTAAAGATTTACTAATTGCACGATGTTTCTAATCTAAAATACTACAATTTCATCAATTGCTATTACACTATTTTGCCCGGCTTTATGATGCCCTTTATCCAAAGGACGATGTGAATAGGCTTTTATTGTTAATTTGGATACAGTAGTGGGGGCAAAAGTTATTTTGTGATTTATTTTGTTTCTTCCTTGTTCCAAACTTCTTTCTGTTTCATCTATTTGATCAATTAAAGAGAAATCACTTCCATTTTCACTTCCCCATAGCTCTATCTTTTTAGGAGGATAAATACCGGATATTGTAAACCTTAGCGAATTAAAACTTACTTCTTTAACTAAAGTCGGTTTTTCAAAATGGATGGACACAGAAAAATCATCTTCAAATTTTTGCCAGTTTTTATCGCTTACATGTAGTCTCGCACAACTCAAATCTGTTAACTCAGGGTATAGCTTTCCATTTTCATCCATTACTTCTTGATTGGCTGCCAAATGAATTGGAAAGTCCATCCTGGATAGATACCCAACTGGCTGAGTGCCCTTGAATGCTTGGGCTTTCAATTGAGTGGATTTATTGACTTTGAATGGACCGTCGTATAAAGTATGCTCGATTGTTGGTTCGCTGCCATCCAAAGAATAATGAATTGCTAAATCGTTTACTTCCGTTTTTAAACTGATTTCTATTTCCTCTCCATTTCCTGTATGATCAATCCATGGGCTAAATGCACTAACTGCATATCGAACTCCTAGGGTATCCAGTTTTTCGAACTGTGTAAATAATCTGCTGGAAAAATCATCCCAGTCTTTCGCTGTTTGCTTCGTCCAGGCATTTTCGGCAATTGCATAGATTCTGGGAAAAGTCATGTAAGTTAATTTGCTCCAATCACTAATGGATTCTGTCCACAAATTGCCCTGAATTCCTTTTATCAGTTGGCCTTCCTCTTCTGTTAAATCCTCTGGTACCACCTGATAATTATAGGCAGCAGATAGCAAAGATTGTGAATATCCTAAATTGGGTTCAAGGTCATCATGTCCTTGCTTTAGATCCAGGTAGCAGTAGGCACTGGGAGTCATGATCGCTTCATGTCCGGCTTTTACCGAAGTGATGCCACCTTTTTCTCCTCTCCAGGACATGACTACCGCATTGGGTGCAAGCCCTCCTTCCAATATTTCATCCCACCCAATCATTGTCCTGCCACGAGCATTGATTATTTTTTCAATTCGGGTTATAAAATAACTCTGCAACTCTTCTTCATTTGCCAAACCTTCCTCTTTCATCTTCTTTTGAGCATGTGGGTCAATTTTCCATTGATTTTTATTGCATTCATCACCACCGATATGGATATATTGAGAAGGGAAAATGTCCATGATTTCATTCAGCATTCTTTCAGCAAACTCATAGGTCTCTTTTTTCCCCGGATTATAGGTATTGTTTTGATAAACCCCACCAGTTGCCACAAAAGGTGCAGCATTTACACATCCAATCTCTGGATAAGCTGCGATTGTAGCCTGAGCATGTCCGGGCATATCAATTTCAGGTATCACTTCAATGAATCGTTCTTTTGCGTAAGCAATTACCTCCTTAATTTCTTCTTGTGTATAGAAGCCACCGTAAGTCGCTTTTTCTCCTTCTTTCTGAACTGGCCGCCCCCACCAATCAGATATTGTTTCATCATAGTTTGTATAATCCACACGCCATGCACCAACCTCAGTTAGTTTTGGGTAGCTTTTTATTTCAACTCTCCATCCCTGGTCATCTGCCAGGTGCCAATGAAATCGATTAAGTTTTAACTCCGCCATGAAATCCAGGACTTCCTTTATTTTTTCGATTTCGAAGAAATGCCTGGAAACATCTAACATATATCCTCTCCATCCAAAAGCTGGTTGATCTACAATGTGGACGACAGGTACTCGCCATTCTCCAATTTTTGCTTTTCTTTTAGAAAAAAAGGAAACTGGCATCAACTGTTTTAAACTTTGCATTGCATAGAAAAACCCAGCATTTGAATTTGCCTTTACAGAAATGCTATTGTTTGTGATGTCTAAAATATAGCCTTCCTCCTCAATAGATTTATCTGTACTAAAGATGATATCCCCTACTCCTTTACCAACTAAAATGTTGGGCATCCAACCACATTTTTCTTTAAAGGATGAAAAGGTCAATCGGGCAATATTCGCCTGTATTTCATTTTCCACAAGGATATTGGTATGCTTACTTATCCCGAAAAAACCGTCTCCAATTGTTTGTTGAACAGGCTTAGGGATAATATTAACAGTTCCTACCTCAGAGGAAGGAGCAGAGCCGCATCCCATAGTAATAAAAATCAGGAGGCTTAAGAAGGTGTTTAATTTTTTCACAAAAAATATGTTTTGATTACGTATCACCTACGTGACTACCAATATCTATGAAAATTTGGGAGTTATCCTCATTATGGATTTCCTGCTGAAGTACTCTTGTTTTAGTTAGCATCAAGCTCTTTATCAAAGAGATTTAGGTACAAATCTTGTATTTGTTTTTTCATGTTATTATTGACGACACTCAATTCTCCGCGAGTTATTTGCCCTTCCAATTTACCTTTTTCTTTCCAATAATTTTCTTGTAGCGTAGCCCCGGCTTTGATAAGTATACGAGTATATTGATTAAAGCATTGATTTACTTCAGATGCATTTATTGAATTTGCACTTAGAATTTGATGTAAAGCTCTAATCTGTTTATCAAGTTCATTCTTGGTTTGATCTGATAAATTTAATATTCTTTGTTTCTTCATGGCGGAAGATAGTCCCGATTGTGGTGATGAGCAAAGAAATTCCATGACTTTTACAAACACTCATCAAAATAGTAGGCAGGGAGTTAATTATGTTAAGCTTGTTTGGAAATCATTATTGGGCCTATAAATCTTCTTTTATTGTTTATCCTTCAGCATATATAGTTCAAAATGAATTTTGCCTAAACAAAAAATGCTCTATTTTCGAACCAAAGAACTAATTCTAAACGGCTCTAAGTATTTTGCCCATTTTAAGTACTGTGCATGGATATTAACTATAACATTATCAGCTTAATAGATTTTTTAGGCTTGGTTCAAGGTATTTTGTTTGGTATACTGCTCATTTTTGGGAATCGTAAAAGTCGCCCTTCTTTATTATTAGGGCTTTTTTTGATTACCTATGCGGTGGAAATGACAGATGTAATTTTATCAGATACTCAAATTCTTTCACAAAATCCGAGATTGCTTTTTCTTCCTTTCAACTTTTATTTTCTAAGTATTCCACTTTTCTATTTGTATGCAAAAAGTTTGACCGCTCCTTTTTTCTTGAAAAAACATTGGCCGATTCTGATGCCCGGTATTTTAGAATTTTTATTATTTCTGATTTTATTTCTTCAACCTACTGCTCAAAAGCAAAGCTTAGCAGAAAACAGTACTTTTCAATTGATTCATGGAATTTACGAGTTTTCTTCTTTGGCCTATTCAATCTTCTTTGCCGTGAAAACAATTCGGTTGGTAAATCAGCATCAAAAAGCAGTGTTGAATTATTTTTCCAATATCGGAAAACAACAACTAAAATGGGTCAAAGCAGTCGCTGTCTTTATTCTGGTTTTTTACGCTATTTGGTTTGTTCCTTTGGTACTTCCGAGGGATTTTATGCAAAATATCGCATACCCCGTTTTGGGTGCAATTAATGTTATCTTCATTTATTGGGTTGGTATATCAGGTTTGCGACAACAAAAAGTTGAAATGTACCTTGAATCTAAACAGGAAGAAATTATTCAAGAGCCAGAGTATTTGGTCAACAATCAGGAAGAAGAATCTGACAAAACCTATCAAATACTACTCTGCCAAATGAAAGAAAAAAAACTGTTTAAAAACCCTGAATTGACCTTGCCTATTTTGGCAGAACAATTGAACATGACCCGCAGAAGCCTTTCTCAGCTCATCAATCAAAAAACGCAATCGAATTTTAATCATTTTGTCAATCAATATCGAGTAGAAGAGGCAAAAAAAATATTAACTGACCCAAAATTTGACCACCTAAATATGCTTGGCATTGCTTCTGAAGTAGGTTTCAATTCTAAAGCTACTTTCTTTTCTGTTTTCAAAAAAATGGAAGGCAATTCGCCAGGAGCCTATAAAAAACAATATTCTTAGTAGTAGAATAATTTAATTGCGAGAAGTGATTTGGGTATAATATTTCAGAGACATGTATCATAAGGCTAGAAGCAGGCTTGATTTGCCCTCTATTTGTTATAAATTCAAACTACTCCCGAGTCTGAAATCGTGCAATAGGTCCAAAATCATGTTTTTGAACCACTATTTCTTTTTTTTAGACTTTTCAAAAGTCACTTTCCCACATTTTTGCATCGTCTTATAATTGAGCAACTCTAAATTTTCGACGATAAACTATATGGACTTCGTCCTTGACTAATAATTGACAAGACTAAAAGAATGAAAAAATTATCATTTCTGCTGCTGATATTTTTAAGCAGTTTAACTGTTATTGTTGCACAAACCACCAAAAGTTTTTTTGTAGAATTTGGTGGTGCGTATACCTCTTTTCAAGATGTAAAATACTCCGCTGTTGGCTACGGGGGTATAGGTGTTGCCTTTAGATTGGGTTTTGAAAGTAATACTCCCACGGCTATTTGGGGAATTGGCTTGGATGGCAATTATGGAAAAGAAACTCCTAATACACACAATGTAGGGCCTGTGACCACTCTCCACCCTAAGTTTTATGGTCGTTATTTAAAAAAGATAAATGACCAATTTTCTGTGGGTACACATTGGGATATATTGGGCTTGTATTTTAGAGATACAGAAGGCTTAGATAATAATGGCGGGTATTTCATTACGAGCAGCGATTTGTTTGCAGCAGGAGTTTATCACAGAGGGAAATGGAACTTTGGACTAGATTTAGGCTTATTATCCTTTCAAAAAGAACGAACAAGTTTTGCTTTTTCTGCTCCTCAAAATGCATTGGAAGATGGGGCGTTTGACTATCAAAATGAAGCATTGGAAAACCCTTTCGGCTTCAAATATTTTACATTCAAACCTATTGGGCAACAATTGTATTTACGAACCAACATTCAGTATCAATGGAAAGAACGGTTTTGGGTGGGTTATGAATGGACCGCAAGGCATTTTGCTGAAGTGAAGAATTATCCTGTTACGGTAGGCAACCACAGGATCGTAGTTCGGTATAATTTTATACATAAAACCAAATCTACAACCCCTGGAAATTAATTCCGGTTAATTTTTAGCTTTCCGAAATAACTTTTTCTAATCCAAGATTAAAAAAATCCAATGAAATCATTAAAGGTATTCGGCTTTATTGCTATTGTTTGCATTCTAAGTTCTTGCGAAAAAGTGTTAATGGATGCCAAACCTGAAACGGACGCATTGAGCATTTTTGATGAATACGCCACTCTTGTTAAAGAAAAATATGGAATGTTAGAGTTTAAAGGCGTAGACATTGACTTTTTGGCAGATTCCATCCGAAATACCATTCAATCTGACCTTAGCGATGAAGAATTATTTAATAAATTGGGCATTATTACTACTCGATTAAGGGATGGACATTCCAGTCTTATTCAAAATAGAAGCGACCAAAATTCTTTGTTTGCAGGCTTTGATTTATTGGAAGGCTTCCCTCCGGGTTTTGATATAAATATTTTAGTTGACAATTATATTGCAGCTTCTCTCAATCCTAATATTAAGGTTTTAGAAGGGGGAGAGATTGGTTTTCGAGCCCTCTGGGGAACACTGAATCAGGACAATGAAATTGGCTACTTGTGGATTCCTTCATGGAATGAGGAAATTTCGGATGATGAAATTGAGCAGATTTTTACAGATTTAAAGAACACGAAAGGTTTGATTTTTGACCAAAGATTAAATGGTGGTGGCGACCCTTCGTTGGCAACCAAATTTGCTTCTTATTTTACCGATAAAGCTATTGATACAGGTTTTGAAAGATTCAAAACGGGACCTGGTGTAAATGATTTTTCAGATAGCCCTGTGATTTTACAGCCTGCTTCGAGCAGTAATAAGTACTTAAAAGAAGTACGTGTTTTGACCGATCGTAATGTTTATAGTGCTTCAACAACTTTTCTATATTCGGTCGACCCAATCGAAACTATCAAAACAATGGGGCAGCGAAGTGGTGGCGGAAGTGGTTCGGTTGCAGATGGTTATTTGGCAAATGGTTGGTATTGGAGTCTTTCAACCAGCGAATTCATTGATGCTAAAGGGCGCCACTTAGACGATGGTGTTGAACCCGATATAGCAGTGGTTTTGGATTTGGATGATACGTCAAAAGATGAGGTAATTGAAGCGGCAATTTTAGAACTGCAATAAAACTAACCTCAATAATCTTCTAACAAGTTTAACATATTCCTTTCAAAGAATCCTCTGGAAGCAATTTAATTTTGCTCGATTACTTAATTCTATTTTCCTTATTGTTTCACGCCTATGTAGAGTTTAAATTAAATCAAAAAAATGAGCATGAAAATTCTTCTTCAATGTGCTGCGTTGTTGGTCGTTTTGGCAAGCTGCGATGGCAGCAAAGCGCTTTATGATAAAAATATTGGTGATCAATCTATTTGTGAAGAAAAGGGTGGTTATTGGTACAAAGATAAATGTTGGTCAGATTTCGAAGAGGAAGGAATTGCAGTAGCAGATATTGATAAAACAGTGGCTGAACAAATGATTTTAATTGAAAATGGTAAAGTAAGAGTCAATTCAGTAGCTCATCCAATTACCTTTTTTATGCCTGAAATGGATGGTAAAGAGGTTCTGTTTATTACCATTTTTGAAGATAAAAACGGAGCAAAAACCATTTTACAACCAACTAAAATAAAACAGGTGAAAAGAGGCAGGTTTTCTGCTCCTGCGCTTTTATTAAATGGCAATTTAATAGAAATATCAGAAGATGAAATAGCAATGAAAAAAGTAATGAACAACCCAATTGCTACTGGTGAATTGGAAGCAAACGTTCATAATTTTGATGCATTGGACATAACATTCAATGGTTTTCTGGAAAATGAAAAAACAGGAAAGTCCTTTCAAATAAATTATCAAACGAATGAGGCCGTTTTAGGTGCAGGTACAAGTACTGTAGAGGTGAAAAACAATGAAATCCACATCAATGGTGAACTCGGTACGCGAACTTATCGTCAATTGAAAGAAGCCATTCAAGATCATCCAAATGCCAAAACGGTAGTCTTAGGAAAAATAAATGGCTCGCTTAATGATGCAGTGAATATGCACACAGGGCGCATACTTAGAGAAGCTGGATTGACTACAAAAGTGTTGAAAAACAGCAATATAGCATCAGGAGGGGTGGATTTGTTTTGCGCGGGAAAAGAACGAATTGTTGAAAAGGGTGCAAAAATCGGCATTCATTCGTGGTGCTGCTATAATGATTTGACAGCAATAGAGTTGCCCAAAGACCACCCTGCTCACCAATATCAAATCGAGTATTTTACAATGTGTTTAGGTAAAGAAATAGGACCGGATTTTTATTTTCATACTTTGAGTGCTGCACCTTTTGATGGGGTGCATTGGATGAGTGATGAGGATATTAAAAAATGGAAGGTGGCAACGGAATTTGTGGAGTAGTAATCTATTTGTATTTCAGTTCTTACCCTTACTAGATGACATTTCCTTCGTCATCAAATTTCATATTTTGTGTACCCCACTCATGCATTGAATCTATAATTGGTAAGATAGAGTTTCCTTTTTCGGTAATAAAATACTCTACTCTGGGGGGAATTTCTGCATAAATTTTACGGGTTATCAGTCCATCTGCTTCAAGTTCTCTGAGTTGTTTGGTAAGCATTTGTTTACTAATACCAAAGATACCTCGTCTCAACAATCCAAAACGATTAATCTCTACAGAAATGAGGTATAAAATAATCGGCTTCCACTTGCCTCCAATAGTTTTCATTGTATAATCAACAGGGGATGCTGACCTGATTTGATGTTTTTCCATGGAATTTAATTTTGTAACTTCCTGATAATCAACTAAAGTCTTATAATAATGACTAGGCAATTTTTTTATGACTACTTTCAAAAATAAGACTCTTTACTGATATTGCGCTAAATAAAACTTAATAATTATGATACAGGAAATAACGGATGCAAACTTTGAAACACTTGTGCTTAACAACTCTCAGGTTGCTGTTCTTGATTTTATGGCGCCCTGGTGTGGGCCTTGTAAAATGGTCAGTCCCCTTATTGAGACCATGGCAAAGGAATATGAAGGACAAGCTGTTATAGGTAAAGTAAATGTCGATACCAATCCTAAATTGGCTTTACAGTTTAAGGTTCGGAGTATGCCAACGATTTTATACGTGAAAAATGGAGAAGTGATGGACAGGCATGTTGGTACAACATCTAAAGTGGTGTTGGAAGAAAAGCTGAAAGCAATTTTGTGAGATGTTGAATTACAGGATTCTTTATGCCTAAAAAGGAATCACCCCGAAAAATGAGCGAAACTCGATGAGAAGAGTTGTTATAGTAGTTTTTTTCAAAGCTTGCTTATTTTTCTAAGCAATACCTTAGAGGTGCTATGTTAGCATCTTTAAGGTATTAGCAATAGATGTTTCATTCATACTTCAAAACTTCAATATCCTCTATTTGAGTTAAATACTTTTCTAAAAATCCCTTATGTGATGCCCCAATGATTATGAGTATTTTCTTCTGAGGATTTCTCGCTACCAAATTCATGATATTTGCTGCAATTTGTAAATTTCGCATTTCCCATAAATAATATCTCGCCCGGTCAGAACCCGATGGAAAATTGCTTCTTAACCAGATTGCCCATTGTGCATTATAATCTTCGCTTATATATTCATCACTATTTAAAAAATGGTATAAATCAGAGAAATCATTAGCTTCGATACCTTGTTGGATTAACTGGCTTGTTTTTTGAAATATAGGTAGTTGACTGATGCCAGTAAACATTTCAGAATTAGCGGAATAATCATCAATAAACTCAGGGTAATATTTAAATAAAAGAGATTCATCCTGAAAATTATCTATAGGCTCTAATTGATTTAGATTTTTCCTTTTTGCCAATTGTAATGCTAAGCTATAATATTCGTTTTTGCTGGAAATTTTCTTTTCTAGAATTTCGGCAATATACTTTTCAAATTCTGTGGTAAATAGCGATTTATTATTGATGTATAAATACTGTAAGGCTGCTGAGGGTATATCTGTGACAGCAAGAAAGTTAAATAGTAGTTCTTTGTGCTTCTCGAGACTAAGGCTTTCCTGTTTTAATAGCGTATTAATGCTCTTTTGGGCTTGTTGAAAGGTGATTTTTTGAGTTATTCGCACCGTATCTGCCAGATTCAGATATTGAGCTCCAAATCCTCCCTTTGTAATGCCATCGAAAGCGCTATCCTTTCTCGACTGAATGTCATTTAAGAGCTCGCCAGACATTTTCTCTATACCTATGGCCTCAAAGTTAAATGAATCCAGTTTTTTTATGACGTTGTTGAGCATAGAGGCTTCAAATCCACTTATTTGTTCCAAGTGTGTAGTCCCTAATATTAATACCTGGCTTTTACCAGTTTGAGCCTCAACTATAAATGGTAATAAGTAGATTAAAAAGATCGCAGTGATTAATTTTTTCATGAATATGGGCTTTCATATTGTACGAATTAGTGACGATTCAGAAGTATACTTGTTACGCCAGATAGTCAAAATTATTAGTGCTGTATAAAGACGGTTAGAGACTTCGGAGAAGTCGGAAGTTTATTGAAAAGGCTTATGTTGGAAATTTCGACTTCGGATGAAGTCGCATATTCTGTTTATTATACGACTTCATCCGAAGTTGAAAGCTTTTACCCAGGTAAAAAAGATGTAATTTCTCCGAAATCATTAGCCCGATCAAAATCGGCTAATACTATACAAAGCACTAATTAGCTCATGGAAAAGCCTTATAGCACATAGCCCCATATACTTTTTTGATTGTATTCTTTCTATTTATCAGGCTTCCAGCCTGGTGGTTTAACTACATAATTCCATGCCTCTTTTAGGGTTTTGGCTTTTCGTACATCCTTGAAAATTTCAATATACTCTACCAAATGCACTTTGATTGGATTTATAGTGTTAATCGGCTTAGTCAATCCATAATTAGGCTTGTGTTGTTCTTCCTGAAAAGTTCCAAACATCCTGTCCCAGATTGATAATAAGGCACCGAAATTTTTATCGAGATATATTTCATCAGAACCATGATGCACTCGATGTTGTGAAGGGGTCATAAATATTTTTTCAAACCAACCCAACTTTCCAATAATTTCGGTGTGCAACCAAAACTGATAAGATAAAACCAAAAAGAAACAGAGTACAACGATATAGTGATGAAAGCCAATGAAAACCAGGGGTAAATAAAATGCCCAGGTAATGAAGCTATCTATGAATGAAACCCGCATCGCTGTGGTGTAATTGTATATAGGTGAGCTGTGATGAATGCTGTGGTAGGTCCACAAAATTCGTACTTTATGCTCTATCACATGTTCCCAATAGTAGATAAAATCAACTAAGATTAAACACAAGAGTGTAGTCCAAATATTAACGGGTATCTGCCATGGGATATACTCGCCAACAAAAATAAATGCACCCACAAATATTAAAGTGGAGGTTTTTTCCATGAGCTGTGCTATAATAAAAACGCCAAAGCTTGCCCACATTTCACCTAGCCGCCATTTGTTGATTTTTTTCTTGTACAATTCATAAAAGAACTCAACAATAGCTAATCCAATAGAGAAGGAAAATATGATAAAAATAATCAGCCCTATGTTATCTTCTATTTGTTTTATTACCTCTTCCATAAGTAACTCTTTATTCTGATTTTGTATTAAGTAAGAGAGCACATTTAATTAATCTTTTATGGTGGCATCTTTTTACTCATATCTGCGTTGCGTACTCGTGTTAATAACTATGGCTATTACACTCCGCCGCGCCTTGATCTGAGCAAAAAACTGATCCACCAAAAAAGCAACCTAATTATGCTCTCTTACTTACTTGTACAAAAGTAAAGGCAGAATAAGAGGCTCATGTGTCCTTTTTGGACAATTTAATTTACGGGGATATAAATCTCGGTAAGCATGTCATCTGGAAGGCTATCTTCATCATAATTAGGATAAAACTCTAAAGTAGGGCGGTCTACCAATTCCAAGCCCACGTCCAGCATCCAAAAGGTATATATTTCATTATAAAAATCCATGCATTTTTGAAGCGTACCTTTATGGACAAACTTGGCGTATTTTTGCCGCTTGTGTGTTTTTAACCTAAAAAAACCTTCTGGCTCAAATTTTAATGGCTTTTCCAAAGTAAGCGCCATGTTATAACGCAGGTGGATGCTGTCACTAATCCCACTATCGTCTATAATTTCTGTTATAAACTTTGACTGTTTAGTCAAAATTTCTTTATCCTTTGCGTAATCGTATAATTGATTGGCTACTTTTTCTATGGCTAATACATCTTTGTAACTTCCACGGTACTCCAGAATAATATATTCAAAATCAGATAGGTAGGTTATTTCAAATTGTAGTTTTTGTCTATTGGTACTTTCCTGATAAAGCAAAGACTGCTGTGCCATTTCCAGAAGCGCCTCATTATTTATTCTAAAAGCGGAAGGAGAGCATCCATATTTCTTTTTAAATGCTTTACTAAATGCTGTTCTGTTTTCAAACCCTACTTCATAGCCAATGTCGGAAATGCCCATTTCAGAATACAATAAATATTGTGCTGATTTTTCCAACCGAAGCCGCTTAATATATTTTCCTATTGTCTCATGATGAATAGCTTCAAATATTCTATTAATGTTCCGATAAGAATAATGACATACTGTTTCTATTTTCTGGATGTTAATGTCATTTTTGAAATTTTCATCAATGAAAGCCAGTAGCTTTTTATATCTTTTTAATTGTGTTTCATTGTTCATTTTTTTAATATTAAACCTGTTGTGTACTACCTAACTTATCATATGATTGAATCATCTGGAGGAATAGAGCATCTTGAGAATGCTAATAGATGAATTTAATAGGATAAGCTTTTCGCCTATCAGTTATTTGTCTATGATGAAACTAGCATAAAAGACACCCTGGTGATTCATGAAAGTACTATCTTTTCTATTCAAGTCTAATTTTTCTCCCTCAAAATTCGTTGCAGGCAATCCCAATTCCTGGTAAATACAGGCGGTAGCTGCAAAGTCCCATATGCTCCCTCCACCGTTCTCCTTTTTCGGAAGTTTTAGCATACATGCGGGGCTATTTTCCAGTACAAACATTCCATTCAATACTGCACCTGATCCAGCAATTTCTTTTACTCCACTTAAACCTAGCTTTTCTGCGTGCTCATTTAGCAAACTTTCTATTTCGGCTGAATAAGGGGTATCTTTTAGTTTCCGATCTGTCACATAGGTTAAATGGCTATTTATGGGCTTGACTTTCCATGGGATATTATTCTTATAAGCTCCTTTCCCTTTAATAGCATGGTATAATGTATTTGTGCTGGGATCAAACACTATTCCAATATAGGGTGTCCCGCCTTTTGCAACCAAAGCAATAGATACAGAAAATCCGGGATGTTTATTTATGAAAGCAAGTGTTCCGTCCATCGGATCAATACACCAAAAGAAATCTTCATTGAATCGACTGCCATCATCTTCGGTTTCTTCTGATAAAAGTGCTAAACCAAACTGGTCACAAGTAGGAAGAAGGTGAGAAAGAATTGCGGTTTCACATGCTCTGTCTACCACGGTTACAACTTGAGAGGCATAACTTGTCCCTCCCTTTTTTTTCTCTACCAAAACATCACCATTCATGTACTGCTGAATGACTTTTCCCGCGGAAAGAGCTGCTTTGATCGCTATATTGCTAAGTTCTAACAGATCCATTACATAAGATATTAAATAAGCCCGTCGATTACTTCGGCTGTAACACGTTCACTATAACTATTAATCTTCCAGTGGCCAGGGCTCCAGCCCTTTAGAAAGCGGTGAAAGTCTGCCCAGGCTACTCGATAGAGAGGTCGCCACTCCCTTTCTAGTGCTTCATTTTTTTCTTTAAGCTCATTTTGTAAATGCTCGAAATAAGTATCCAGGATTTTTGCTTCCAAACGTTCACATTCTTTTTCGTCCAGGCAGCTTCCTATAAAATAGGCTACATCTTTCATCCCACAGCCACCCCCTACATACTGAAAATCTACTCCCGCAACAGATCCATCTGGAGCAAAACAGAAGTTTGCGAGCTTGGCATCCCCGTGAACAAAAGTTTGGTACTCACATGTATTCAATTTTTCATTAATAGCAGGAGCCGCTTCCTTCAACCTCTGATCATCTAATACTTCCAATTCCTGAGGCCTGGTTGCTAAATGCCAATAGGTCCCTACTTCCCAAAGCCCATCTGGAACTTTTCCCAGGTGACTAGCATGAAATTGTGCCAACCATGCCAAACACTTAGCGATCTCTTCCCATGTGACAGTCCGCTTACGTAAAGGATAGCCCGATTCATTCAAATCCTCCAGCACCATCAGTACCTCGTCGTCTTGTGTTTCAATGGCTAAACAATGGGGCAGGCGAGCAACACAGTATTTACTATAGGCATCGTACCATGTCGTTTCTACTTTATAGGATTTCACCTTTCGTTGATGACCGATATCCGTATTCCATCCACGGGGGTGATTTTGATGTGTGGGCAATTGAACATGCTTCACTACGACGCTTTTGGCAGATGCATTCTCCAATCCGATTCGCATGATTTTCCCATAGCCACTCCACAATTCCTGGATCACCTCTTTTTCAGATAAAAAAGAAGCTCCGGTTTTCTGCAGAATGATCGACTTAAAATATTCATTCATAAGGGACCAAAGATAACAAATAGTCATTGAGGAGGTAAGAGCTTATTGGGCTTCATTCAGCATACAATGCCAAAGACGGCTTATAGTAATATTCCTTAATAGTATACAACACTTTTATGCTAATTTTAGGAACTTGTCATAAGGTTTCCGTTCGTCAAGGTTCAACTTTTACAGAAAATTATATTTGGGTATTTTGCATCTAAATCACACATACAAATTCAACCTTATGAAGAAAATTTCACCCTTGTTATTCGTATCTTTCTTTCTTTTTACCATTCATCAAGGCTTTGCGCAAAAAAATAAACCTGCGGCATCTGAAGTCAAAACAATGGACTCCGGTTTGTTTGACAGCCTTGAGTTCAGAAGCATTGGGCCCGCCTTTATGTCTGGTCGAATTGCAGATATCGCCATTGACCCTACGAACGAAAACGTTTGGTATGTGGCGGTAGGATCAGGAGGTGTTTGGAAAACGATAAATGCAGGAACCACCTTTCAGCCCATTTTTGACGATCAGCCAGTCTATTCTATTGGTTGTGTGACCCTTGATCCCAATAACCCCTATACCGTTTGGGTTGGAACAGGTGAAAATGTAGGAGGAAGACATGCCGCATTTGGAGATGGCATTTATAGGAGTTTGGATGGAGGAGCTTCATGGGAAAATATGGGACTCAAAAATTCTGAGCACATTTCTAAAATCATTGTTCATCCTGATGACTCTAATGTAATCATGGTGGCTGCTCAAGGGCCACTTTGGAGTTCAGGTGGAGATCGTGGCTTTTTCAAATCTACTGATGGAGGGAAAACATGGAAGAAAACCCTTGGTGATGATCTGTATACTGGAGTTACTGATATGGTTTATGACCCTAGAAATCCCAATAGAGTATATGCCGTGACCTGGGAGCATCACAGAACAGTAGCTGCCTGGATGGGAGGTGGAGAAAAATCTCGATTGTACGTTTCAGATGATGCAGGAGATAACTGGAGAGAACTGAAAACGGGCCTTCCGAAAGGAAAATGGGGAAAAACAGGCTTGACTATTTCCCCTCAAAATCCAGATGTGTTGTATGCTGCGATCGAGTTGAACAGAACGAAAGGTGGTGTATGGAGATCAGAGAACAGAGGCGGTAGCTGGACAAAAATGTCAGATGCAGTGGCTGGTGCTACAGGGCCTCATTATTATCAGGAAATTTTTGCTTCGCCCCATAAATTCGATCGGCTTTATCTTATGAATAATCGCCTTATGAAATCAGAAGACGGCGGCAAAACTTTCACCTATATGGATGAAACGGCCAAGCATGGAGATAATCATGCAGTGGCATTCAAGCGTTCAGACCCCAACTATTTACTTGTCGGAACGGATGGTGGCGTGTATGAAAGCTTTGATTTAGGTGCTAGCTGGCGATATATGGAAAACCTTCCACTCACCCAGTTTTATAAGGTGGCGGT
Organism: Chitinophagales bacterium; assembly: GCA_022360175.1. Classification (GTDB taxonomy): domain Bacteria; phylum Bacteroidota; class Bacteroidia; order Chitinophagales; family Saprospiraceae; genus JAKSDI01. The sequence goes on from JAKSDI010000025.1 coordinate 105,164, forward strand.
AGATGATGCTACTCCATTTTACAATGTTTATGGCGGTACTCAGGATAATAGCACAGAAGGAGGGCCTTCGCGGACTGATAACCATCACGGTATTAGAAATGCTGATTGGAAAGTTGTACTCAATTGGGACGGACATCAGCCAGCTACAGAGCCTGGCAATCCCGATATTATGTATGGCCAACGCCAGCAGGGAATTCTGTCACGGATTGATCTGAAAGCTGGAGAAGTAATTGATATTATGCCACAGCCAGGAGCTGATGAAGACTTCGAGCGCTACAATTGGGATGCTCCGATTTTGGTATCTCCCCATGTACCATCTACCATTTATCATGGATCACATCGCTTGTGGAAATCTACCGACAGGGGAGATTCCTGGACAGCTCTTTCTGGAGATTTGACAAGAAATCAGGAACGGATTGCCTTACCAATTATGGGAGAAACTCAAAGTTGGGATTCTCCCTGGGATGTAGGAGCTATGTCGAACTTCAATACCATTACTTCCATTGCGGTTTCACCTAAAAATGAGAAGGTAATCTTTATTGGGACAGATGATGGGCTTATCCAGATTACCTCTGATGAGGGAGCAAGCTGGACTAAAATTGAAGTAAGTGCCCTGGGCGTACCAGACAGAAGCTATGTAAATGATATTAAAGCAGACCTATTTGACGAAAATATACTCTATGTTGCTTTAGATAATCACAAAGAAGGAGACTATAAACCTTATTTACTCAAGAGTACGGATAAGGGAGCTAGCTGGAAGCGCATTGAAAATGGTTTGGGGGAGAAGAACCTGGTGTGGCGCATCGTACAAGATCACGTGAATAAGGACCTTATGTTTGTCGGAACGGAATTTGGCGTTTATTTCACGGTAGATGGAGGGAAAAACTGGACGGAAATGAATGGCGGTATACCTACCATATCCTTTCGGGATTTGGCGATTCAAAGACGTGAAAATGATTTGGTAGCTGCTTCTTTTGGTAGAGGATTTTATATTCTGGATGATTATTCTGCACTTAGAAATGTGAATAAGCAGCAATTGGAAGAAACGGCTAGTTTATTTGAACCTCGGAAAGCGTGGTGGTATATTGAAAGATCTGTGCTCGATTTTGATGATGTAAGAGGTTCGCAAGGTTCGCAATTATATATGGCTCCCAATCCCGATTTTGGAGCGGTATTTACCTACTATCTGAAAGAAGAAATACAAAGCCTAGAAAAAGTGCGCCAGGAGAGCGAAAAATCGACCACTACCAACATTTCATTTCCGGGATGGGACGCACTTGGAAAAGAGGCTCGTGAAGTAAAACCTTTCGTCTATCTGGAAATCAAAGATCAACAGGGAAGGGTGGTCAATCGAGTAAAGGCTAGTAATAAGGCAGGGTTTAATCGTATTGCATGGAACTTAAGAGTAGGCGGCTCGGGTACGCTGATGCTAAATCAAAAAGAAGAAAGGCTAACCGCTCTTTTAGCAGCTCCAGGAAGCTATACCGCTACACTCCATGCATTTGAAAAAGGCAAAGCCACTCAACTTGCTGGTCCAGTAGAAGTAGAAGTTGAACGACTGGGGGAGACAGCTCTGGAAGGCAGTTCGATGGGAGATGTAGTAGCATTCTGGCGGAAGTATGAGCAGCTAACCAGAGATGTAAATACACTATCCGTACAACTCTCAAACGCTCGAAAAGCCGGTGAAAAATTATTCATAGCTGCTTCCAAATCATCTGTAGGCAATGAAGTGCTTGAGCGCATATCAAAGCTGCATCAAGAATTAGATGCACTAGATAATCAACTCAATGGCAATCCGGCGAAAAATGAAATTGGTGAAAAAGGAAGACCTACTATTGGAAACAGGCTTTTTGCCTTGAACAGGGGGATTACCTCTTCCACCTATGGCCCTACTCCTACGCACGAAAAGACGGTTCAGATTATCACTGCTGAGTGGCAATCAATTAATGATAAACTGAGCCAATTAAAAACAGAAGCTAAGAAAATTGGAGCATTGATCGTAAATGCGGGCGGCCCCTGGATCGAAGGGCTGGAATAAAGATTTAGAAATAAAGGAGGCTGTTATAATTCAACAGTCTCCTTTTAATTGTTATCGTCGTTTGATACGTACAGGTTTTTTTTCTTCGAAAAAAGCAGAAAACTTTGGATTTTCATACTCTTTCCAGTTATTATCATCTGCTCTTATTGGATAATACCCCTCATAGAAATTACTTCTATTGGTTTTAATCCAACTTTTTAAATCAATCCATTCTTGCGTAGGTATTTCGTTTATTTTTTGCTGAATTGCCTTTTCATTATTTGTGGCATAGACAAGAGGGTTGGGCATTACGTAGTCCCAAAAATTCTGATCTTCGACATTTTGATATCCACAGGAAACTGGAATTCTTTCATTTATTTTGTTGTATTTCCTGGGAATTTTCATCTTACAAATTCGAACTACCGGATATTTACCAAGGCCCATACTCAAATCAGTTAAAACCGCAATTCTTGTAGGCCACTTTGTGATTACAATAGATGCATTTAATGTTCCGACATTGTAATTGTCGATAGCACCCAAAGTAGAGAAATAAGTATAGAATAAAAACCAAAAAAGCAGGTTAAGAATAGCCCAGGAAATTAAGTAGGATGCGATTATTATAAGGATAGATATAAAAATTATTTTAAAATAATAGCTCTTTCGATTTATAACATATGTCCAAATATTAGCTGTGAAATTAGCTTGGTTGGTAGCTCTTGCGCTGTTATCTGTAAAAACGCTTTTTAGTTTATGCTTCGGATTTATATATACTTTACCGTTCTCATAATCTATCATTATGAATTTTTCCTCTTCTTCTGTCAATTGATTTCTTAATATGGGAATTCGTTTATAAAGCTCTTCTTCCGTGATGACTTCATAAGTATCGGACTTAGAATCATTGAATTCTTTTTCGATATACATATCATCTTTGTCTTCTTCGGATATAGCTATCCAACTATCTTCAACGCAAAATAGATATGCTATTCTACTTCCTGATGAAACGCTTGGTGATAAAAAAATGTACCTCATTTTATACAAATTAATCTATTCATTAACCTTTGGCTCAAAGCGAATATTGGAAAGAATAGTACGATCGTTAAAATGATTCCACCTATGCTCCTTGGAGTCACAATATGATATGAAATTATTAATGACATGATTATAAATGTCCAATTCTGATATCGCATGACTTTTTGGAATAGCTCTTCTTTTTTATTGTCCATTATTTTGATCTTGATTGACTAGAGCGCTCTGTATAACAGACGCGATTACGGTAAAAGAGATGTAAGTCGCTATACTTTACGGGGTATCCTACTTTTTTATAAATTTAACTCTCTTTTATATTTGATCTATCTCTTTTCTATTTTTTTTTCAAAAAAAGGAAAAAAATGTCAAGCGCCTCTGTTTTGATATGACACAATTTAAGTAAGTAAGTGCTCAAATATAGTTTGTGATTCTGATCGTGGGGATTTTTGTTTTAATCAAGGCGGGGGTTCCCGACCTTAGCCAAAGCTAAGGAAGGCGGTTCTTCAACACAGAGTAAGACAAAAAGAACCTATCAGAATTATTGAAGTAATTTTGATCACTTACTTAACTCCTAAAATATTAATTATAATGAAACTCAGCGAATACATAAAACACCAATATGACGCTTCATTTAAAGAAGCTAATTTTCCTTTTAAAATTGTTCAAAAAAAGGTGAAAAAGGGCGAAGTGATTTATTCTTATTACAGAGTAGGCACTAAAATATACTTTCTAAATGAAGGGATTGTTGAAACAACTATTCGCTTTGGAGATATTGAAAAAACCTTAAGTTTCATTTTTGAAAATAACTTTTTTTGTGCCTTTGCTTCCGCATTGACGGGAGAGCCTTCAACTTTGCAAGGTACAGCAATTACAGATTGTATAATTGAGGAGTTTACTTATAGAGATTATCAGAAGGCGTGTGAAATCCACTTACTGGCTAATAAAATTGGTAGGATAGAAGTTGAAAAATATTATTTGAGAAAGTTTAAAAGAGAAGAAGCGTTTCTAACCAAAACCACAGAAGAAATGTATCTCGATTTAATTAATAAAAATCCGGAAGTGATTCAAAAAGTACCACTGAAAAAAATAGCTAATTATTTCGGGATTTTACCAGAAACACTAAGCAGAATCAGGAAAAGAATTGACTCATAGAAGTTGTTTAAGAATGTCTGATGAGTCGATTGAGATCAGGTTTTTTCACTAATTGATATTTTTTTTGAGCTTCGTACCTGTACCGGAGAACTACGGTAGTGGTGCTACGGGGCGATAAAAAAATGAAAAGAAGGGGAAAAAGATATTTTTAGCGG
>JAKSDI010000024.1 GCA_022360175.1 Chitinophagales bacterium
CTTTTCTAGCGTTTTTTGCTTCGTTTTTTGGGCAATGCAAAAAATGAAGAGCCTAGCCGGCTGGAGGCGAATCCAAGAATGACCGCTCTAAATACAGAAAAACTTCTTACTCCGAGGGCAGAATAATTTTAGTGCGTCTATCTTAGAGCAAAGCGACAAAGTAGTAATAATCCTACGGACAATAAAAATGGAGCCATTCTCTACGAATGGCTCCATTTTTATTTTTAGAGGATGTTATTAAAACATCTCAGTGCCTGCAAAGTGGAAGTTACCTTCACGGTCAGCATTTTCATCAGAATCAGCGCCGTGTACAGCATTTTCGCCAATGCTGGTAGCATATAAAGCACGGATAGTGCCAGGTGCTGCTTCAGCAGGATTGGTTGCACCAATTAGTGTACGGAAATCTTCTACTGCATTATCCTTTTCAAGGATAGCAGCCACGATAGCACCAGAAGACATGAATTCTACCAGTTCTCCGTAAAATGGACGTTCCTTATGTACTTCATAAAATTCACCTGCCTTTTCTGTAGAAAGCTTTGTTAGCTTCATTGAAACGATGCGAAATCCTGCATCATTAATCATTTTCAGAATAGCTCCAATATGCCCAGCTTTGACAGCATCAGGCTTGATCATGGTAAAAGTTCTGTTTCCAGCCATTTTAATATGATTTATGTTTTTGGTTCGATTTTTCTAAAAGCGCTGCAAAAGTAAGTAAACTGCATTAATAGTGCGAACCCCCAGTATGATATTTTGGTTAAATTCATATTTTTTGGCAATTTCGCGTTCTGATGTTTCTGAAATGATGAACGATATAAACGACCTTAAGGAGTTACTCAATTATCCTAAAGATATAGTCATAACGACCCACCGGAATCCTGATGGCGACGCCATTGGTTCTTCTTTGGGGCTTTATCACTTTTTAAAACAATTGGGACACAGTATTCATATTATTACTCCTTCAGAGTATCCGGATGTATTTTCCTGGATGCCTGAAATAGAAAAAATAGTAATCTATGACATAGACCCGGAATATTCTCAAGAACTGGTAGAAAAGGCAGGCTTAATCTTTTTCCTGGATTTTAATGGCCTGGATAGAATTGATAAACTGGGAGAATTGATAGAACCAGTAAAGGCTACCAAAGTGATGATTGATCATCATCTTTACCCGGATAGCTGCGCTGATTATATTCTCTCAGATACAACCGCAAGCTCTACTTGTGAGTTGGTGGTTGATTTTATCAAAAGCCTGGAAATGACCCGCTATCTAAACGATGTGGTAGGAGACTGTTTATTTACAGGCATTCTGACAGATACAGGTTCCTTTAAGTACAGTACTTCTGCCAAGCTGTATCGAACGGTGGCAGAGTTGGTTGAATTAGGTGTTGATGACTATAGGCTTCAGGACCTGATTTTTAATAGTATGAAAGAAAAACACCTGCGCTTATTAGGGCACTGCCTGAATAATCGTATGGAAATACTGGAGGAATATAGTACCGGAATTATTACCTTGACAAAGGACGATTATGCTGATTTTGACATTCAGCGTGGAGATACAGAAGGTATTGTAAATTTTCTGTTGAAAGTCAAAAAAGTAAAAATGGCTGCATTTATTACAGAGCAGCCGACAATTGTTAAGATTTCCCTGCGTTCCAAAGGAGACTTCTCTGTACAGGAAATTGCTAAGAAGCATTTTAGAGGAGGAGGGCATAAAAATGCCTCTGGTGGGTTTTCTTTCCAATCACTAGAATCTACGGTTAATCGCTTTAAGAAGCTTTTACCACGATATAAGGAGCAATTATCTATACAATAGTTAATGCTCCTAGTAAATTTATTCAATCATTAATCATCAATTTCAATCTATGCGAATTTCCATTTATTTCGCTTTTCTACTCCTAGTTGGCCTTGCTGCCTGTAGTGAGGGAAACCAAGTCATGCATACTGCCGATGGCTATGAATACATTTTGCATACTCCGAGTGAAGGTACTACTCCACAACCTGGTGAGTATGTATATTTCCATGCTCAAATGCGTAATGGCGATAGTATCGTATATGGTAGCCGTTCACAGGGAGCTGCGCCATTTATTCAGATTCCATTAACGCAGGATGTAAACCGCAAAGCATCTCCAGTAGAGGATGTATTGCGTGAGATGGCAGTAGGTGATAGTGCAACTGTAATGATCAATTTGGATACGCTACCACAAAAGCCACGTGGATTTGAGGATGCTAGCACTTTGTACTACGATGTAGTGGTAACGGATATCCTTAGCCAGGAAGCTTATCAGGAAAAGGCAGCTGCTGAACGAGCAGAAAAAGAACAAGCGATTGCTGCACTTCAAGAACGAAAAACTGCTGTGGCAGAATCAACTGCCGAAAGCCTTAAGGCATACAAAGCTGGAGAATTGGGTGACCAACTACAGGAAACTGAATCTGGTTTGAAATATGTTGTTTTAGAAGAAGGAACTGGAGCAAAAGCAACACCAGGTAATCAGGTGAAAGTACATTACTATGGTGTTCTTGCAGAAGATGGTACAATGTTTGATAATTCTTTCGGACGTGGAGAACCATTTGGCTTTGGTTTAGGCGAAGGCCGTGTTATTCGCGGATGGGATGAAGGTATTGCTCTATTAAATGTAGGTTCTAAAGCAGTATTATTTATTCCTGCTGAATTGGGATATGGTGCTAATGGCGCTCCTCCAACAATTCCACCGGGAGCAGAACTAGCATTCTACGTAGAATTAGTAGGTGTGAACTAATTGACCCGCTATTAAGAGTATGATTAAAAACCACACTTCGGCACAGTTGAGACAAATATTGTCCTGTACTGCGTTATTTTTTTCGCCGGATTGCCCACATCCGACTACAAAAAATGCCTTGTCCAGAATAATATTTATACTCAACTGTACTCAAAAGCGAAATTTAAACATACTCTAATTTATATATAATAGTCCGTGATGATGTATTTGCTTATGTCACGGACTATTATTTTATTGATTATTGAAAATGTTATTTTTTAACCTGGGTAAAAGGAATATGCGATGCATGTTTTACCCTAAAACCACGACGGGAGGCTATTATGACTTCAGAGCAATTGAAAGACCTGAAGGATCGCCTGGCTGCTTTAAGGAGGTATCTTTGACGTCGATAAACGACTTTTAGAACTCAAAGATAAAGAGCAGCTAACGCTGGATCCTGGATTTTGGAGTGATTCTAAACGTGCCGAAGGAATCATCAAGGACATTAAAAGGCACAAAAACTGGATAGGAGCATACGAAGAAGTAGAGACCGTTGTAGAAGATGTAGATGTACTTTTCGAGTTCTTAAAAGAAGGAGAAGGTACAGAGGAAGAAGTAGAAGCTCGTTATGCGCAGGCAGAAGAAGCGATTGATGATTTGGAATTTCGTTCTACCCTCAATAGAGAAGAGGATGAGCTTGGAACTATACTTGAAATCAATGCTGGTGCCGGAGGGGATGAAGCTTGTGATTGGGCATCTATGCTTGAGCGAATGTATATCATGTGGGCCGAAAAGAAAGGCTTCAAAGTAACCGAACTAAACAGGAGAGATGGCGATGTCGCAGGAATTCGTTCCGTTTCTCTGGAGATTAGTGGCGATTATGCATATGGCTTATTAAAAGCGGAAAATGGAGTACACCGCCTGGTGCGGGTAAGCCCTTTTAATGCTCAAGGCAAACGTATGACTTCTTTTGCATCTGTATTTGCACATCCAATGATTGATGATCGAATAGAAATAGATATCAATCCGGCAGATTTGGAATGGGATACATTTAGAGCTAGTGGAGCTGGTGGGCAGCACGTCAACAAGACAGAATCTGCTGTCAGAGTGACCCACACACCTACTGGAATTGTAGCAGAGTGTCAGCAGGAACGTTCTCAGCATATGAACCGAGACAAAGCAATACAAATGCTAAAATCGAGGTTATATGAGCTAGAGCTTCGAAAACAACTGGAAGAAAAAGATAAGATTGAAGCCAATAAAATGAAAAATGAGTGGGGATCCCAAATTCGTTCCTATGTCTTGGATGACCGCAGGGTAAAGGATCACCGCAGTAATTATTCAACCAGTCAGACAGATGCAGTATTGGATGGTGACCTGGATGCTTTCTTAAAAGCCTACTTTATGAGCCAGGCTATTGACAAGCAATCATAGTGTGTTTCCATATTGATCACCAAATCAGTAATGTAAATACTGTTGGCTATACCTGAACACTGAAATAGTATGCGTGTATTCCGGATTATTCAATTGTCTGCAATAATGGTTTTACTAGGTAGAGCCTGGCAACATATATACTGGGATGCACCATATCGGACCCTTTTTTGGGATGAAGCCTGGATGAAGTGGCCAGTGGAAAATATATTAGGCCGTCAATGGACGGATTATGTAACAGATATTTCCACTGATCAATTTATCCAGCATCTGATTGTAGGTACTGGCTGGTTTTATCTTTTAGCAGCAATCGCAGCAATTTTTATTTTACGCTTAGGCAAATGGGGGAGGGGGATATTGTGGTTAGCTAGTGCCAGCCTATTCTTTTTGGCTGCATTGTATTGCAAGGAGAAATTTTTCTTCATCGGACAATTCTTCGAATATACTTTACAATTTTCTGCTCCCGCATTATTAGCCATCGTGGCCCAGAGGGACGATCGTTCATTTAGTCCACGCCTTGTTCTCTTCCTTAAGATAGCAATCGCCTTAACCTTTACATGCCATGGCCTTTATGCAATAGGCTATTATCCACGACCTGGGCATTTTGTGGCTATGACGATGAACATATTAGGTGTACAGGATGCAGGAGCTATTCGATTTTTACAGATAGCCGGGATACTTGATTTTGCGATAAGTATACTGATCTTTTTTCCCGAAAAATGGGCAAAGCCAGCTCTTATATATGCAGTTATATGGGGACTGGCTACATCCATTGCTAGAGTATGGGCCTTTTTCTATCCGGAAACCTGGGATACTGTATTATTGCAGTGGTTGCATGAAAGTGTGATGCGGGCCCCTCATTTCCTGGGACCACTGGCTCTCCTTTATTATTTTCTTTCCAGAGCTTCTAATTTCCAATCTAAAATTTAATCACAAAGCCAAGATCTCAGCCATTCGTAGCAAATCGTTGCTTGGCGTTTTTTGCTTTGTAATAGCTTCAATTATAGGGGTGTATTCCACCTGATTATTGACCAGGCCTGCCATCACGTTTTCTTTACCGTTAAGCAAACCTTCTACCGCTGCGAATCCTAATCGGCTGGCTAATACGCGATCCATTGCAGTGGGGGAGCCACCGCGTTGTAGATGGCCTATGATGGTTACTTTAGTATCATAAAAGTCAAATGCCTCATTAACGATTCGCGCCATATCCTGGGCATTGCCTGATTGATTACCTTCTGCTACAATTACAACGCTGAATAATTTCTTACGACGGGCTCCTTTTTTTAGAAAATCTATTAGAGCCTCAGGAGTAGTATTCTTCTCAGGAATAAGTACACCACCAGCACCGCTTCCAATGCCCGTATTTAGGGCAATAAATCCCGAATTGCGGCCCATCACTTCTACAAAGAATAAACGATTGTGAGAATCAGCAGTATCCCGAATTTTATCTACTGCTTCAATTGCAGTATTGACCGCAGTATCAAAACCGATAGTGAAGTCCGTACCGTATAGATCATTATCAATAGTGCCAGGAATTCCTATGAAGGGAATGTCGTATTCGTCGCTAAAAACGGAAGCCCCCGTAAAAGTCCCATTACCTCCAATCGCAATGCAAGCATCAATATCAAATGCCTTTAGTGATTCATATGCCGATCGGCGTCCTTCAGGTGTCAGGAATCGCTGACATCTTGCTGTTTTTAGAATAGTGCCACCCCGATGAATGATGTTTCCCACATCACCTCTTTCCAATCTTTTAAGATCACCATCAATCATGCCCTCATATCCCCGCATAATACCATAAACATGCATATCATTATAAGAAGCAGTACGCACTACTGCACGAAGGGCAGCATTCATGCCTGGAGCATCTCCTCCCGAAGTGTATACAGCAATTCGTTTAATATCTCTACTCATCATAAAGTTGGCTTAGGTTTATTAACGGTGTAATGTATTTAAAAGATGGAACTCAGCCAGCTTGTCAATAGGCTTTTTTATGAAAATTCCTGGTTCCATACATCTTTCTTCCAGTATAATTTTTAAAATGTCCTGAAAGTGGTATCCTACAGAACCAATAAAATGTATGGGTACATTAAGATGACGGTCATATTTTCTGACATGCCGATCAATAAATTCACAAAATGATCGATATATCATGCGAAATATATATGGATGGCTCTTGTGTTCATTCATGAATCGGGTAAATGAGGCCATATATACATTAGGCGTTTCAGGCCCGTATATTTTATCGAGAATGTCTTGTTTACCATCGGGAAAAGCCGCATCCATATCACTCCTAAGATCTTTGGGTAACTCGCGGTAAAAATAAGCACGAATTAATTTCTTGCCAAGATGAGTGCCACTTCCTTCATCCCCCAATAGGTAACCTAGATTCGTTACATTATCTATCACATCTTTTCCATCGTAAAGACAGGAATTCGAACCAGTGCCAAGTATGCAAGCTATGCCTTCTTCTGTACCACAGGTAGAACGTGCAGCCCCCAGAAGGTCGTGTTCTACTTCTACATGTGCATGAGGAAAAACCTGTCCTAGTGCTCGCTGAATCTGTCCTTTTAAATTGGCATCCCAACAGCCTGACCCATAGAAATAAATGTCTGAAGCTTTTGTTCTTGCAGGATGGTTTTTGAATGCTTTAAAAAGTTCATCTGCCATCCTTTCTTCAGTAACAAAGATAGGATTAAACCCTATGGTGCTAACCATTGAGCTTGCACCTTTATCTATCAAATTCCAATCGGCTTTAGTAGAGCCGCTATCTACAACTATTAACATAATTAGTGCGGTTATTATACAGAAGCGTAAAAGTAGTGTATTAGTTACACTAAGTAAAATAATTGCAGAAGTGTTTTGTAATATGTTAGATCAACAAAATAATCTTCTATTTTTTTCTCTTAAAAATTCTATTAGTATGCTTACGTCAAATCTGCTACTGCAGCAGCAATCCTTTTGGCAGATTCACGCAACTCTTCTTCAGAAGCAGCATAAGAAATACGGAAACACTTGTCCGCACCAAAGGCAGAGCCTGTAACGGTTGCTACATAAGCCTGATTTAGTAGGTATTCGCAAAAATCATCTGAACTTTGGATGATAGTACCTTGCGGAGTTGTTTTTCCAAAGTAAGCACTAATATCAGGGAAGATATAAAAGGCTCCTTGTGGTTGATTAACTTTCATGCCTGGAATTGCACTTAATAAATCAATGACCATATCCCTTCTTTGCAAAAATGCTTCGCGCATTTTATAGGAAGGAGACATATCGGAAAGTAAGGCATGGGCGGCTGCTTTCTGTCCAAAAGCGGTCGCACCAGAAGTGAATTGTCCCTGGATTTTAGCACAAGCTTTTGCAATCGAAGCAGGAGCTCCAAGATAGCCTAATCGCCATCCGGTCATGGCAAAACCTTTAGAAAAGCCATTTACAGTAATAGTGCGATCCTTCACATTTTCAAAAGCACCAATACTGACATGTTTTCCTGTGAAATTGATGTACTCATAAATTTCATCAGAAATGATATGTACTCCTTCATGCTGAGCAACAACGTCTGCAAGCCCTTTCAACTCATCAGCTGTATAGACCGATCCTGTTGGATTACAGGGAGAAGAGAATAGCACAATTTTTGTTCGATCCGTTATTGCATTGGCTACTTGTTCGGGCCTTACTTTATAATCATCTTCTATACCAGCACTAACCAAAACGGGTTTTCCTCCTGCAAGCTCTACTATAGCAGAATAGGAAACCCAAAAAGGAGCTAGAATAATGACTTCGTCTCCTTCATCAAGCAGAGACATACATATATTGGCAATGGATTGCTTCGCGCCATTAGAAACTACAATCTGATTGACTTCAAAATCTAAATCATTATCTCGTTTAAATTTTGTCTGAATTGCTTTTCGCAATTCAACAAGTCCAGGTACAGGAGTATATTTTGTAAAGCCTTCATCCAACGCTTTCTTTGCAGCCTCTTTTATATGTTCCGGTGTATCAAAATCGGGCTCACCCAGGCTAAGGCTAATCACATCGTGCCCTTTAGCAGCCAGGTCACGAGCCATTTGGGCCATTTTGATAGTGGCAGATTCTTCCATCTGCTGAATACGTTGCGAAAGTAGCTGAGGACTCACTATTGACATCTTAATGTAGTTTAATGGAAATCATTTAATATGAAGCTGCAAATGTATGGATTTTACAAATAAAATGCTCGATTTTTTAAGAAATTCATAATTGCTCAAATAGTCAAGGTAGGTTAATTTATGCTCACAGCTTCTGGCCAGCTTTTTTTTCCTATATTCGGCACCAAATTTACTGCTTAATTGCCAATGTATGAGTAAAAAGAAACCAGTAAAAAAACAGAAATCTAAAGCTCCCAACGCTAAGAAAAACCGTTCCTCTTCCGTCAAGGAAGTAGGTCCTGTTAAGCCTCCTGTATCTGAACAGGATAACTTGTATAAGAAAATATTTTTATACTCGCTGGCTGTTATTTTTGTCATTACAGCGGCACTTGCTATTAATAGCGGGATCAATGGGGATGATGAGTTTCAGAATGATTATTCTGAAAAGTTGGTGAATTACTATAGTACTATGGGAGCAGACACTTCCGCTCTGTTCATAGAAAAGGGTAATATGCATTACTATGGTGGATTCTTTGATTTGCTTACAGGAGTTGTTAATACTGCACTTGGCTTTGATGAATTTGATACGGCTTATCATCAGATACGACACTTTTTTAATGCGGTGTTTGGCGTACTTGCCATGTTCTTTGTCGCTTTGCTTGTCCGGGAATTGGCAGGCTGGAGAGCGGCCATATTAGCGCTGTGGCTAATTTTTCTTTCTCCCCGTTTTTTGGGGCACTCACTAATGAATCCGAAGGATATACCCTTTGCAGCCGGTTTTGCAGTTTCCTTATATTATATGATCCGACTGTTCCGTTCCATGCCTAAGCCTAATTGGAAAACGGCTTTGGGGCTTTCATTGGGTATTGCATTGGCACTCGCTACCCGAGCTGGTGGTTTGCTGTTATTTGGCTATCTTGGTTTATTTGCGGGCCTTGATTTTTTGTTCAAATATGGTATTAAAGGGCTAAGCAGCAAAATATCTGTACTTGGAAAATATGTATTATATGGTTTAGGTGCAGCCATTGTAGGTTATATTCTTGCCATCCTTACATGGCCAGCTGCTTTGGTAGATCCAATAGGGCATCCGCTGGCTGCTTTGACTGAGTTTTCCAAACTGGGAGTGAAAATTCGCCTCTTGTTTATGGGGGAGAATGTAATGTCAGATGATACAGCCTGGTATTATGCTCCTTTGTGGATTGCTAAAACTATTCCTTTGTATGCGCTGATTGGATTCATTGGAGGCTTGTTTTTTATTTTCCGATGGATGAAAAATTATGGGCGAGCGGAAATAATATTACTCTATTTTGCAGCTATTTTTCCGGTGGCTTATGTAATTTATAAAGACTCGATATTGCATGATGGGTGGCGACATTTGATTTTTGTATATCCAGCGATAATTGCATTAGCAACACTTTTCTGGATTAGCCTGGAAAAACAATTTCTCAGCAATAGAAATGTTTTATATGGTATCACTGCTGTAATAGTGTTATTGGCTCTAGAGCCTACGATTTTCATTCTTCGCAATTACTCATTTCCCTATGTATATTTCAATCCTATAGGAGGAGGGCTTAAAGGCGCATTAGGTGATTATGAAACCGATTATTGGGGGGTTTCTGTAAAAGAAGCAATTGATTGGATGGATGATGAAGGAATTATCAGTCCCGATATGCAGGACACCTTAACATTTGGTACGACCTTCTATTATAACCTTAGCCGTCAGACACGTAAGCAATATAATGGGAAAATAAAATTAAAATACGTCCGCTTTAACAGCCGGTATAATGAGGATTGGGATTATGGTATTTTCCCATCTCGTTATGTACGTTCAAAGCATTTAAAAAAGGGATGGCCCAATAGTAAATCTATTCACGAAGTCAATGCAAGTGGTGTTCCTTTACTTTCTATAGAACAAAACAAAACCCGCAATGCTTATTTAGGCCAAACGGCTATTAAAAATCGCCAATGGCAACAAGCACAACAATATTTCCAACAGGAACTAAAAGATCATCCTGATAATGAACTCGCGTGGATCGGTGTAGCCAATGCTTCTATGAATTTGGGGCAATTTACTACTGCTGAAAATGCAGCTAATGAAGCATTAAAAGTAGCACCAGCAATAGAAGCAGGTTTATTATATAAAGGAATGGCTCATTTGAACCAAGGGAAACTTGATGAAGCTATATTAGCTTTTGATGAGGCTACAAGAGTAAATGACGAGTATTATGCAGCCTATTATTATATGGCTATCGCTTATGAACAAAAGCAAAGCCTTCAAGAAGCTTTTGAGGCTGCCAAAAAAGCAATTGAAGCAAATCCTCGTTTTAAAGCTTCTTATGAATTAGCTGCCAGGATACTAGAAAAAGCTGGAGATACAGAGAATGCTGCCCGCTATCGCAATGCTGCTAGGGGGCAATAATAACTAATTATGAATTATAAATTGTTGTTTCCCACATACAGAAACCGTTATCTGTTTGTGAAAAACAGCCTCAATAAGCTAGCTAAAGAGCAAAAGTTTGAGAAGGCATTGAATTTAGGGACAGGCGAAGGTGATTATGATCAGATGATTGTTCGGCACTGTAGCCATTTGACTTCATGCGATATTAACGAAGCAGATATTGCTTATGCCAAACAGTTGAACGCTGGTGTCAAAAATTTAGATTATCAGGTAGAAGATGCACTAAATCTTAGCTTTGAGGACAATACATTTGACCTGATAATTTCGGTAGATGTAATTGAACATGTAGGGCAACCTGAACGGATGGTAGAAGAAATTTGTAGAGTTTTACGGCCAGGAGGAATTGCTATGGTTACTTTTCCATCATTAGATTTCCCTATTACTTATGATCCTATCAACAGAGTATTAAGCTGGTTTGGTAACAAAAAGATCCCTCAGGGAGCTTATGCTTTTGGCCATGAATATTTAATTCCTCCCAAAGGGTTTCGTGCCTGGTCAGAAGGTAATGGAATGATTGTGGTAGGAGAAAAGAATCTTAGTGGTTACCTGATAGCTTTAATGGAAATGTACTGGACAGGTATAATACAACGTATCTTTAAAGCTAATGCGGATAATTTGTCCGGTGATGAAGTAAAAAAAACAGCTTTGCGGCCTTCAGTTCAGGAACCAGCACTCGCAAAAATAACGGACATCCTTATCGCAATAGACAATTTGCTTTTTTCCCGCACCAAGCATTCGGTTGGTAAAGGGTTTATTATTGAAAAGAAAAGCTAAAATAACATGCAAGACAAACTTCTGGATCTAGAACAGCGCCTGGAAAAAGCGGCACTTGGTGGTGGGAAAAACCGCATTGAAAAGCAGCATGAAAAAGGAAAATTGACAGCCCGCGAGAGAGTTCACTTCTTGTTGGACAAAGGGTCATTTGAAGAAATAGGGGCTCATGTCATGCATCGTAGTAGTGACTTTGGAATGGATAAACAACGGGTGCCTGGCGATGGTGTCGTGACGGGATATGGCACAATAGATGGCAGGCTGGTGTACGTATTTGCTCAGGATTTTACTGTTTTTGGAGGTTCTCTTTCTGAAACACATGCAGAGAAAATTTGCAAAATCATGGACCTCGCAATGAAAAATGGGGCTCCAGTAATTGGATTAAATGATTCGGGAGGAGCTCGTATCCAGGAAGGAGTGAGTTCATTAGGGGGCTATGCTGATATTTTTTATCGCAATGTGATGGCATCCGGAGTGGTTCCTCAGATTTCAGCGATTATGGGGCCTTGTGCTGGTGGAGCAGTATATTCTCCCGCTATGACTGATTTTACCGTCATGGTTGAGAATACCTCATATATGTTTGTTACCGGCCCCAATGTGGTTAAAACTGTGACGAATGAAGAAGTGACAGCTGAGGATTTAGGAGGAGCATCTGCGCATTCTACCAAATCTGGTGTTACTCATCTTACTGCTCAAAACGATATCGATTGTATTGCTAAAGTAAGGAGGTTGTTGAGTTATATGCCTCAGAATTGCGAAGAAAAAACTCGCAAACTGGATTATGAAGTAAAAGAAGAGTACAGAGAAGAATTGCGTGATATCATACCAGCTAGTTCTAATCAACCTTATGATATGCGTGAAGTAGTGAATGGGATCGTTGATGAGAACTCTTTCATGGAAGTACACGAAAATTATGCAGACAATATAGTAGTAGGCTTTGCACGTATAGGAGGTAGAAGCATTGGTATCGTTGGTAATCAACCAATCAGCCTTGCAGGAGTATTAGATGTAGATAGTTCTAAAAAAGGAGCTCGTTTTGTAAGATTTTGCGATTGCTTCAATATTCCATTATTGGTACTAGTAGATGTACCTGGTTTCTTGCCTGGCACAGATCAAGAATGGAATGGTATTATTGTTAATGGAGCAAAGTTGCTTTATGCATTTAGCGAGGCTACCGTTCCAAGAGTAACATTGATTACCAGAAAAGCATATGGTGGTGCATATGATGTAATGAATTCCAAACATATTGGTGCTGATATGAACTTTGCTTGGCCTACAGCAGAAATTGCAGTAATGGGAGCAAAAGGAGCGTCTGAAATTATTTTCCGCCGAGAAATACAAGCGGCAGATAATCCAGAAGCAATGCTGGCAGAAAAAGAGACAGAATATCAGGAGAAATTTGCTAATCCATATCGAGCTGCCGGGCGTGGATTCATTGATGAAGTAATTGATCCCAAAGATACACGCCGTAAGCTGATCAAGGCTTTTGCCATGTTGGAAAACAAGGTGGATCACTTGCCAAAGAAAAAACACGGAAATATTCCTTTATAACAAGGATATAGTAAATGGGAATTGCTCTAGAATATTTTTAAATCGTATGGTATAAATTACTTTTTGGAGCAATTCTCTGCATTTTATTTTGTACAATTGCAATTGTTTTATGCATTGTTAAAGATTTTATTACAGAAATTATAATCCCGCATGCCAAAAGAATTACCTCCATATCAACTAATTGAAGACGATGCCAGTTTGGTGCAATTTTATGAACAGCACAAAAATGAAAGCTGGTTAGCTTTTGATACGGAATTCATAGGCGAAAAAAGATATGTTACCAGTTTATGCCTAATACAGGTATCATCCAATCATGGTATTTTCCTAATCGACCCTATTAAGGTTTATAATCTACAGCCTTTTCTGGATTTAATTACAGATCAGAAAATCATTAAGATTACACATGCTGGAGATAATGATTACAGATTGTTGAACAGCCTTTATGGTATCATTCCTAAAAATATATTTGACACTCAGATAGCAGCTGGTTTTTCAGGTTATAATTACCCTACTTCTTTTGGACGCTTAGTTGAAGGGGAGTTAGGAGTACGCCTAAAAAAAGGTTATGCTGTTACAGATTGGGAATCTCGGCCATTGAAGCCTCGGCAAATGGGCTATGCTATAGATGATGTACTTTATCTGGAGAAGTTGTGGAAAAAATTGACCAAAAAATTGGAAAAAAGAGGCCGCAAGAAATGGGCAGAGGAAGAATTTGCTATTCTTGAAGGTACAGAGTATTACAATAAACACCCCCATAGTGAGGCTCTCAATAATAAGCTAATGCATGCCTTGAAAGAAAACCAGCAAGTTTTTCTTTTACGCTTGCTGGAGTGGAGGCGTAGTTTGGCGGAAAAGCGGAATCATTCAAAGGAAATGGTATTGGGTAATAAGTATATAAGCCATATCGTGAGAGGTATTCCTTCTGGTAGTGATGCCTTAATACATAATCGCCGTATACCCTCTAAAGTAGTCGGCAAATATGGCAAAGTGTTTGAAAGTCTTTATGCTGAGCCTGCAACGGAAGAAGAAAAAGAGATTTTAAAACAAATTCCTACCGATTTAGATGAAGATCCCCGTGAAACGATCATTGCAGAGATGCTTTATCAGGTTATAAAATATCGTTGCATGCAGGAAGAAATGTCGATCAACATGGTATTGCCCCGAAATATGTTGAAACAGATCAGATCTAACGACAATAGTGCATATCATCTTCTTGGACACGGATGGCGTAAAGACTGGCTGGGAGCTTATTTTGTTGATTGGCTGGCTACTGCACAAAGCCTGGATTTGCAGCTTTTAGAAGACAAAATTGTTTTGATGCCAAAATAAGAGCATTTCGTTCGCTTAAGTTTCTTTCAAACTTGGAGCACTACATACCTCTTTTTTAATGCAACCAGGCAATTGAAGCTTGATTCCTAAGTAGGCCCTGAAATCTAACATTCGAGATTTTACATTTGACATTTTCCTTCTACATTTTACATTTCCTACCTTTGCGGCTTTAGTACTAATTCAAACAATAATTATGCTCACAGCTATATCTCCAATAGATGGACGTTATGCAGGAAAGACAAAGGAATTGTCGGATTTTTTCTCAGAGTATGCCCTCATTAAATACCGTGTCTTTGTAGAAATACAATATTTCATTGCTTTGGTAAAAATGCCACTTCCACAGCTGGCAGGCTTTCCTGAAGATAAAATTGATGCATTGGTAAGAGTTAGCAATCAATTTAGTTTGGAGCAGGCAGAACGTATCAAAGAAATAGAACGGATAACCAATCACGATGTAAAAGCAGTAGAGTACTTCATTAAAGAGCAATTTGACGATCTGGAGATAGGAGAGTACAAGGAGTTCGTTCATTTTGGACTTACTTCACAAGATATTAATAACACTTCTACGCCCTTACTGCTAAAACACGCAATGGAAGTAGTGTTAACGCCTGTATTAGAACAAGTTACAAACGAATTAGAGGTCTTGGCAAAAAACTGGATGGATATTCCAATGTTAGCTCGTACACACGGACAGCCTGCTTCTCCAACCAAGTTAGGTAAAGAAATACAGGTTTTTGTTGTTCGCCTAAAGGAACAATACAAACAACTATCTACCATCTCTTATAAAGCAAAATTTGGAGGCGCAACAGGAAACTTTAATGCGCACTATGTAGCATATCCTACCTATGATTGGCATCAATTTGCAGAACAATTTGTCAAAGAGCAATTGGGGATGGATCGTGCTTTTCCTACTACCCAAATTGAGCATTATGATAATCTGGCAGCTATTTTTATGGTGTCAAAAAGGATCAATACAATTTTGATCGATTTTTGTCGCGATATTTGGACCTATATCTCAATGGACTACTTCAAGCAAAAAGTAGTGAAAGGAGAGGTGGGTTCTTCTGCAATGCCGCATAAAGTAAATCCAATTGACTTTGAAAATGCGGAAGGCAATTTTGGCATCGCTAATGCCATCTTTACACATCTATCTGATAAACTTCCAATATCCAGACTGCAGCGAGACCTTACTGATAGCACCGTTTTAAGAAATGTAGGGGTACCAGTAGCTCATACTCTGATTGGACTGAAGTCAGTCTTAAAAGGCATGAGTAAATTATTACTGAATGAAGATAAAATCAGAGAGGATTTAGACAATAACTGGATGGTAGTAGCGGAAGCAATTCAGAATATTTTGCGCCGTGAAGCTTACCCACAACCCTATGAAGCACTAAAAGAATTGACACGAGGTAAAGCGGTGGTTACAAAGTCAACTATTCATGAATTTATTGACACACTCGAAGTTAGTGATGCAATAAAAGCAGAGTTAAAAGAAATTACTCCGTTCAATTATGTAGGGCGATAATCGTTTTACTGAATATCCTTTTTAACTAAGAATGCCAATGCAAAAATTACTTGTTGAAACACTTAAAAGGCTGTTTAATAGAGATTTAAATAAGCTTAAAGAGGAAATCGAAAGCTATGGAGATGAACGTAATATGTGGGAAGTTAGTAGAGAAATATCAAACTCAGCAGGGAATCTCTGCCTCCATCTCATAGGTAATTTAAATACGTATATCGGTGCTGAGATTGGAAAGAATGGATATATCAGGCAAAGAGATTTAGAGTTTTCCTTAAAAAATATTCCAAGGGCAGAATTAATTGCTAAGATAGGCCAAACGAAAATTGAAGTGGATGCTGCTTTAAATCTTCTTACAGATGAACAATTAAAAGAGGAATATTCTGCTGCTGTATTTAAAGAAAACGTTAGTACTGAATATGTGCTAGTCCATCTTGTTACCCACTTGGCTTATCATCTTGGGCAGATTAACTATCATAGAAGGTTATTAGATAAATAAAGAGATTGATATTACATACAATTGGAGAGCGCTAAAGGAGTAGAGTAGGGCATAGCCTTAATTTTTCTTTAGCGCTCTTAACTTTTCTAGAAATCGGCATTTACTGGTACGGATTTCTCCAGATAAACATCTCCAAATGTTACAGATATACTCACACTTGGATAAAACTCCTGTTGAGGAGTAAATTGGAGCTTTTTCACTTCATCAGAGTTTTCAATGAATTCGAGCTTTAAATCGCTGGGGAATCGTACTTCACCATGCCGGGTATTGAGTACATACCCATAATCCAGTAATTTTTTATCAAAAAGATATACATCGCTTTTATCGGCATCTATGTTGAGGTCTAACAAACCTTGTCCCGATAAAATACGTACAATCCCATATTCTGCTTTTATATTATAACTACCTTGTATTTGCTCTAGTGTAATATCTGATCGTCTGGAATCTACACTTACAATACCGTTAAGCATTTTACCATTGATATCACCAAAACGGCTAGTGAGGTCCAAATTACCACTCATATTCTTCATACCTACCTGGCTAAACTCTCCAAAAAATCGAAATTGGTTAGTGAGATTGCTTACATTAGACACCCCAAAATAATTCTTGAGATATACGGGGCATTCCTCTGGTACGTATATGGTATATTGCGCATCGAGATTAGAAGTAGGAGCATCAATACCTTCCTCTTCTGAAATATAATTACGCAAATATATTTTGTTTTTCACACGCTTAGCAATGTACTTGATCTTTTCGAGATCAGCTTCTGCTACAGCTTTGTCAGGATGCCGGGCAGACAACTCTAGTTTAATACTGATTTCTTTTTTATCCCAGGTATCAATGAAAACGTCGGCCTTTTCCCCTTCGATATTCACCTCATAACCGTCTTGATAAGTAAAAGACTTTTCCATTGTTTTGGTGATCAGGTGCAATTGCTGAGTAGTTTGTGCACCAGCATAGTACGGAATAGTAAGTACAATAAAATAGATATATGTGCGAAACAACTTTCTCATAATTATTTTCAAGTTGTTGGTTATTTAAATACGGTTATATATTAATGGCCATTTGTTTTGCTACAGCGGCACGTCCTCTTTCTATAGCTCCTAGCTGTCGGACAAATTGACTGTCATGTCCATATTTATCCATCATTTCCTTAATCTCTTTTTTAGCTTCATTTAATTCATCCCATTCTGCAAGAAGCGTATTATAATTATCGTCTTGTTGGGCAACAGGATCTCCTTTAAAAGCATTTACAGCAACTATTAGTGAGGATTCATCTCCATCCCAATCATTTTCATACTTAAAAACTTCCTCTGCCATCGCAACTTCATAACTGACTGTCTCCGATGCATTTTCTTTCGGGAGGAGCCAAAAACCTGCAACTAATAGAATAGCAACTGATGCTGCTACGGAAAGCTTTCGGTATAAGGTAATCCGCTTTGCTTGTTTTGCAGGTGCCGAATCGAGCTCGGCTTCTATATTTTCCCATATAGCAGATGGCGGAGCATATTGTGGGAGTTGCTGGATAGATTCTTGTAAATCAAGTTCACCAGTTATACGATCCCATACAGCTGGTCCTGGTTCATGAACAGGCAGCTCTTTAATTGCTTTAATTAATGTTTCCCTATTTTGCTCTTGCATGCCAATTTTTACATTTTAAATGTCTCGAAACTCCTTGATACTGGCTCTGAGCCTCTTCTTTGCGTAGAAGAGTTGCGATTTTGAAGTACCTACTGAAATGCCTAGCATATCAGAGACATCCTTGTGACTGTATCCTTCTACTTCTATCAAAACAAAAACAGCACGGTATCCTTCTGGTAATGCCATAATTGCTTTTTCAAGGTAATCTGTATCCAAACTGGTTGTACCCCAGTCAATAGACTGTGAAAAATGGTGATTTTCAAGGGGTTCGAAAGTTTGTGTTCTTTTTACTTTACTAAGTGCTGTGCGTACCACAATAGTCTTGATCCAGGCACCAAGCGTTGATTCCTGACGAAATTTTGGTAAAGCCCTAAAAATTTTGATGAAAGCATCTTGAAGAACATCATTAGCCATATCAAAATCCCCCGTAATCCTGTAAGCAGCAGTATACATAGCTTTGCAGTAACGGTTATAAAGTTCTTTTTGAGCCAGGCGGTCTTGAGCCAGGCATTTTTTTATCAATTCGCTTTCCGTCATTCGTCTAGTAGCATAAACCATAGGTACCCTGGAGTTCTTGTGCTGTGTAGGACAAAGAAGTGTGTTATTCTCTGTACATAACTAAAGAGCATAAAGGGAGTATATGGGTTGTATGGAAATAGTTTTTTTATTTTGCCGTAATTTTACGGTATTATTGTCGTTTTGCGAAAATGCCTTTTAAAAATGCTCGAAGCAGGTATGGAAATAAAGCATGTTGCGTTTGCCGGTAGTTATCCTCAGGAATCCCTCTGTCCACAAGATGGAAAACCCGAGTATGCCTTTATTGGCAGGTCTAATGTAGGAAAATCCTCTCTTATCAATATGCTGGTAGACAGGAAAAATTTGGCTCATACATCCCGAACACCGGGAAAAACCCAAATGATTAACTATTATCTAGTCAATGGAGAATGGTATCTGGTAGATTTGCCAGGTTATGGATACGCTAGAATTTCGAAGAAAAAGCGTAGAGAATGGGAGCAAATGATTCGGGGCTATCTAAAAAAACGGATGACCCTTCAGTGTACTTTTGTATTGATTGATTCTAATATTGCTCCCCAAAAAATTGATATTGATTTTGTCAATATGCTTGGAGAAGAGCATATCCCTTTTGTTTTAGGATATACTAAAGCGGATCGACTTAAGCCCGATGAACTGGATAATAATCTCGATGCCGTTCGAAATGCCCTTCTGGAACATTGGAATGATTTACCCCAACAAATCATCACTTCTGCCAATAGTAGGAGAGGAAAGGATGAAATTTTAAGCCTGATAAACGATGTTAATGAGCAATATTTAAATATGCTCTAACCTATATAAAACCTAGATGTCGAAAAAAAGAAAAACATACGATCACGTTTTCCCGAATATCGAGGAGTGGCCAATTTATAAATTGAGCGAAGATCGTCGAAACTTCATTGAAGAATTAGTTGATTTTACACTAAATCGATTTGCCGAAAGGCCTACAGGAGATCTTACCGATATAATTTCGAAAACGATCTATAAAGAGCGTATTCGTATGAAGGAAGCTCCCTGGAAAGTGGATCCTCCTAACGAAAAGCAGTTTTGGCGGAAAATACGCAAACAATTACTTGACTTTTCTTTGGACAAAAGCGAGGAGGAAGCACGAAAAAATAATGAAGAATTATTGAGGTTAATTATACATCGCTACTCTGAAGAAATTGTTGGTACTTTCAAAATTAAAACCTTCTTATTTGCACGTAGATTCCTTACGCTCTTTTTTAATAGGCTACTAAACACGGCTGCTGGTCGTAATTTGCATCGATTCTGGGGGACGAGGTTGCGTTTAGAAGATCGATTATTGGTAAAAGGACAGGTAGAGCAAGTTAGAGCATTGATGAAGAAGGGGACTGTAGTAATTGTTCCTACTCACTTTAGTAATCTTGATTCTATTCTTATAGGATATGCGCTGGATGCTTTCGTTGGACTTCCATCTTTTTCATATGGTGCAGGACTTAATTTATATAATACAGGTTATACTGCATATTTTATGAATCGATTGGGGGCATACCGTGTAGATAGAAGAAAGAAAAACCATATCTATCTGGAAACCCTCAAAGCAATGTCTAACCTCTCTCTTCAAAGAGGGGTGAATAGCCTGTTTTTTCCAGGAGGAACCCGTTCTCGTGCAGGTGCTTTAGAAAAGCAGTTGAAATTGGGGTTGTTGGGAACGGTAGTTGAAGCCCAACGGGCAAATTATAAGAAAGGCGATAATACCAAAATTTTTGTGGTACCGCTTATCCTAAGTTATCACTTTGTATTGGAAGCCCAATTCTTAATTGAACAACACTTAAAGCGGATTGGAAAAGAGCGTTATATCAAATCTAAGGATAATTTTTACAGCTTGCGCAGTATATTGAAGTATGCATGGAACTTCTTTTCAGAAACTAATGAAATTATCCTCTCATTTGGGCAGCCGTTAGATGTATTGGGCAACCATGTGGATAGTGAAGGTAATAGTTATGATCAATATGGCAACCCAATCCAATTGGAGGAGTACTTCTTTACCAGTGGCCAGGTGAAAACGAATTTGCAAAGAGAAGCAGAATACACAAAGCGCCTGTCATCAGAGATAGTTGAAAGATACCACAAGGATAATATCGTATTGAGTAGCCATCTTGTCGCTTTTAGTGCATTTGAAATATTAAAGAGAGAAAATACTAAGCTAGACTTATATGGCTTACTCAGATTGCCTACTGATGAATATATATTTTCTAAAGAACAATTAGCATGGGTAATATCTCAAATAAGGGAAAAACTTTTTGAGATGGAAAAAGTTGGTGATATTAAACTTTCTGATAAAATACATGCTGACATCGAAGATTTGATACAAGATGGTGTAGAACGACTAGGTACTTATCATCTGTCAAAACCTTTGAAATTCAATAAAAAAGGAGCGATTATCAGCGATAGCTTTAAAGTACTTTATTTTTATCGCAATCGACTGGAAAACTATGGACTGGATCAATACGTTAATCTGAAGAAAGATTTGCCAATAATTACTGAGAATTTGATTTAAGAGCTGCTAATTGAAATCTTTAACTGTTTATCTTTCCATGTCAATTTTTAAAGCTTGTCATAGGAATTAATACATAGAATTTGAATTTTATTATATACGATTTGGAAGCCACTTGTTGGGAAGGAAGGCCGCTCTCCAAAACACAGGAGATTATCGAAATTGGAGCCGTTATGGTAAACCGCTACGGAGAAGTAAGCAGTACTTTTAACCGTTTTGTAAAACCAATTGTTAATCCTACTCTTTCTCCCTTTTGTAAAGAGTTGACTAGTATAGAACAGGAACAAATAAATCGTGCTGATCTGTTTCCTGATGTTGTAGAAGATTTTCAAGATTGGGGCGAAATTTTTGATGAAGAATATCTATTGTGCTCTTGGGGTAATTTTGATAAGAAAATGCTAGTCCACGATTGTGAACTACATGACATGGAATCAGATTGGGCGATCAGGCATATCAACCTTAAACAGCAGTATAAAGAAATTAAACGCATTCATCGGCCAAAAGGACTCAAAGCTGCTGTTAAACAAGAAGGCTTTGAATTTACAGGCACTCACCACAGAGCTATTTCAGATGCTGAAAATCTAGCTAAAATATTTGCCAAGTACTTGGATATGTGGCAGTTTTAAATGCTGGAAGAAGATAAAAATTAATAAGCATACTTGAATAGGTTACTTATCTATGCCAAGGTTCTCATATATTTTCTTTGCATCGTATATCTTTATTTCTCCAACATCCATACCATCAAGTAATACCTTTTCAATACGTACCCGGACGAGCCTCAACACAGGAAAGCCTGCCTTGGCACACATACGGCGTACTTGTCGGTTTTTTCCTTCTGATAGTGTTAATTCCAGCCAGCTATCAGGCACATTTTTTCGAAAACGAATAGGAGGGTCCCGATCTGGAAGAGAAGGGGGGGCTAATATTCTGGCAGCCGCCGGTAAGGTGCGATATGTCTTCTTATTTATTTTTATGTCTATCCCTTGAGAAAGCTGTAAAATGGCTTCTTCCGTAATCTGTCCTTCAACCTGAACCCAATAAGTACGCTTATGACGAAAATCCGGATTGAGCAGACGATGATTAAGCTTATTATCATTGGTGAGTAGGAGCAGGCCTTCACTATCCTTGTCCAACCTGCCCACGGGATATACATCTTTTGGGAAATTATATAAATCTCCTAATACCTTATGAGTCTCATGTTCGCGTGTAAACTGACTGAGATAACCATAGGGCTTATAGATTACGAAATACTGAAAAGCAGCCAATATTTATACGTTAAAGCGGAAATGCATGACATCACCATCACCTACTACATACTCTTTACCTTCTACTCCCATTTTGCCTGCTTCCTTTACGGCTTGCTCTGAACGATACTGTAAGTAATCATTATATTTGATTACTTCAGCACGAATGAAGCCTTTTTCGAAATCAGTATGAATTACTCCTGCTGCCTGAGGGGCTTTCCAGCCTTTTTCAATCGTCCAGGCACGCACTTCCTTTTCACCAGCAGTAAAATAGGTAATGAGATTTAACAAGGCATAAGAAGCTCGAATGACACGATTGACTCCAGGTTCTTTTAACCCCATTTCCTCCAAAAACTCCTGACGCTCTTCCTTGCTGTCTAATTCTATAATATCTGCTTCTATGGCAGCGCTAATGAGAATGACCTCAGCTCCTTCATCTGCTACTGCAACTTTGAATGCCTCGGTATGCTCATTGCCATCAATTACAGATTCTTCATCTACATTACATACATAAAGTATCGGCTTGGCAGTAAGCAGGTACATATCCTGAATCAGTTCTTTTCCGGCATCATCGAGATCCATTGCACGAGCAGGGGTGAAGTTTTCCAATTGCTCTTTTACAATTTCTGCAATCCCTACTAATTTTTGATCTTCTTTCTTACCACTTTTTGCCTGTTTTTTGAGCTTTTCCAGCCTCTTTTCAACGGTATCAAGATCTTTCAACATCAATTCTGTATCAATCACTTCTTTATCCCGAACTGGGTTGACGTTGCCGTCCACGTGGATTACATTTGTATCTTCAAAGCAACGCACTACATGAACAATAGCATCCACCTCGCGGATATTTGCCAAAAACTGATTCCCAAGGCCTTCTCCTTTGCTAGCCCCTTTGATCAGACCTGCGATATCAACAATTTCTATAGTAGTTGGTAGTACTTTCTGAGGGTTGACAAATTCAGCCAGTTTATCCAGGCGTGGATCTGGTACTGTAATCATTCCTACATTCGGATCTTTAGTCGCAAATGGATAGTTAGCTGCTAATGCTTTTGCAGATGTTAGCGCATTAAATAAGGTAGATTTTCCTACATTTGGTAATCCAACAATTCCGCACTTAAGTCCCATATCTTTCTGATATTTGAATTTTGAGCGGCAAAGATAAAAATATTAATTCTAGCAAATGAATTTTCTTGCACACTGCTTTTTATCCTGCGGCCAGGAAGAATGGTTAGTTGGTAATTTTTTAGCTGATTATATAGGCAATAGCCCATTAGAGCAGTACCCTGCTGGTGTACAGAAAGGGATATTGCTCCATCGAAAAATCGATTCTTATACAGATGTTCATCCTGAAGTATTATCAGGTGTACGAAGACTTTATTCAAATCATCATAAGTACGCTCCAGTTGTTATTGATGTGTTTTATGATTATCTGCTTTCGCAAAATTGGGAATTATACAGCGGTCAGCTTCTCCGTGAATTTACTCAATCGACATACAAAATATTAATGGCACATCTTGAATGGATGCCATCTCATTTAAAGAAGAACTTGCCCCTGATGATAGCTGATGACTGGCTGATGTCTTATGGTACCAAAAAAGGATTGGCTTATACATTCAGTCGTTTGCGCAATAGACTAAGCCGTCCAGAACACTTAGAAGGAGTAATGGATAGTTTGGAAAGAGATATGGATTTACTAAATGCTGAATTTAATCGTTTCTTTCCCGATGTGATTGCTTATGTGCAGGAATCTTGCCCTTGCTAAGTATCTCCGATCTCCAGATCGGAGTTTATAAATCGAATAACTGAATCCTGACTTTGTTAAGCATTTTCAGGTCGAATCGAATTATATGCTAATCTGGAGATCGGAGGTACATTATCCTTCAAAGTGAAGAGAAATAGTAAAAGTTCGAGACAACAGCTTCTCCAGTACTGTAGACTCTTCCAGGTTGTTATTGTAGATGAGGGTATTTCCAATACCGTGTGATACTTTTAGCTCAGGTGAAAAAATAAAGAACGGGAAGAAGAATTGTATGCCAGCTCCATATTCCAATGCGAAATCATTAGGAGCAATTCGAACCAGCGTTTCCGCCTGACGGCTATCAGAATCACTTGCCACATCGAAGGAGTATTTTACTCCGGCTATAACAAACAAACGAAAGTCATTATAGGGAGTACTTTTATAACGGATATGAAATGGCATTTCTACTAGTACAGATTCTACTCTTCTTTGAGTAAAATTACCTAGTCTGCCATTACGAGTAAACTCTATATTTCTTTCCGCAAAGGAAAGGGTAGGGAGGAAGCGAAAATCAAAATGATCTCCCATTTTAAGATTGGTTACTATACCGAGGTTAAAACCTGGCCCACTCACTGATTCAATGATTCTTATTGAATCACTTTCCAGGAAATTTTTAGAGCGGAAAGGTTTGAAAGAAGAAGTATTGTAACCCAGCGTAATACCAAAATAATAGGGCTTCTGCTGAAAGTCAAAAAAGTTATAGTTGCCGCCATTTACTTGTGCGAAAGATGATTGGCTTGCCAACAATAAAATAAATGCAAGAGCTATTTTGTAGCCGTATAGATGGAACAAACGCCAAGAGTTAGTGGTATACATCGATTCGATTTGTAGCCTAGGTTTTCTAAAATGGATAAAAAAGCATCGCCATCGGGAAATGCCTGAACAGATTCGTACAAATACCGGTATGCTTTGGGGTCTTTGGATGTCAACTTACCAATAGCCGGTAAAATGTTGCGAAAATAGAAATTATAAAGTTGCTTGAAAGGGAAAATTCGAGGACGCGAAAATTCCAGTATGACTACTTTACCTCCTGGTTTCATCACTCGATACATTTCTTTCAGCCCTTTTTCCAAATTCTCAAAGTTTCGCACACCAAATGCAACGGTAATAGCATCAAACGTATTGTCTGAAAACGGCAAATTTTCAGAGTCCCCTTCTTGAAGAGTAATCAATTCGCTTAATCCTTTTCTTTTTATTTTTTCGCGACCGACCTCCAACATCTCATTGGAAATATCCAAGCCAACAATTTTTTCAGGTGTCAATTGTTTTGATGCCTCTAATGCTAAATCGGCAGTGCCTGTAGCTACATCTAATATAACTTTAGCATGAGCTTTATCCAGCTGTTTTATAGCCTTTTTACGCCATATAGTATCTATACCCAACGATAATAATCGGTTGAGAAAATCATAGTATGGAGCTATGCGATTGAACATAGTCGAAACTTGCCGTTTCTTGCTATCTGATTCGTTGTAAGGCTTTACTTGTTGTGCCATAAAAAAAATTTGAAGGCAAATATAGTTTTATTGCTTATAGCGATGGTTATAAAAAGGTAAAATCCCGCTATTTTTTCTTATCTTTGCCTGGCTTTAGATCAAGGGTTTGAGTATAATTAATCGCTTGTATTTTTTTACATACAACATACCATTTATAAAGAACCCTTTACGCTTTTTGTGTGGGAAACATGTTCTTAACAAAAGTATTCTGCGATCGTTCATACTATGTAGAACAGGAAAACGTGAAGACTGTTTTTAGCGTTTCTTATAATGGCGCTCCCACAAGTAATATTAAAGAATAAAACAATAAATGGCTCCAAACCAGCGCATTATTCCTGTAAACATTGAGGAACAGATGAAGTCAGCCTACATTGATTATTCAATGTCGGTGATTGTATCACGTGCATTACCTGATGTTCGGGATGGGCTCAAGCCTGTTCATCGTCGTGTTTTATACGGAATGCACGAATTAGGACTAACCTACAACAAAGCACACAAGAAATCTGCACGTATTGTCGGTGAAGTACTCGGTAAGTATCACCCCCATGGTGATTCATCCGTTTATGATACGATGGTACGTATGGCTCAACCCTGGTCACTTCGATACCCCCTCGTAGATGGACAAGGTAACTTCGGATCTATGGATGGCGATAGCCCGGCGGCTATGCGTTATACTGAGGCTCGATTACAGCGTATTTCGGAAGAACTTTTAGCTGATATCAATAAAGATACAGTTGATTTTTCTCTCAACTTTGATGATACGCTTACAGAGCCAACCGTTTTACCGACTCGCATTCCTGCTCTTTTGGTAAATGGTGCTTCTGGTATTGCTGTAGGTATGGCAACCAATATGTTGCCGCATAACCTACGCGAGGTAGTAGATGGTATCGTCGAAACAGTAAAAAATCCGGATATCACCATTGATGAATTGATGGAATTTATCAAGGCTCCAGATTTTCCTACGGGGGGTATTATATATGGATACCAAGGTGTTAGAGATGCATTCCATACAGGGCGTGGGAGAATCGTAGTCCGTGGTCGTGCTGAAATACAAACTGCTGCTAATGGGAGAGAAACAATTGTCGTTTCTGAAATCCCTTATCAGGTCAATAAAGCCGCTCTGGTTGCTAAAATAGCAGAACTGGTAAATGATAAGAAAATAGAAGGCATCAGTGATATTCGTGACGAATCTGATAGAGATGGTTTACGTATAGTCGTTGAAGTGAAGAGAGATGCAATGGCTAGCGTTGTGCTGAGCAAATTGTACAAATTCTCTGCACTACAAACATCTTATGGTGTCAATAATGTTGCCTTGGTAAATGGTCGCCCAATGACTCTCAATCTTAAGGATATGATTGAGGAGTTCATCAAGTTCCGCTTGGAGGTGATTGTGCGCCGTACTCGTTTCGATCTGAATAAAGCACTTGCCAGAGCCCATATTCTCGTTGGTATATTGGTAGCACTGGACTACCTAGATCAAGTAATCAGTCTCATCAGAAACAGCTCTACTCCGGAAGAAGCGAAGTTAGGCCTGATGCGCGGTGACTTCATTGATGACAAAGATGCTTTTTGGAAAAAATTCAGAGACATCATAGAAGAGGCTCAGTCGGGAGAGTATCCAAGAGAAGAAGGTAATGTCTTATCGGAAGCTCAGGCTAAAGCGATCCTTGAGATGCGATTGCAAAAACTTACTGGCCTGGAGAGAGATAAGGTGAAAGCAGAGTATGACGAGATACAACAACGCATAGCACATCTTAAAGCTATTTTGGAGAGCGAAGAGCTTCAGCGTGAAATCGTTATAGAAGAGCTAGAAGAGGTAAAGGAAAAATATGGAGACGAACGCCGTACCGATATTAGTTATTCTGATGGTGAAATCAGCATTGAAGATTTAATTCCAAATGAAGAGGTAGTTGTGACTATTTCTCACTTGGGATATATCAAGCGAACACCCGTTTCTGAATACAAAACCCAGAGCCGAGGAGGTCGTGGATCAAGAGGAAGTAAGACAAGGGATGCGGATTTTATAGAACATCTCTTCATTGCTAGCACCCACAATTATTTGCTTTTATTCACCGAGCAAGGTAAATGTTATTGGTTGCGGGTATATGAAATACCGGAAGCTTCTAAAACATCAGGTGGAAGGGTTATACAAAATATTTTGTCCATACCTAAAGATGATAAGGTAAAGGCCTACATTAATATTAAGGATTTAACCGATAAGGAATTCCTCAGCAGTCACTACATCATTTTTGCTACGAAAAATGGTCAAATTAAAAAATCGACTGTAGAAGCGTATTCTCGTCCCAGACAGGGAGGTATCATTGCTATTACCATCAATGAAGGAGATCAATTACTGGAAGCTCGTCTCACTAATGGCAATAATGAAGTATTTTTGGCTAGCCGGAATGGTTTTGCCAATCGCTTCAACGAATCTGCAGTTAGAGTAATGGGGCGTACGGCTGCTGGTGTGCGTGGTATTAATCTTTCTAATGATGGAGATGATATCGTAGTTGGTATGGTATGTATCGATCCTGAAGATAAAACTCAAACCATCATGGTCATTTCTGAAAAAGGGATGGGCAAGCGAACAGAATTTGATGAATATCGCTTGACAAACCGAGGTGGTAAAGGGGTTAAAAACATGCAGATTACGGATAAGACAGGTAAAGTAGTTGCCATGAAAGTGGTTACGAATGAAGATGACCTGATGATCACCAGCCGTAATGGTATTATAATTCGAATGGCCGCAAACGATATCCGAGTGATGGGGCGTGCTACACAAGGCGTAAAAGTAATTCGCTTAGGAGAAGATGATGACATCGCAGATGTAGCAGTAATTCGAGAATCTGGGGAAGAACAGGCTAATAATACGGTAGGAGAGGAAGAAGAATAAAACTTTAACATTTTATAAATACCGATAGGCACTGGTTTTTCGTCAGAAGAATGAAAGTTTTAAAGCATGCTTATTCAAAACATGTTTTAACCAACAATTTTGTAAACAAAAAAGTGAAAAATAATTTTTCTATCATGAAAAAACTTCTTTTAGGATTGCTAGCATTCTGCCTGATCACTTCAGTAAGTGCTCAGGATGGTAACAAAGCATACAAAAAAGCAACTCGTGCTCTTGGTGCTTTTAATCTTGATCCAACCAACAATCAA